>NC_011979.1:1808571-2110000 GCF_000022265.1 Geotalea daltonii FRC-32
CTGGTCAAGGTCTATGCCCTGGTTTTTCTCAGCCAGGGCCCGTTCTTCGATAGGCCCGGCATGTTGATTCTCTTCGGCGTCGAGGTGGTGATAGGTGTCTTCGTGCCGTTCTTCATGTTCCTGCAACAAAGAGTGCGCAGCGACAACCGGCTCCGGGCCATCGCAGCCGGTCTGGTCATCTTCGGCCTGGTGGTCAACCGCTTCAACGTCTCCATGTACGGCATGATCCACGAAGGGGCAGCCTACGTGCCGTCGCTCCTGGAGACGATGGTGACCATCGGCATCATTGCCGCGGAGATTCTCTTCTTCGTCCTCATCGCCAAGTACTTCCCCATTTTCGAGCACCATCCGGAGACGGTAGATTACTCCCTGCCGGACAAATTCCGCAAGGTGGAGAAGGGCGTAGTGGCGGTGGAAAGCTGACTGTTCCCTCTCCAGGAGGACCCATAGGGCCTAAAGGAGAGGGCCAGGGGGAGGGGGAAGAATGCCACTGCTGTTTCCCCTCATCCGGCCTGCGGCCACCTTCTCCCCGGGGAGAAGGGTTAGGAGCTTCACTTTTAGCTTTTAAATGGAACCGTCATGAATTTCATCGACCTCAGCAATCAAAGTACCAATGTTACCGGCGTCATCCTGGCCGGTGGCGCCTCCAGCCGCATGGGGAGCAATAAGGCGCTCCTCCCTTACCGGGGCGGGCGATTCATCGAGGCGATTCATCGGCAGCTTGCCCGGCACTTTGCCGAGATCATTGTCGTCACCAATACGCCACAGCAGTACTCGTTCCTGCCTTGTCGAACGGTCTGCGACCTGTTCCCCGGCATGGGGGCGCTGGCCGGCATCCATGCCGGGCTCTTCCACAGCACCACTCCGGCCATCTTTGCCGTCGCCTGCGATATGCCCTACCTGGATGACGAACTGATACGCTACCTCACCAGTCGCTATAATCCGGCCGGGGTTGTGATTCCCGAAAGCGACGGCGGCCTTGAACCACTCCATGCGGTCTATGGGCGCGGCTGCCTGGGGGGCATGGAAAAGAGCCTCGCGGCAGGTAAAAAGCGGGTAGTCTCTTTTTTCGATGGGGTTCCCGTGGAGGTCGTGCCGGCCGGTCTGGTGGCCTGTTTCGACGGTGGGTTCAATTCCTTCCGCAACATCAATACCCCCGCCGACTACTTCAGTCTGCGCGGGGAGCAGACGGTCGTTCACAGCAGTGACAACAGCAGCGCCATAAGCAAAAGGAGAGAGTAATGTTCGGATTCGGCATGCCCGAAGTTATAGTCATAGGCATAATCGCCCTGGTGGTGGTTGGCCCGTCGAAACTGCCCCAGTTGGGTCAGGCCCTGGGGAGCAGTATCAGGAACTTCAAGAAAGCCAGCCAGGGCGAGGATATGGCGAAGATCGAGAAGGAGTAAGGGGAGGGGAGGTCGTTTTCGCCGCTGAGCCGTTGGGAATGCAAATTGCTATACCTTTTGCCAAGTTACAGTGTTTATCAATGTATTGGCGGGGCGGAATGACAAGGCTTCTTATATGTAAAATCCACCTGGCGGCGCTGCTGCTGGTGCTGATGGCGGGGCGCGGCAATGCCGTGGCAGCCACGACCGATCTGTTTGTCAACCAGGCTATAGCGCGGTACCTGGCAGCTGGGCGCGTTGCGCCTGCGGTGAAGGAAAATCTCGACCGGGACGGCTTGGCCGAGGTCCTGGCTGTGCTGGCCGATGACGACATGGAGTCCCAAGTGGCGCTGCTTCGTCAAGGCCAGAGGCCGGGGGTGGATTCGGCCGAGTTGGTCAGCGAAAAGGCACGTCTGTATAAGGTTAAAAAGCGGAGTATTCTTGCTCCCCTGCCCATGGACGGTTACGAACAGCTCCAGGAATTCGAACATGCGCCGGTGCTGCACCTCCGTGTCAATGCTGCCGGTCTGGCCGTGCTGTTGGAGAATCCGGAGGTGGTTGCCGTCAGTGAGAACCGTGCCCATCGCCACCATTTATCCCAGAGCCTGCCGTTGATCAGGGCCGCTCAGGCCCAGGCCATGGGTGCGACTGGGGCGGGTACGGCGGTGGCGGTGCTCGATACCGGGGTCGACTACACTCGCAGCGCTTTCGGTGGCTGCTCGGCGCCCGGGGTTCCCTCATCATGCAAGGTAATTTACGCCCAGGATATTGCCCCCAGCGATGGGCAGTTGGACGGCAACGGCCATGGCAGTAACGTGGCGGGGATCATCCTCGGGGTAGCTCCGGAAACGGGTATCATCGCTTTGGATGTATTCCGCACCGATGGTTATGCTTACACCTCCGACCTCTTGAGTGCCCTCAACTGGGCACTCTCCAACCGAGCCACCTACAATATCGCTGCCGTCAACATGAGCCTGGGGGGAGGGAGCTACAGCGCCGTCTGCAGCAGCGATCCCCTTGCCTCGATAGTCAACAACCTGCGAAACGCCGGGGTGGCGTCGGCCATTTCCTCGGGGAATGAGGCCTACAACGGTTCCATGGCCTCGCCGGCCTGCGTGCCTGCTGCCGTTTCGGTGGGAGCGGTATACGACTCCAATATGGGTTCCATATCCTGGGCCGGCTGCACCGACGCCACCACGGCTGCCGACAAGGTTACCTGCTTCACCAACATGGCCGATTTCCTGACTATCCTGGCTCCCGGCGCCTTGATTAACGCAGCGGGTTACACCTATGGCGGCACTTCCCAGGCGGCGCCCCACATCGCCGGTGTTGTGGCGGCCATGAAAAGTGCCCATCCCTCTCTGACCGTCAACGACTTGGTGAGCAGGCTGACCTCCACCGGCCAGTCTGTTTCCACAAAGCGACTGGGAACCACCTATGTGAAACCGCGGGTCAATCTGGAAGCGGCCATGCAGTACCCCAGAATCGTTATGCCTGCAGGGCCCCAGGATTACGGCTACCATCCCCAGGGGAGCTCGACTATCAGGACGCTTACTATAGGCAACAACGGCACAACCGATCTGCAGCTGGGCACCTTGAACCTGTCCGGCACCGATGCCGATCAGTTCCTCATTCAGAACGACAGCTGTTCAGGGCGGGCCGTGGCCCCCATTGCCACCTGCACCTTCGACCTGGTCTTTCAGCCTTCCCGTGGCGGCGATTTCCTCGTCTCCCTGTCCATCCCCTCCAACGACCCCGATTTACCCCAGGGTATGATCTCCTTGAGCGGTTCATCATTGGCACGCTACCAGCTGACTGTCTCCCCGAGCGGCAACGGCACCGTTACCAGCCAGCCGGACGGCATTGCCTGCGGCGCTTCCTGCAGCGCCCAATTCGTCATGGGAACGGTGGTCACTCTTACGGCGTTGCCGGCAGCCGATTCCATCCTGTCCGGCTGGGGTGGTGCCTGCAGCGGGAGCGGGCCCTGCCAAGTGAACATGAACGGCCCCTTGACCGTTTCTGCCGCCTTTACCACCAAGCCCCCCGTGGCGCTTTCCGGTGCGCCTGAAAACTATTTCACCTCCCTGTCCGACGCCTATGCCGCAGCTCCCGACGGCAGCACCATCCAGGCCAAGGCTGCCACCTTCACGGAAAGCCTGCTCCTGCAAAGGAATGTGGCGGTGACGCTGGCCGGCGGCTACGATTCGGCCTACGGAGCAGTTGTGGGGATGACCGTGGTGAATGGAGACCTGACAATCAGCGCCGGCTCGGTCACGGTCCAGGGGCTGACGTTGCAGTAGCAAAGCCCTTTTCCCTTTACCTGCCCGACAGGTGAGTGTCACCCTTTAGTTTCCGAATTTAAATAGCCGAAAGGTCTCTTGTTACTGTACCTGTTCATAATTAAACTTATCTTTTAGTCTCTGTGATCTTTGCTCTCATCCGGGAGATAAAGCAGGCCTGAGTGGTTGTAAGGCAGGCATTACAGGGAAAAAGGAGGTCATTATGGCAGGCAAGAACACGGCGGTTTACGGGATATACACCAACAGGGCGGATGCGGAGAATTGTGTGGACGCATTGCGTGATGCAGGGTTCAGAAGCACGGATATTTCAGTTCTCTTACCTGAAAATGTGGGGTCAAAGGATTTTGCCCATGAGAAGCACACCAAGGCTCCGGAGGGTACGGCAGCCGGGGCCGGGACAGGCGCAGCAATAGGTGGCGCTTTAGGGTGGCTTACCGGCATAGGAGCGCTGGCCATCCCCGGCATTGGACCATTCCTCGCGGCCGGGCCGATTGTTGCCCTCCTGGCCGGAGTGGGGGCAGGCGGAGTGGTAGGGGGCATAGCAGGTGCACTGGTCGGAATGGGAATTCCCGAATACGAGGCTAAGCGTTATGAAGGCCGCGTAAAGGAAGGGGGAATACTCATGTCGGTCCATTCCGACAATTCGGAATGGGCAGACCGGGCAAAGGAGATCCTGGAGCGTACCGGTGCCCGTGATGTCTCATCCCACGGGGAAGCCAAGGCGGATTTCGCCAAGAGCGACAAGCCCGAATATCGGGGTGGGTCGCAGGTATAAAAAACAGAGCTTCGTTGTTCCCACAGGGGCAGGGCCGATCATAAGCCTGCCCCTGTTGTTTTTAGAGCAAGAATTTCTTTCGCCGCTACTTCAACTCTTAGAGTTCCCCTGGGGGCAGATACCTTGTGCTTCTAGTGGATTTATGAGCGTACAAATGCCAGCAACTGGCTGTAATCGTGCCGGTCTGCGGCACGGAGTGCATTGATGTACTGTTGCCGACAGTCACCGGCATTGACCAGATTACCGCTACCCCAGGTAAAGTGCGGTTGTCCCAACAGATGCACCAGAAGAATATCGGTCATGAGCCTGGCATGACGTCCGTTGCCGTTGGGGAAGGGGTGAATTGCCGCAAGGCGGTGATGAAAGCGTGCTGCTATCTCATCCGGTGGGTAGGTGCCGTATTCAATCCAGGTGGCGCAGTCGGCGCAGAGATTTTGCAAGTCGGTATCTATCTGCCATGCCGCAACACCAATATTCTTGCCGCTGTTGCGTCTTTCTCCTGCCCAGCGCCAGACATTACCGAACATCCTTTTGTGCATCCGCTTGATGAAGCCAATGGTGAGAATATCTTTCGGCTTGCGGCGAAACGCCCATGCTTCCGCTTCGCTGATGTTTTCCTGTTCCCAGCGGTCAAGCTCAAACCGGCTGGTGATATGAGAAAGCAGCAGACCTTTCGCTTCGTCGGCGTCAAGCGGTGTTGCCCCCTCTGGATAAACAATGTTCATGGCTTACTTTCCCAGAGTTCTTTCGGCATTTCCTGCACTAGTTCATCAACGGCGGCGTCAATCGATGCGCTTTGCTCCTGGTCAGACAGGTTCTGCGCTTCGAGCAGCATGGTGTGCGACACCCTCTGCGTTCTGGCGTCGGCAACCTTGCGAGCCTGCGCTCGAACGGTTTCCTCCAGGGTGGTACGGGGAATCATGGCGTAGACAAACACGCAATCCAGTGCTTCAGCAGCTTGCCGCATGGTTTTAATAGAGACGACGCCTGACAGCTCATCCCGTTCCAGTTTGGGAATGCGCGGCTGGCTGACATTCAGGCGCTTTGCCAGTTGTTTACCCGACATACCGAGTGCTTCACGGATTGCCCGTATCCAGCCTTTAACCGGCGGCGAGTTTTGTTTTAAGGCGGCATAGTAGGACAGCGTATTATCTAGCTGTTGACGCGCGATGAGTTTGTATTTTGGTAGCATATAAATAACCTCTATATTATTCTGATACGTCAGATAATAACATAACAATTATTTTTAACAATATAAATAATAATCTATGGGTTATTTATGTGACGCCCAGTGGGCAGTGAGTTGGATGAATCTTCAGGCTGAGCATGACCTTGAATGTGCTGAGACCGCTGCAACGTCCCCTATCTCTGCCCAAATTTCATTTTTTTCAGGTTAAGGCAAATAGAGTCTAATCCAGGGAAAAGAGCCTCTCTACTGATTCTAAGATTTCAGATTTTAATGGCTGTCAAAGGGGATGCGCCCCCTTCTGGCGGACAGATCCTTTTGCCATGGAGACGGTCTTCTTTTCTGTTCATGAAAGAAAAAGCGGAAATAGCTAAAGCTTCGACAGGGATGTGACGATATTTTAATATGCAGCGCTATATATCGTTTCACTGGACCAATAAAACAATGTCATATTAATTTATAGCTAAAAATAGCCATGGTGGAGTTGGTAATAATTGCTGACTTGAGAATATAAAACATAGTATTATAATGACGTAAACCAGGTTGCCATGTGATTTCAGACTTTTTTTCACAGAAGGAGGTTGTGCTATGGCAGTTTCGCGCAGGAACTTTCTCAAGCTTTCAGGGGCCGGTCTGGCGGCGTCGGCGCTGGGGCTGGATCTGGCCCCGCTGGAGGCGAAGGCGGAGGACCTTCCTATCCGCTTTGCCAAGGAGACCACTTCAATCTGCCCTTACTGCTCGGTGGGGTGCGGCATGATCATGCATACCCTGGGAGGGAACCTGATCAACGTGGAGGGGGACCCGGACCATCCTATAAACGAAGGGGCCCTCTGTCCCAAAGGTTCGGCGGTTTTCCAGCTGCGGGATAACCCGGCCCGGGTGACCAAGCCCATGTACCGTGCGGCAGGCTCCAAGGAATGGCAGACGGTCACCTGGGACTGGGCCATGGACGAGATCGCCAGGCGGGTGAAGAAAAGCCGCGATGCCAGCTTCGTTGCCACCAGCAAGATCAAGGTGAAAGAGAAGGTGGGTGACGCCGAGGTGGAAAACGAGGTGACGGCGACGGTCAACCGGACCATGGGCATGGCCTCGGTGGGTAGCGCCGCCCTGGACAATGAAGAGTGTTACCTGTACCAAAAACTATTAAGGGGGTTGGGCCTGGTGTACATCGAACATCAGGCGCGCATTTGACACAGCGCAACTGTAGCGGCTCTGGCAGAGTCGTTTGGACGCGGTGCAATGACCAACCACTGGATAGATCTGAAGAATTCAAATGTTATTCTCATCATGGGCGCCAATCCCGCTGAAAACCACCCGGTCTCCTTCCGCTGGATATTGAAGGCCAAGGATGCAGGGGCCAAGGTTATCTGCGTCGATCCACGTTTTACCCGCAGTGCGGCCAAGGCCGACATTTATGCTCCCCTCCGTTCCGGAACGGATATCGCCTTCCTGGGGGGCATGATCAATTACATTTTGCAGAACCACCTTTATTTCGCCGAATATGTCAAGCACTACACCAATGCTCCGCTTCTGGTGAATGCAGCCTTCCGGATGCCCGATGAACTGGATGGCCTTTTCTCCGGCTACGACCCCAAAAAGCGCAGTTATGATGCCAAATCCTGGGGATTCCAGAAAGATGGAGCAGGTAATCCCCTTGCCGATCCGACCCTCAGTGATCCCAACTGCGTATTCCAGCTTCTGAAGAAACACTACGCCCGCTATACCCCGGAGATGGTCTCCAGCATTACCGGTACCTCCAAGGAGACCCTGATCGAGGTGTACAAGGCATATGGCTCCACCGGCGCCCCCGACAAGGCGGGAACCTCCCTCTATGCCATGGGCTGGACCCAGCATACGGTGGGGACCCAAAACATCCGGGCCATGTCCATCATTCAGCTGCTTCTGGGCAATATCGGCATTGCCGGGGGCGGGGTAAACGCACTGCGCGGCGAGTCAAATGTCCAGGGCTCAACCGACCATGGCCTGCTTTTCCATATCCTTCCCGGTTACCTGCCAATGCCGTCTGCTGATTTGAAAGACCTTGCCGCCTACAACGCCAAGTACACCCCGAAGAGCAACGACCCCCAGAGCGCCAACTGGTGGCAGAACCGCCCCAAATACATCGCCAGCTACCTGAAGGCCATCTACGGCGCCAAGGCCACCAAGGAGAACGATTTCGGTTACCAATGGCTGCCCAAGCTGGATCCGGGGATGAACGGCTCGTGGCTGATGATCTTCGACCAGATGATCAAGGGGAAATTCAGCGGCTTCTTTGCCTGGGGGCAGAATCCGGCATGTTCCGGCGCCAATTCCAACAAGGTGCGCAAGGCCCTGTCAAGGCTTGACTGGATGGTGGCGGTCAACCTCTTCGACAATGAGACCGCTTCCTTCTGGCGCGGTCCGGGCATGGATCCCGCCAAGGTGAATACGGAGGTTTTCCTCCTTCCCGCCGCCGCTTCCTTCGAAAAGGAGGGATCGATAACCAATTCGGGGCGCTGGGCCCAGTGGCGCTATGCGGCGGTGAAGCCCCTCGGCCAGTCCAAGGCCGATTCGGAGATAATGAACGAGCTTTTCTTCCGCATCAAGGGGCTTTATCAGGTAGAAGGGGGCGCGCTCCCCGAGCAACTCCTCAACCTGACCTGGAACTATGGGTTCAAGCGGGCCGATGGCATCATCCGCAGCGTCGATATCCATGCCGTGGCCAAGGAGATCAACGGTACCTTCATTGCTGAAGTGGAGGACAAGCCCAAGGCCAAGCCTGGAGAGCCACCGCCACCGCCACCGCAGCCGTGGGAGAAGAAACTGCTCGGCAAAAAGGGTGAGCTGGTCGACGGCTTCGCCAAGCTGCAGGCAGACGGCAGCACGGCCTGCGGCAACTGGATCTATTGCCAGAGCTACAACGAAAAGGGGAACATGATGGCCAGGCGGGTGAAAAAGGACCCCACCGGCCTGGGGATGTTTCCCGAGTGGTCCTGGTGCTGGCCGGTGAACCGGCGCATCATCTACAATCGGGCTTCGGTCAACCTGGAGGGCAAGCCGTTCAATGTGAAGAAGGCGGTTGTTTATTGGAACCCGCTGGCGGTTCTGCCCGACGGCAAGCTGGGCAAGTGGGAAGGGGATGTGCCCGACGGGCCGTGGCCACCCATGGCCGATGCCAAGGACGGGCGCAAGCCGTTCATCATGCGTGCTGACGGCCTGGGGGCACTCTTCGGGCCAGGCTTGAAGGATGGGCCGTTCCCCGAACATTACGAACCTGTGGAATCGCCGGTAGCGAAAAACCTGCTGTCGAAGCAGCAGATCAATCCGGCGGTGAAGATCTTTGCCGATGGCACAATTCCTGAGGATGTGCTGGCCTCGGCTGACAGCAAATTTCCCCTTGTGGCGACTACCTACCGGGTTACCGAACATTGGCAGACAGGCGTTATGACCCGTAACACCCCTTGGCTGCTGGAACTGCAACCGCGGCAGTTCGTGGAAATGAGCGTTGAACTGGCCAAGGAGAAGGGGCTGAATAATGGCGATCAGGTTGTAGTTTCCTCGGCCCGGGGAAGCATCGAGGCTGTGGCCGTGGTTACGCCGCGCCTGAAGCCCATGAAGATTGGAGACCGTCTTGTGCACCAGGTTGGGCTGCCATGGTGTTTCGGCTGGTGTACACCGGGAGTGGGGGATGCGGCCAATCTGCTGACACCGACTGCCGGGGATGCCAATACCATGATCCCGGAAACCAAGGCCTTCATGGTCACGCTGAAGAGAAGGGGGTGAGCGCCATGACCGATACCAGGAAAGGATTTCTTATAGATACTTCCCGCTGCATCGGCTGCCGTTCATGTCAGGTGGCCTGCAAGCAGTGGAACAAGCTGGATGCGGAGAAAACGGGCAAGGAGCAGGTGGTTGCCGATGCAGAGCTGACCGCCAACCTCTATAACCGCATCCACTTTATGGAAAGGGCAAACGACGCCGGGGTCACCTGGGCCTTCTTCAACGAGCGCTGCATGCACTGCGGCGATGCCGGCTGCCTTAAGGTCTGTCCCTCGCCGGGGGCGCTCTATCGTACCAGGGACGGCATTATCGCCTATAACAAAGAAAAGTGTATCTCCTGCAAGTACTGTGTTTCTGCCTGCCCCTTCAACATCCCCCGTTATGGCGCTGACGACAAGTTGGCCAAGTGCCACGTCTGCCAGGATCGTGTTGCCGGCGGCATGGCACCGGCCTGCGCCAAGTCATGTCCTACCGGGGCCATCACCTTCGGCAACCGCAGCGAGCTCATTACCAAGGCCAAGGCCGCCAAAAAGAAACTCTACGGCGAAAATGACTTGCTCGGGCTCGGTGTGGTCTATGCACTGGAGGGGCCGCCGGCCGATTACGGTCTGCCTGCCAAGCCATCGATCCCCCTTTCCATTTTTCTCTGGAAAGACGTGGTCAAGCCTTTGGGAATCCTCGGCTTCTGGGGGAGTATCGGCGCCATGCTGCTCCACTACGTGACGGTGGGGCCGAAACGGCCTGAACATGAGAATGGAAACGGCACGGAGGAAAGACATGAGTAACTATATCGATCGTTTCAATACCAAGGAACGGGTGCTGCACTGGTTCGTCACCACGACCTTTTTTACTCTTCTTCTCTCGGGACTGGGGCTTTACTCGCGGCTTTTTACCGGCTACTTCAACCTCTTCGGCGGCGGCCAGAAGGCTATTACCATTCATAAGATCGCCGGTGTCCTTTTCTTTGTCAGCTCCCTCATTCTTTTCCTCCACAACCGTGCCAGAACCGTTGATTTCAACCGTGATGACCTGGAATGGTGCCGCTACCTCGGGGGGTACCTGAGCCGGGAAGAAATTCACCTGAAGGTGGGCAAGTTCAACGCCGGACAAAAAGTATTCGGCGTCTTCATCGGCCTGGCGACACTCTTTCTGGGCATCACCGGCGTCTTCATCTGGTGGCCCCTCGCCTTCCCCCGCTGGATCGTGCAGCTGTCCCTTCTCATCCACGGTCTGCTGTTTGTGCTGTCGGCCATGTTCGTCGTTGTTCATGTCTACCTGGGAACCATCGGCAATCCGGGCACCCTTGAAGCAATGCTCTGGGGTAAGGTTTCCCGTGCCTGGGCCAAGAAGCACCATCCAAAATGGTACAAGGAAGTGACAGGGGAGTGAACATGCCCAATACAGCAGCGAAGCTTGAGTTTCTGCGCAAAACCGTTTGCGATCATCCGGAATACGGCGAGATCCTGCCGCTGTTCCAGGCCCTGTATCAGGTCATCGACGGGCAGGAAGAGCGGACAGGCATCCATTTCAACCAACCGGCCGACCATGTGCAGGAAAAAGTGAGAAATGGCTTTCCTCTTCTCACCACTGAACATCTGGAGATCGATCCTTTCCAGGCAGTCGCCTTTCTCACAGTAGTCATCGAAGCCATGTTGCAGGTGAGCAGGGAGGGGCTCGACGAACTGAGCCGCTTGCGGCAGGCAATCGCTTCAGGGGACCTGGACCTGCAACCACTCTTTGCCGGCTGCCTTTCCCGTGAAAGAAGTGCTGTGGAGGAAGCTGCCGCCCAATTGGAGGTCCCTTCGCCCCTCATGGAATTTGTCCTGGAAATCCCGTTGAAAACTGCCCTGGGAATTTACGCCGAGGCAATCTCTCCCGAGCAGGTTTCGGGCTGGACAGAAGGGTACTGTCCCATCTGCGGCTCCAGGGCAGGCATGGGGGAAATCTGCGGAGAGGATGGCAAACGTTTTCTCTCCTGCTCCAGCTGTTTCTTCAAATGGCCCTACAAGCGGTTGAAATGCCCCTATTGCGGGAATGACGATCCGGATACCCTGTCATATTTCATGGTCGGGGAAGGACCGACGCGAGTGGATGTATGCCGCAAATGCAGCAGGTACCTGAAGACCAGGGATGCCAGGATTGGCAATTCAGAAGTGCCCCTGGAAGCGGAAGACCTGGCGACCATTCACCTTGATCTGCTTGCAGGCAAAGAGGGATTCGAGCGTGGCAAATAAGATACCCAACGTAACCGGCGTCATACTGGCCGGCGGCACGTCGAGCAGGATGGGGAGCAACAAGGCGCTACTTCCTTACCAGGGGCGCAGGTTGATCGAAACCGTATACGGCCACCTGGCAGCCGTTTTTACCGAAGTTATCGTCGTCACCAATGCACCACAGCAGTACCGTTTTCTTCCCTGCATGAAAGTGAAGGATGTTTTCGCCGGCGGGGGGGCCTTGGCCGGCATCCATGCCGGGCTCTGCCACAGCGGGAGCCCGGCCGTCTTTGTCGTTGCCTGCGACATGCCCTATCTGAACGAGGCCTTCATTCGCCACCTGGCTTCAAAAGCTGCCAGTGTCGATGTGGTTATCCCCAGAGGCCCGGCTGGTCTTGAGCCGCTCCATGCCGTATACGGCCGTGGCTGCCTGGCTGCCATGGAAGCGAGCCTGGCCAGGGGTGAAAAGAAGATTTCCTCCTTTTTCGGCGAAACGACCGTGGAGATCGTTACTGAGGAGCACATCACCACTTTCGACCCCGAATTCAAATCTTTCCGCAACATCAACACCCCCATGGACTACTACCGGCTGCGCGCCGAGAGGCACAGCGAAAGCCCCTTCTTCAAGCATGCGCAGCGGTACGATTCCGACTCCTGCTCTCTCACTTTCTTTAATTTGATTTGACATCTATTTGCCGTTACAGGATTGCTTACCAAGCCACGGCAGTTTATCCTCCAGAAACAAAAAAAGCGGGGCACAAGGCCCCGCCGAGTAATTTACAATTTTCCTGCAATCATTGCCAGGCATTCATGGATATGCCCAGTTGTCTACCGTAGCTGTCATATGCTCCCAGCCAGATGTTCCCCCAGGTTATGGTGAACCTTTGCCCGGTGCTGGTGACTGGAGACAGCACTAATGATCTGCTGGTCTCGGCCGGCAGGAGTCCTGCTTCAAATCTGGCAGTGTTGCCTGCATTGTCGCCTACCCATACGGACAGCCAATCATTGGTGAGCCCGCTAGGCAGGGTCCAGGTGACCGAATCATTGATATCGGCACTGGATCCCAATAGAGCATACAACTCGGTCGCTGTCGGTGAGGTGACCTTCGGGAAGTTGTCGACCGTCAATTCTGTGCTCAGGTAAGGACGCTTGACGAGTTTTTCGGTGTAGGTTGCTGCAGGTGTGGTGTTGGTGCCGATGTACAACTCTACGGTATAAGCCTCTCCCGTGTCGGCTATTTTAGCAATATCCGCATCGGTCAAGGGGTAAAGGTTGCCGTAGCTTTGAGTTGGATTCTGAATCTGAAATTGATCGTAGGCAACATTGTTGATCAGGGTGACGCCATCGACCGGCAGCCCGGCTCCCTTCACCACTGCACTTGTAATATTCAGGCCACCACGATCTTCAATGTTAAACCGTATACCGGTAATGATCTGGGGTGTAGTACTGGTAACATGATATTCCGCCACCGGTTCGATATCTATCCCGACAATGTACTGGTCCCCCTGCATGTACCACTTGCCGTCAGCCTTTTTGATCATGTGAAACGCAACCGGCGCGTCCAGGGAGACCTTGCCGTTTTCAAGGACGGTAAAGGCGACTGTTGCTGTTCCTTTGGCTACGTCCATTGACTGAATCGAGATGTTGGTAAAGGAGATGCCGATCATTTCTTTGTCGGTGGTGATTTCGGAAAGGAATGAAGCAAGGTTCTGACCCTGATCCAGAAAGGTGGCGCTGTCGAAAAGTCCCAGCAAGGTTGCATTGGTTTCACTGGGCAGACTGGTGGCGAAGAGGTCGGAAAACTGTTTGAACCCGGCGCTGATTTTCTGGATGTCGGTCATGCCGGTTGCAACGTTGGTTGTGTCGGTAAGAACTGCTGTGGTAGTAGAAGAAATGGCCTGCTTCGTAATAAGATTGGTGATAGTAGCTGCCCCAGTCGTTGTATCGGTGGTTTCAACTTTGATTATATCGAGAGCGGCATCTAGACCGCTATGATCCGTGCTGAACGAACTCCGCAGGAGGTCGATGGAATCGCTGACGCCCACCGCCTGGAGAACCGGCAGCAGCTTGGCCTTCAGGGCATCCGACTCGGTTTTCAGCTCGGTCGCGGTCAGGTTGGAAAAATTGCCGCTTTCGAAATAATTTGCGGCCACGGTGTTAGCAATGTTGGCCACGATCAGGTCGGTGAGCGGTGTGACGTTAATCGTCCCACCCACATCTGCCGCGGTGCCTGCAGAATAGAGGTGATACTCGTTGCCCCCAACATAGCCGTCGGCCCTGACCATGAACGGCCCGGTCATGTCCGAAACATCAACGGTGTATTTGCCGTCGGCGGCGATTTGAACGGTTTTCGTGGCTCCCTTGCTGTCCTTGATGGTGACGGAGCCGATGATGGGTGCGCCGGCGGCTGCTGTGCCGGAGATGGTTGTTGCTGCAGGAGTGGTGCTGCCTCCTCCGCCGCCGCCACACGCGGCAAGAATGAGTGCCGATGTGCCGATCAGGATCAGCGTTTTTACGATCTGCCAGGTTTTTCGCATAGTTAAATCCTCCATGTTAGTAAAAACAACATCAATAAATGGCGCTAATGGTATACATCCGTTTATTGATATGTCAAGATTTCATAAATTATCAAAAATTATTTTTCGTTATAAAAATTAATATCAAAAACTGAAGCTGGATTTTGCAATGCCAGTTTTTGAGGGGGAACCCATTGGTTTTCCTCCTCCGGTATTTATAAGCTGCTTCTGTGACTGCCTCCTTTCATCAAAAATTCAGCGGCATCTTCCCTTCGGCAAAATAGTTCACCTCCTGCGCGTGTTGAAGTCCGGCGCTGCTTCTGCGCTTTTTCTACAGCGACTTAGCCTCCTTTCGGTAAAACAATGATTTATTGTTTATCAATATATCTCTTAGGCATTTGTATTGTCAATGAACTTGAAAACTGGTATTGTTTTACCATTGTAAAATGCTGTTTGCATATATAGCTGGGGTGGCAGCAGCAAGCTTCCCCTTGTCTTTGTGCCGTCACTTCCGGTAAACTTCATCAATCCCCATATCGACGAGGTTCCCTTTGAACAAAGATATCCCTGTTTATCATTATGACGGCGGCGTACTTGCCCCGGTTCAGGTCCATCCGGTTAAGGAATTTCCCATGAAACTGCTGGTCAATGAGCGTGAACTGGCGACGCTGGTTGCCTCACCCCACGACCTGCGTTTTCTGGTTGCCGGTTTTCTCAGACTGCAGGGCTTCGTCAAAAGTCTTGACGACTTTGTCCTGTTCAGCGTCTGCAACGACTTCGGCGTCGCCAACATCCGTATCAAAGGCGAACTGCCTGACAAGTTGCGACCGATCCTTACTTCGGGCTGCGGTACCGGGGTGACCTTCACTCTGCCGGGCTCTGACAGTGTCGGCAAAGTGTCTCAGCCTGACGGATTGAGTGTTCCTCCCGAAGCAGTGTTTGCCCTGATGGATGATCTTGGGAAGAAGGCCGAGCAGTATCGCAGTCACGGTGGCATTCATTCTGCCGCCGTCGGCGATGGAGAAGATTTGCTCCTCTATGCCGAGGACCTTGGCCGCCACAATACCCTCGATCGTATTGCCGGCGAGGCTCTCTTCAAAGGGGTCGATCTCACCGGCAAGATGCTGGTCACCTCAGGCCGCGTCTCCAGCGAGATGGTTGCAAAGGCAGCTCTGCTGGGCATCAGCCTCATCGCCTCACGAACCTCGCCCACCGATATGGCGGTACAGATAGGCGACCAGTTGGGGATTACCCTGATCGGCTATGTGCGTGGCAGAAAATTCAATGTCTACACCCACTCTCAGCGCTTGGTCATATCGTAATCAGTCGCAGCAATTGCCCAGGGGGCAATTTTAGTGATAAAAGTTCTTTACAAAATAACGCAAGAATGTTAATTACTATTCTATCAAATAGATAGGGTAATGTATTGATCTCCAAGAAGACAAAATACGGCTTGAAAGCGATGATTTACCTGGCAAAGGTCTATGACCAGGGGCCGGTACTGATTGCCGATTTGGCAAGGGAAGAGAAAATCCCGAAAAAATTTCTGGAGCTGATCCTGCTGACACTGAAAAACCATGGGGTATTACAGAGCAGGAAAGGGAAAGGGGGGGGCTATTACCTGGGCAAACTCCCAAAGGAGATCAGCCTCGGTAAACTGGTGCGAATCCTGGACGGCCCGTTGGCTCCCGTTCCTTGTGTCAGCGAGACCGCCTATGCAAAATGCGATGAATGTCTGGATGAGAGAACATGCGGTATCCGGCTGGTGATGAAGGATGTGCGGGATGCAATAGCGGAAATTCTGGACGGAACATCCCTGGCAGACGTGCTGGAACGAAGCGAGAAGGCAGAGCAGCTGGAAAAGGGCATTTTTACATATAGCATCTAAAATTTTTTTACTCATAAGACTATAAAATTGATAGAGATATAATATTATAAGTAGTAAATAAAGGAGGGCAATTCATGTTGACAACAATCAGTAGAGCCATTTTCTTTGCCGCTTTGGCAGTTGGCCTGCCGTTGGCGGCATTCGCACAGGTCAACCTTTTGAACGTTTCCTACGACCCGACCCGCGAGCTTTACCAGGATTTCAATAGCGCCTTTGCCAAGCAGTGGAAAAAACAAGCCAAGGAAGATGTTAGCTTCAAGCAGTCCCACGGGGGGTCCGGCAAACAGGCCCGGGCGGTTATCGATGGTCTGGATGCCGATGTGGTCACCCTGGCTCTGGCCTACGACATTGACGAGATCCATGACAGGGCGAAACTCATCCCACAGGCGTGGCAAAAACGGCTGCCCAACAACAGTTCACCCTACACCTCGACTATTGTTTTCCTGGTTCGCAAGGGTAATCCGAAGAAGATCAAGGACTGGAGCGATTTGGTGAAGCCAGGTGTGGCAGTTATCACCCCCAATCCCAAAACCTCTGGCGGTGCACGATGGAATTACCTGGCTGCCTGGGGGTATGCCTTGAAACAGAAGGGTGGAAATGAAGCCAAGGCAAAGGAATTTGTCACGAGGCTCTTCAAGAACGTGCCGGTCCTTGATTCGGGAGCGAGGGGCTCTACGACTACATTTGTCCAGCGCGGACTGGGAGATGTGCTCCTTGCCTGGGAAAACGAAGCGTTTCTGGCAGTGAACGAACTGGGCAAAGACAAATTCGAGATTGTCGTGCCATCTGTCAGCATCCTCGCCGAACCGCCGGTGACCGTGGTCGACAAGGTCGTTGACCGGAAGGGGACGCGCAAGGTGGCCGAGGCATATCTGAAGTATCTCTACACGCCGGAAGGGCAGGAGATCGCTGCCAGGCACTATTACCGGCCCAGGGACAAAAAGGTGGCGGCAAAATACGCCAAGACCTTCCCCAAGGTGAAGCTCTTTACCATCGATGGGCAGTTCGGCGGCTGGCGAAAGGCGCAGAAGGCGCACTTTGCCGATGGCGGTGTATTTGACCAGATCTACGCCAAGTAAAGAGTGAAGGGCGAGGAGTGAAGAGTGAGGAAGAGCCAACAACATAACGTGCTTCCTGGTTTTGGCCTGACGCTGGGTTATACGATCTTTTATCTCTGTCTGATCGTCTTGATCCCCTTGTCGGCCCTGGTCTTCAAGACTGCGACCATGTCCTGGGGCGATTTTGTCGCCGCCGTCACTGCGCCGCGGGTGGTGGCCTCTTACCGGGTAACCTTCGGCGCGGCGCTGCTGGCCGCTATCAGCAATGCCGTCTTCGGCGTGCTGGTGGCCTGGGTGCTGGTCCGTTACCGTTTTCCGGGGAAGAAGCTGGTGGATGCCCTCGTGGATCTTCCCTTTGCCCTGCCAACTGCCGTGGCCGGCATTACCCTGGCTTCGGTCTATGCCCCCAACGGCTGGATCGGCAAATGGCTTGAGCCCCACGGCATCAAGGTGGCTTACACGCCCCTGGGTATTCTGGTGGCGATGATCTTTATCGGCCTTCCATTTGTGGTGCGGACGGTGCAGCCGGTCCTGGAGGAACTGGAGGCGGAATTGGAGGAAGCTGCTGCCTGCCTGGGGGCCAACCGCTGGCAGACCTTCCGCCGGGTGCTGTTCCCGGTGATGCTTCCCTCAATTCTCACCGGCTTTGCCCTCTCCTTTGCCAGGGCGGTCGGCGAGTACGGCTCGATCATCTTCATCGCCGGCAACATGCCCATGGTATCGGAGATTACACCACTTCTGATCATCACCAAGCTGGAGCAGTACGATTATGCAGGGGCTACGGCTATCGCCTCGGTGATGCTTCTGGCCTCGTTCGTCATGCTCTTTGCCGTGAACCTGTTGCAGAAGTGGAGCAGACGGTTCGCCGGCAATTAGCAGGGAAACCTGAACCACGAATAACACGAATGAACGCGAATGGTGAGACGATAAGCCACGATGATCTTCTGGAGAGGAAGCAATGAATAGTACCGGGGTGCTGACAAATAATAGGGAACTGAGCAACAGAAATGAGCTGACCGAACCCGTGCTGGTGCGCTGGCTGCTGATTGCCGTGGCACTGGCATTTCTGGGCCTGTTCCTGGTGGTTCCCCTGGCGGCGGTCTTCAGCCAGGCCCTGGAGAAAGGGTTCGACGTCTATCTTGCTTCCCTGAAGGAGCAGGATGCCGTTGCCGCCATCAAACTGACCCTTGTCACTGCCTTGGTCAGCGTGCCGTTGAACCTGTTCTTCGGTGTTGTTGCCGCCTGGGCCATTGCCAAATTCGATTTCCCCGGCAAAAGCTTCCTCATCACCTTGATAGATCTCCCTTTTTCCGTGTCACCGGTTATATCAGGCCTCATCTACGTGCTGCTCTTCGGCCTGCAGGGGTGGCTGGGCCCGTGGCTCCAGGAGCACGACATCAAGATCATCTTTGCCGTGCCGGGTATCATTCTGGCTACCATTTTCGTCACCTTTCCCTTTGTGGCCCGTGAGTTGATTCCCCTCATGGAATCCCAGGGGAAAGACGAGGAGGAGGCAGCACTGGTATTGGGAGCGAGCGGCTGGCAAACCTTTTGGAGGGTTACCCTTCCCAATATCCGCTGGGGTATCCTTTACGGCGTCATTCTCTGTAATGCCAGGGCCATGGGGGAATTCGGCGCGGTATCCGTCGTTTCCGGCCACGTGCGCGGCTCCACCAATACCATTCCGCTGCATGTGGAGATTCTCTACAACGAGTACAATTATGTGGCCGCCTTTGCCGTGGCGTCACTTCTGGGGATGCTGGCAGTCGTCACACTGGTTGCCAAGAGTTTAGTCGAGTGGCGGATAAAGGCTGTGAAGAGGGACGGTGATTGGTGAAGAGGGACGGTGATTGGTGATTGGTGATTGGTGCCGGGTAAATAGTGACGTGAATTAAAGAAATGGGGCTAGATAGAGCATGAGCATTGAAGTCAGAAATATAACCAAGACCTTCGGCGGTTTTACCGCCCTCAAGGATGTCAGTGTCAATATCCCCACGGGAGAGCTGATCGCTCTCCTGGGTCCTTCCGGTTGCGGCAAGACCAGTCTTTTGCGGATCATTGCCGGTCTGGAAACGCCCGATGGGGGAAGTATCCATTTTAACGGCGCGGACACCACCAGGCACGAAGTACGCGAACGTAAAGTGGGTTTCGTGTTCCAGCACTACGCACTGTTCAAGCACATGACCGTCTTCGACAACATCGCCTTTGGGCTGCAGGTGAGGCCCCGCAAAACGCGGCCGACAAGGGAAGAGATCGCCGCCAAGGTTCACGAATTGATCCGGTTGGTGCAGCTGGAAGGAATGGCCCAGCGCTATCCGTCCCAGCTTTCCGGCGGGCAGCGGCAGCGGGTGGCCTTGGCCAGGGCGCTGGCCGTGGAGCCCCAGGTGCTGCTCCTGGATGAGCCCTTCGGCGCCCTGGATGCCCGGGTCAGGCAGGAACTGCGCCGCTGGCTGCGGCGGCTCCATGATGAGCTGCACATCACCAGCGTCTTCGTCACCCACGACCAGGAAGAGGCGCTGGAAGTGGCCGACCGGGTGGTGATCATGAATGCCGGCCAGGTGGAGCAGGCCGGCACCCCGGAAGAGGTTTATGATCATCCGGCTACCCCCTTTGTCTACAACTTCCTCGGCAACGTCAACCTTTTCCATGGCCGGGTAAACCAGGGGCAGGCCAAACTTGGGGAGATGGAGCTCTCCACCCCGGAACTGGCAGCGGTGCCGGACCGTCCTGCAGTGGGTTACGTGCGTCCCCATGACCTGGAGCTTGAGCGGAACTACTCGAACAGTTCCTCGGTGGAGGCTTCGATTCGTCACATCCATGCCGTCGGGCCGGTGGTACGGATAGAGCTGGAGCGGGGAGATACCTTCGAGATTCTGGAAGCGGAATTGACCAAGGACGTTTACCAGAAGCTGGCTCCCCAGGTGGGGGAGAAGGTCTTTGTCCGGCCGAGGAAATACCGGGTATTCGTCGATGACTACCAGATCTGATGCGGAGGCAACAACCGGGGGTAATATGCAGAACAATGGGGAGGGTTCGGGCAGACAGCTCTGGAGCATTGAACTGGAAGAGAAGGTCAAGGATTCATTGGCCAGCATTCGCTTCGGCACCCTCACCCTGATCATTCAGGACGGCAAGGTGATCCGGATGGATCGCAACGAAAAGATAAGGCTGACCCAATAACGATGGCGGGCGGAAGATTCTCCGCTAGGAGTCTGTCTGACTTAGGGGATCGTAGCGAGAGGATAGCAGGTCGAGGACAGATTTACGGAAATTTGAAGACGAATAGTGGACCTATTGGTCGAAAATTTCCGGGAATATGGACCGATCTGCTATTCTCGCAGCAGATTCATTCCTAAGTCCGACAGACTCCTAGGCATTGATAATCATAACCATTAGTTGACCAGGCTGACTGGAGGCTAAGTTAATCCCACGGGATAGCTTGGCCTTTTTTTTTCTCCGGGCTTTGAAAAACTACTGCGAGGCCGATCTGCGGCATTACCGCTCGCTCGGAAACTCAACGTACTTCGTGTACGTTTCGTCTCCTCGCTCATGAGGAGGCCGAAATGCAAGGCTCAAGTGACGTTTTTCAAGGCCCTGATATCTGCACGTTTTTTCCAGTTCCTTCAACTGAAGGATATTTCAATAAAAGGAGCGATAGCTATGGCGAAGCAAAGGTATCTGTTTACATCGGAATCGGTCACCGAAGGCCATCCGGACAAGCTGGCGGATCAGATTTCAGACTCGGTGCTGGATGCGATTCTGGAACAGGACCCCCTGGCGAGAGTTGCCTGTGAAACCAGCCTCAATACTGGATTAGCCCTGGTGACGGGAGAAATTACAACACTGGCACGGCCGGAGATAGCCAAAATCGTCCGCAACACCATCAGGGAGGTTGGCTATGATCATCCCGACTATGGCTTCGACGGGAAAACAGCCGCAGTCCTTGTTTCGGTGGATGAACAGTCGCCCGACATTGCCCAGGGAGTGAACCGGGCGCTGGAAGCACGCCGGAACGGTGATCATGACGGTTATCTGGACTCGGTTGGGGCAGGAGACCAGGGGATGGTGTTCGGTTTTGCCACCGATGAAACGCCGCAGTTTCTCCCCACCAGTATTGCCTTGGCCCATGGCCTTTCCCGCCGCCTGGCTGAAGCAAGGAAAAGCGGTGACATATCCTATCTACGCCCGGATGGCAAAAGCCAGGTGACGGTGGAATATGAAGGAGACCGGCCGGTGCGGGTGGATACTATCGTTATCTCGGCACAACACGCTCCCGAGGTTGAGCTTGAACAGATTCGCAAAGACATCATCGCCCAGGTGATCGAACCGGTCATACCTGATGGATTGCTGGACGACAAAACGAAGATCTATGTCAATCCCACCGGCCGTTTCGTCGTCGGCGGACCCCATGGCGATGCGGGGCTGACCGGCCGCAAGATTATTGTCGATACCTACGGCGGTTTTGCCCGGCATGGGGGGGGCGCCTTTTCGGGAAAAGATCCCACGAAAGTTGATCGTTCCGGCGCCTATGCGGCACGTTATGTGGCGAAGAATGTGGTTGCTGCAGGCCTTGCCAGGAGGTTGGAAGTTCAGATTGCATACGCAATCGGCGTGGCGCGGCCGGTTTCCATATTTGTCGACAGCTTCGGCACAAGTGAATTCACCAATAGCGAACTTGCCGAGCTGATAGCAGCCAACTTCGATCTGCGCCCAGCGGCAATCATAGAGCAGCTCGATCTGCGCCGCCCGATCTACCGGCAGACTGCCGCCTATGGTCACTTTGGCCGGACTGATCTGGATCTTCCCTGGGAACGAACTGACAAGGCTGAGCAGCTCAAGCAGGCGGTAATAAAACAGTGAATGGTGAATGGTGAAGAGTGAAGAGTGAAGAGTGAAGAGTGAAGAGTGAAGAGTGAAAGGAGAATTGTCATGTCCGTTGCTTTGAAACGAACATTCGAAAATGAACTGAGCCTGAACGAGGTGGTGGAAAAGTATCCCGATGTGCCGAGGCTGATTGCGCTGAAGATCGACGCGCAGAGGCGGGGAGTCCATTACACGGAGCGTGCCCTGGCCTCTATCGACGATACGGTGCAGATGCGCAGCCCTTACATCTTCGGCTCCCGGGACGGCGAGATCAAACCGCTGCCCGAATCGATCCTGCTCAGGGACGGAACCTCAATCCTCACCGATCCGACGCCCCTTGAGCAGAATCCCTATCTTGTCGACCTGGTGGACGGTCGCTTGGCGCTCGTTGATGGCGGGGAACCGGTCGAATTTGTGGAACTATGGCCGAAGCCGCTCTACTACGACAAAAAAACCAGTTCCGGCGTGCCAATGAGTCATATCGCCAGCGCCAGGCCGCAGCGGCTCAACATCTTCCAGTCAAGCTTCTGCCATTTCTGGGCGGAAAAACAGGAATGCCGCTTCTGCGACATTGTCAATCATACCAAACAACAGAAAGACGCCCTGGGAGTGCCGACCAGGTTGAAACCGGAAGACGTGTCGGAAACGGTGCGCGAGGCGCTCAAGGAGCCGGGTCGTTTCACCAGCATGTGCCTGACTGCCGGCTCAGTTCTCAAAGGTGAGGAGATCTTTGACCGGGAGGTGGACTACTACATCGAGACCCTTCAGGCCATCGGCGAGAATTTCACCACCAAGAAGTTTCCAAGTCAGTTGATCGCTTCAGCCTTCAATGAGAGGCAGTTGGCGCGCCTCTACGAGCAGACGGGACTTACCAGTTATACCAGCGATCTGGAGGTGCTGGGGGAAAAGATGTTTAATTGGATCTGCCCTGGCAAGGCTCAGTCGGTCGGCTATCGGGAGTGGCAACAGCGCCTGATCCGGGCTGTGGATATCTTCGGCCGGGGGAATGTTGGTACCGGTTTGGTGGGAGGGGTGGAACTGGCCAAGCCGAGCGGCTTTACCCGTGAAGACGACGCCTTGGCATCGACCCTGGCTGAAGCGGAATACCTGGCGGAGAATGGTGTGACGACCGTTTACATCGTTTGGGTGCCACGCCCCGGTTCCTATTTCCGCGATCAGCAAAATCCATCACTTGAATACTTCGTCCGGTTGGCCAGGGGACTCCACAACCTGCGGGTGAAATACAATTTAGGCGTCGATTTCGATGATTATCGCCGTTGCGGCAATCATCCGGACACGGATCTTTCACGGCTTCTTTAAAGGGAAAGGAGACAGATAATGGCTGTACAACTGACCAAGGAAATTATCGACCTGCTGAATAATCACGAGAGTACGAAGGTGTTGTCCACCCTGGATGGTGACGACTTTCCCCATGCAGCAGTGAAAGAGTCGCTGCTGGCAGGGGAAGACGGCAATATCCTTTATCTGGAGTTCCTGGAATCGTCCCGGACCAACAAAAATCTGGTGAGAAGCATCTGGTTCAATAAAAAAGTGGCGATAGCGGTGAAAGGTAAACAAGGCGAGAGCTATCAGATAAAGGGCATTCCCCTGAAAACGCACATTACCGGCCCGCTCTTCCAGGAGCACTATAACGCTGTCCGGGAAAAGCACGGCGACGTGGATTTGGCTGCGGTATGGGTTATCGAGCCGGAGGAGATCATCGACGAGAGCTTTGCCAAGCGCAAGGCCGAGGAAGACGCGGCGCATTCCGTCTTTTTGCATCTGGACAGGATCGCTCGCCGCGGCTGATGTGAGACTACTGACTGCTGCGGGGATGTCTGCGGTGTTGCCGCTCGTTTTTTTTGTTTGTGTCCTGCATCCCCGGGAAAGCCTCTAAAAGCTATCATTAAAAAGGAGAAGATCCATGAAAAAAGTTTTCAGTACATTGCTCGGTATATTAACCATCGCCGTCATGACAACAGGGCCGGCCGCGGCCGGGGAACTGCGGATCGCTACCCAGCCCATACCCCAGTATGCCCCAATCTTTATCGCCAAGCATAAAAAGTGGGTAGAGGAGGAGTTGGCCAAGGTGGGGGCAAAACCTGCTATCAAATGGTCTTCCTTTTCCGCCGGTCCACCCATCAATGAATCCTTTGCGGCAGGGCAGCAGGATGTCGGCTTCCTCGGCGATACCCCGGCCATTATCGGCAAATCGGCAGGCATCGACACCCGCATCATTGGCCTTACCTCCACTGGTCCCAAGGCTTTGGCTGTAGTCGTGCCTAGAAAATCAACCATCAAATCGGCAAGAGACCTGAAAGGGAAGAAAGTGGCGGTGGTCAAGGGTTCCTATGCACACCATCTGCTGGTGCTGGTCCTGCAGAAAGGGGGACTGACCATCAATGACATTGAATTGATCAACCTCTCCCAGGCAGACAGCACCACTGCATTGCTGAGCGGCAACATCGATGCGGCGGCGATCTGGGAGCCGGTGATTACCAAGCTGGAGAGCCAGGGGGCGGTACGGGTGTTGGCCGACGGTAGCGGCATTAAAAAGGGGCTGCTGGTGATCATCGCCACTGATAACCTGGTCAGCAAAAACCGAGAGCAGGTCAAGGCACTCCTCAAAGCCTATCAACGTGGCGCTAAATTCATCAAAACCAATCCCAGGGAGGCTGCCCGGTTGATAGCCAATGACGTAAACCTGACGCCTGAGCTTCTGCTCAAGGTCTTTCCCCGGTTCGACTTCAACCCGGCAATCCAGGCCGATGATATCGATGAGATCAAAAAGACCGAAGCATTCATGCGTAACGCCGGCTTGATCAAGAGTTCAGTCAATATCGGCAATTTTGTCGACCTGAGCCTTACCCGCGAGAGTGGCATTAGGTGATTTTATGGGAACTGCCGCGCTTGCATAGGAGAAATCGTCATGGCTTACGACACCAATCAGCGCTTGCTGAAGATTAAACACCTGCTCCAGTATTTATCACTGTCGGTAGCAATCCTGGTTGTATGGCAGGCGCTTTTCCAGTTGGGTTATATCAAGCCGATTATCCTGCCCCCTCCATCCCGGATCGCTCTGACCTTTCTGGATCTTTTGAAAAGTGGTGAGATGGCAAAGCATTTGGGGATCAGCGTTCTGCGGGTACTGGAAGGTTTCGGCATTGCCGCACTGCTGGGGCTGAGTCTCGGCATTGCCATCGGTCTTTCCCGGACTCTGGACCGACTGACCGATCTCGTCATTCAGGTGATAAAACCGATCCCCCCCATTGCCTGGATACCACTCGCCATACTCTGGTTCGGCATCGGTGAACAATCCAAGGTCTACATTATCTTTCTAGGGGCCTTCTTTCCCGTAATCATCAATACCATCGATGGCATCCGCCAGACCGATCATAAATTTGTCGAAGTAGCGAGAATTCTCGAAGTGCCACGGCGCAAGTTCATTGGGCAGATGGTCATTCCGGGGGCATTGCCGGCGATAATGACCGGTATCCGTATCGGCCTCATGGTGGCATGGATGTGCGTGGTGGCGGCCGAGTTGATAGCTGCCAGCAGCGGCATCGGTTATCTCATCATGGATGCACGGCAGTTGTCACAGTCGGACGTGGTACTGGTCGGCATGATTACCATCGGCGTCATCGGCAAGCTCATGGACAGTGTACTGAAGCGCCTGGAAAAGCGGCTTATCAGCTGGAGAATTTCATTCGCAGGAGATTGATCATGGCGATATCAGGATGCATAGGTGGCAGTCTTGTTGTGGAGAGGCTGAACAAAAGCTATCAGGTTCGTGGCAGCAAGGTTCCCGCGCTGCAGGACATAAACCTCGCCATAGGGGAGGGAGAATTCATCTGCATAGTAGGTGCGAGCGGCTGTGGCAAGAGTACCCTTTTGCGCATCATAGCCGGTTTGGAGAACGGGCATGACGGGGTGGTCAAACTTGGCGAAAAACCTATCGTCGGGCCGGGGCTCGACCGGGGAATGGTCTTCCAGGAGCACCGCCTCCTTCCCTGGCTGACGGTAGAACAGAATGTCTCTTTCGGTCTCAATGGCCGGCCCGCTGGTGAAGCAGAGCAGACGGTGCGGGAGCACCTGGAACTGGTGGGACTATCAGGCTTCGCCAAGGCACACCCACACCAGCTTTCAGGTGGAATGGCCCAGCGCGTTGCCATCGCCCGTGCCCTGGTCAACCAGCCGAAACTTCTCCTGCTTGACGAGCCGTTCGGCGCTTTGGATGCCCTCACCAAGATCCAGATGCAGCAGGAGATTCTCCGCATATGGGAAATGGAGCGGACTACCATGATCCTGGTGACCCATGATATCGATGAGGCGATCTACCTGGGGGACCGGGTAGTGATCATGTCCAGCCGCCCCGGTACGGTGAAAAGGATCATCCCGGTGGACTTGCCCAGGCCAAGGGATCGCAGCAGCTACGAATTCGTCCAGCTGCGCAAGGAGATCTATGCCGAGTTCTTTGCCGAAGCGGAGAAACCGTTTGTCTATGCCATTTAGCCCGACAGTAAAAGTCAAAGGAGAGCGATATTATGAAAATACTACTCATCAACCCGGCTTTTTACGACAACAAGGAATTCAGCAACCGTTTCGACGACTATATTGACTGGATCAAGGGGGGGAATCTATACGTTGCTCCCTTTGAGCCCCCCATTGGCCTGGCTTTTCTCACCGCTTATCTGAAGGAGCGTGGGCACGAAGTAACCCTTCTCGACATGCAGGGACTCCTCATGGACAGCGACAAACTGGCAGCGCAGATTGCCGCAGCCGGGCCTGACATTGTCGGTATCACCGCCATGACCCCCACCGTGCCCGAGGCTCTGCATGCTGCCCGAATTTCGAAAAAAATCGCGCCCATTGCCAAGGTGGTACTGGGTGGCGTTCATCCGACCCTCGACCCGGCCGGTGTCCTTGCCGATCCCCATGTGGATTTCGTTATTCGAGGCGAAGGGGAAGAGGCCTTCGCCGCTCTGGCGGAGGCGCTGGCTAACGGTTCCTCTCCCTACGACATCGACGGCATATCGTATTGTCAGGACGGCGAAGTGGTCATCAAGGACAAGGCTCGTGCCATAGCCGATCTGAACACGCTACCGATGCCGGATTATGAAGCGTTCCCCGTTGAGCGCTACATCGAACATAACCGCTATCTGCGCAGTGTGCGCGGTATTTCCATGATCGTCTCCCGCGGCTGCCCCTTTCAGTGCACCTTCTGTGCTGTCCACCAGACCATGGGGCGCAACTGGCGGATCAAATCGCCCCAGCGGGTCGTTGACGAACTGGTTGCCCTGAAGGAGCACCATCAGCTGGAGGGTGTCTGGTTCAAGGACAGTATCTTCAATCTTAACCGGGAATGGATAAAGGAGTTCTGCCGATTGATGATCGAGCAGAAGGTGGAGATCGCATGGCAGGCTCTTACCCGCATTGACCTCATTGACGAAGAGGAGTTGCAGCTTATGAAAAGAGCCGGCCTGACCCAGCTCGATCTGGGAATAGAGACCGGCTCTCCCAAAAACCTGGTGCGGTTGAAAAAAGGTATTACGGTGGAAAAGATCAATGAGAGGGTCCGGCTGGCCAAGCAGTACGTAAAGGTTTTCGGCTTTTTCATGATCGGCATTCCCGGTGAAGATGAAACGGATGTGCAGCAGACCTTTAATCTGGCCAAGGACCTGGACCTGGACCGCTGGACATGGAGTATCTACAGCCCCCTTCCCGGATCCACCCTCTATGAAGAGCTGATTGCAGAAGGGAAGATCGAGCCGTACCGTCTTGACTATCATCAGGTTCACTTCACCGAGGCTTACGCCGGGATTTGTGCAATTCCACCGGCCAGGCTCAAGGAGCTTTACCAGGAGATCAATGGATATTTTTATGGCAGAGCCGCATGATACTCCAGCGGCATCTGCAGGAAAGATGGATAATAGGTGAACCGGGGACCGGTGCACTCATTGATGAGGCCGAGGGCTGACGGGAGAATTTAGCGGGATGCACAACACAGCATTTTTTGTGGATTTTATCCTTGTTGAGGGGGGGATGTTAGATATTATTTAACTAAAGAAGGTTGCTATCCGGAATGCTGAGTGCCGGAGATACCATGAAGCTTATCCTGCTCATCGCTCTTGCCTCCATCATTGCTCTGGCCGATTGCTTCGCTGCCGATCAATCCATCTGTAATCCGGGCACCGAAATAAGCTACTTCCCCAATGGGGCGGTTCGTTCCTGCTTGCTGAGGGACTTTTACCCCATCGACGGCATCACCTGCAACCACCTGGAAAGAATCACCTTTCACGGCAACGGCAAGCTGCAGAGCTGTGTTTCAAGCGATGAAATCTTGGTTGGCAACGTGCCTTGCGCCAGATACGGCTGGATAAGTTTCTATCCCTCAGGCCGGCTTGAGAGATGTACCCTGAGAGTCGTCACGGAGATTGAAGGTAAACAATGCAATGAGCAGGAGGAGGTGAGCTTTCTGGAGAACGGGAAGCTTCTTTCCTGTTCATCGCCGCCAGGAACGATGCCTTTTTAAGAATTCTGTGAAATAAAAGGCAATCGCGACATCGTCCGTTCGCTCTGTCGCCACAGGTGCGGACCTTGCGGTGCCGTCCGCGTAATGGTGCACGATGCTGAATTGGCGGGGTTGCCTCCGTTCCTCATGGGGCGGGTGTCCGCTCGCCGCTGTAGCTCGTCACTCTCTCCCGATGCCACGACTGCCTTCCCCGAAAATGTCTGAAGAACCTTTTAACAGCCTGTCAGATTTGCCTGGTCGGTTCGTCGACGTAGAGGAGGTAATTTTTACGTAGCTGCAGAAAGTCAGCAATCTCTTCCGCCCAAAGGTGAGTGATTTCCTCCGGTGATTTCCCCTCTTCCACCGCCTGTCTTGCCAGGTTTGATCCGGCCATGTCTTCAAAGCCGTGGCGGAAGAAAGTCCTTCTCTCTGCAGGGGAAAGCCCGTCGTATAATTCCGAGACTACTGCAATGCCCACCTCCACCGGCTGGACTGCCAGGTAATCGTCTATTACCAACTCAACCCCGTCTACGGTTTTGTTCATCTGTTTCGGCAGGGATGATTTTCCGGGCAAAGAAAGGGGGGTGAACTGCACTGCGTCGAAATGTATACCGGCAAGCTCTTGCCGGTTAAGCTTTTTCGCCACGGCTGCCCTGTCCAGGCCTGGAATGCCGGCTAGGCGGAATGGCCTGTCAGTGCCTCGTCCTTCACTGGCGTTGGTTGCCTCCAGAAGGCCAATGCCCGGATAAAGGAGGGCGCTTTCAAAATCCGGAATATTGGGACTGGTCGGCAGCCAGGTCAGCCCCGTGTCCGGCCAGCGCATCCACCTCTGCCAGCCCTCCATCCTGACGACGATTATCTCCAGTTGGGCCAGCCCAGGCAGCATTCCAGCTCCCTTGATCATCAATGCCATTTCGCCGACTGTCATGCCATGGGCAACGGGGATGGGGTAAAAGGAAGTGAAAGTTGCCGGCAGCTCTTTCCTGACAAAGCCTGCCACATAATTGCCCCCCAGAGGGTTGGGCCGGTCGAGGACCATGAAGGGAATGCCTTTTTCCGCTGCGGCTTCCATCACCAGCCCCATGGTGGAGATGTAGGTATAGAACCGGACCCCCACATCCTGGATATCGAAGACCACCAGGTCGATATCCTTCAGGTCTTCCTGTTTCGGTTTCTTTGCCGAACCATAGAGACTCCTGACCGGAATGCCATCGCAGGTGCCGTTGCCGATATGGATGCCGTCTTCTGCCGTCCCTTTCAATCCGTGCTCGGGGGTGAAGACGACTGCCGGGGGAACCTGGGCCTTGATCATCAGGTCCATGAGATGGATGCCATCCACCACGGCGGTGTGATTGGTTACCAGGGCGAATTTCTTGCCGCGCAGAGGCGAAAAGTCTTCGCCAGCCAGTATCTGGGCGCCGGTTTTGACCGGTGCGGCAAACGAGAGGGAGGAAGCCCCGAGGAAGATAAGGAATGTCATGGCAATAACGCAGCGGAACACGTAAGCACCCTTTGTCCGGTAGAAGCCGCAACAGCTTAGCTGAAACGACATGCGACAACAACAAATTTTGCGTTTAAATTTTCTTATCGGCGGAGGGGCTTTTATCTTGAGTGTTACCGAGCGAAGAGAGCCAGCCACCAGGCGCCAAGGACAACTGCAGCACTGGTCATGGCAAGAAAGACATTGAGAAATTTCTGGGGCTGACCGAACCTGGCTGTGGAGAGCCCAGTGATAAAGCCCAGGGCTATGCCGGAGATAAAGCCGAAAAGATGTGCGCCCAGATCGGTGTTTTTCCCTTCCGTACCCAGGATGGCCAAAAGTGACAGGGCTGCGGCAACAGGTAGAATTCGGCGCCCCTGAAGGGCGTATGGGTGGTGGAGCATGTTGACTGCGGCAAGGATGCCGACGGCGCCGAAGACGGCGGTGGATGCACCTATGGAGCTATGCTGCGGCTGGTTGAGGTAAACGTTGGTCAGATTGCCGAGAATGCCCGACAGGAGGATCAGGCTCCAGGCCAATCCGGAGCCGAGCTGACGACAGAGCCAGATGGTAAAGATGCCGCCGATGGCCAGGTTGCCCAGAAGGTGCGCCGCGTCAGCATGTAGAGTGAGCGCCGTTACCAGCCTCCACCATTCGCCCGAGAGAATTCTGGCAGCATTGCCGCTGCCGAGAGCCTGCCAGTCGACGCTTGCATGGTTGGCGATGGCGATGTCCAGGCGGGTGATATTGTGAAATGTGGCCAGCAGTATCAGCACCGACAGTGTGCTGATGGCATTTTCCTTAAGGGGCGGTGCCTGGTGGTATATATGGGGCGGCCAGGCGTGGTTTTCCTTTTCGAAGAGGCGCAGTTCATCCCTGGCGGCAATGAGAAAATCGTCGGGTACCAGTATCAGCCAGCCATCTTCGCTTTTCTCGGTGCGGAACGGGATGCCGCGGGCTTCCAGCACCAGTGCCCAGAGGCGCACCCGTCGTTCCGGCAGGGGCGAATTTTCTCTCCATACCCCAAGTTCCGCAGGGATGCTCAGCCATTCGGATTGTTCAGCTTCCCGTTCCATGCCTGCCAGTATGGCAGATAGCCTGGCCCTCGTCCATCAGGAAACATATATCTTTCCCGTTGTCCCGGAAAGATTGCGGTAATGCCTGATGAGACAGCTGGTGGAGCTGTCATGACCTGTTGTGGTCGAGCCATTTTCCAGTTCCATCGCGATATTTCGCGCCTCCAGCTTTCCGACTTCCATCCCTTGCCGGTCCATTATCCCCCATTGGCCGACGACCTGCTGGGTGTAAACAGCATGTTCGTAGAGAGCCAGGAGCTCGCCGAATACTTCCGGCGTCAAATTTTCCGCAAGAATGGTATTGCTTGGATGATTCCCCTCCATGGGCAGGTATTGTTTCAGTGAATCGGGACACTTCCCCCCCTGGAATTCGCTTGCATGCCTGCCAAAGGCAAGGGACTTTGTCAATGCGAACATCTTTGCCATGAGTAGATTGCTGCTCCCTCCGTCAAGCTCTTCATCCCGGCAGAAGCCGATAAAGTCGCATGGGCACATGGTGCTGCCGTGAAGGATCTGCTGGCAGATGGCATGCTGCATGTTAGTTGCCTCCTTGCCATTCCTTTCATCAGGTTCCCCGATGGGCATTGCTTCCATGCTGCTGCCGCTGCAGGTAACAAGCCGGTTGACATATACCGGAAGATTGGACAGCCACCGGTGGTATGGCAGGAGCGCCATTTGCCTGCTGCCGTAGAAATTGCAGTACCAGACCCGCAGAAGTCCCATGGTTACCGGCAGATTGCGGTTTAACGGCGCAGTGCTGAAGTGCTGGTCCATGGAACGGATGCCGGCCAGCATGCGCTGGAAGATCCCTGTTCCCAATCCCACCATGGTTGGAAAATCCACCAGCCTGCTTCCCAGACTCCGGCTGGCAAAGATGTTTCCCGGATCGATGCCGAATTTTCTCGCTTCTTCCTCGTTGAGGGAAACGGCAGTAAAGTGGCGAGCTACAGCGCACTCATCTCTCATGGCTTTGAGAACCCAACGGCGGGCGGTATGGGCACAGACCATCGTTTTGCGGCAGGTGAATGTATCGGAAACAACATTGAAAAGGGTTTCCGCCGGATTGAGTTCATTGAGGATGCTACAGAAGTTCAGGTTGTTGGTCCTGGTAATGAAAATTGTCGCCACATCACCACGGATGAAGCCTTTCAATGCCTGATAAGCCATGGGCGGGCCGGGATCGCTTTCATTGACATTGATGTTGATGACCGTCTTGATGCGCATGCCGCTGTGACCGGTCCATTCGCCGTTCCAGATCCTGTTGGCAAGGTCAGTCATCCTGGCCGATTCCTCATCTTTCTGCAAAGCCTGTCGAAAGGCAGACTGGCAGCCTATTTCACCAAAGGCCATGAACCGTTCATCTATTTTTTCAGGCAATTTCCTTGCCCTGGCAAGTTCCAGGAGAAGTTCCATGGTTTTTGCCGTGATCAGGTTCTTTGAGTAGTCCAGGTAAAGACCCTTTTCCTCCATGCTGAAACGCTCGCCACGCTGGTGGTCTTCGGCGAAGAGCTGAAGGAGATGGGAGTTCTTCATCAGCTGGTGATGAACCTTAAGTGCCTGCAAGGGGATGTTCATCAGAGGTGTGTTCTCTGCGGTTGGCATTGGTTCTCCTTTTAATGTCGCGGTTGTATATGGAACCGATGGCTGCCATAGATATTAAACTATTCTAAGTGATAACGTGAATAAGGCAAACCCGCTCGGGAAAATTCTCAATTTTCCCAGCTGCTGAAACTTGATTAATCTGGTTGAAAGATGGCCTGTCAGACGCTATTATGTGGCCAACAAATAACAGGGTTTTACAGGAGCACCTATTGCATCCCTATCTCACCGGGAATATACCGGGCACGGGCGGAATATTCAAAGAGACACCGGAAGATTTCCTGGTTACGGAAATCCCCATCTACACCCCCTGCGGTGAAGGGGAGCATATCTATGCCGAGATCGAAAAGCGAGGTATCACCACTCTTGAAGCCATACGTCGTCTGGCAAAGGCGCTGGGCATAGGGGAGCGTGATGTCGGTTACGCCGGGATGAAAGATGCAAAAGGGATTACCCGCCAGACCATTTCATTGCCCAGGGTGGCGCCGGAGCAAGTGCTCGGGCTGGAACTGCCTGGGATTAAGGTCCTGTCGGCGGTACCGCACAGGAATAAACTGAAGGTCGGTCATTTGCGGGGCAACCGTTTCCGTATCCGAATAGGCGGCGTCGGTGCCGATGCTGCAACTATCGCCATTGCGGTACTGGACATCCTGGAGAAAAGGGGGGTGCCCAATTTTTTCGGTGAGCAGCGCTACGGCGCTCAGGGCAACTCCCATCTCATTGGTGGAGCAATATTGCGCAACGATTATCGTGGCGCAGTGGATGCCCTGATCGGAGAGCCGGACAAGGTAACGGACGAACGGTGGCGAAGGGCTATTGAGGCATTCAAAGCGGGAGATCTGGCGAAAAGCCTGGAGACCTTCCCCCCCCACTGCCGCACAGAGCGGGAACTGCTCCAGAAACTGGTCAAGCAGCCGGAGGCCCATGAAAAGGCTTTTCGTGCCGTTCATCCTCGCCTGAGAAAATTGTACCTGTCCGCCTTCCAGGCCGATCTGTTCGACCGGGTAGTGCAGCAACGCATGGACAGCCTGGACCAGGTTGTCCATGGAGATGTCGCTTTCAAGCATGATAACGGCGCATGCTTTCTGGTCACAGATGCAGCTGCCGAGGCACCAAGGGCAGCCGCCTTTGAAATTTCGGCCACCGGGCCCATGTTCGGCTGCCGTATGAAAGAGCCCGAAGGGGAGACACTGGCCATGGAGCGCCGATTGCTGGAGACGGAAGACTTGACCCTGCCAAGCTTTGACCTGGAAGGGGGCCTGCGTATGGAGGGAGAACGGCGCCCTCTGCGTGTGCCGATTGCAGAAATCGGAGTGGAGGCGGACGGGGCAGGACTTTTCCTGGAGTTTTCCCTGCCCAAAGGCTCCTATGCCACGACCGTGCTGCGAGAGGTTATGAAGTCATAAAAAACATCTGCAGCATGATCCGGGGAGGTGTAATCATGAAAGACAGCAAAGAGCCCTATAGCGTCAATATTTTCAAGCCGAAGAATGGCTACATGCATGATGAGGTACGAATCATCCTGCTGATCCTTCTGGGCTGGCTGGTTATGACCTTCGGTTTTCAGCTGCTCGTGGTTCTCCTGGGGGATGTGAACGGGCAGAGTCTGCTCACCATCCGCACCTTTTTCACCCTCCCGTTCCATTTCTGGTTTACGGGCCAGTTTCTTCCCCTCTGGTTCATCATCCTCTGCATCGTTTTCAATCTCTGCATCGATCGCCTCAGTGAAAGTCACAGCCGCAGGAGAGACAGATCCTATGACTAGTGAGAACCTATCGGTCTGGCCACTCATTTTTATTGTCGGAGTTCTCATTGCCTTCGTTCTGGCGGGGCTGAGCGCCAAGGCACGGGATAGCTCAAGCTACGGTTTCGGCGGGCGATATATCGGTCGTGTCGGCGGGGGGGCTGCCATTGCCAGTAACTGGATGAGCGCGGCCAGCTTCTTGGGCCTTGCCGGCATCATCTACCTGCAGGGCTATCAGGGATTTGCCTATGTCATCGGCTGGACCGGCGGATATGTCCTGCTGCTGGTGCTGATGTCGGGGCAGATACGCCGTTTCGGCAAGTTTACCACCCCCGATTTCGTCGGCGACCGCTATGATTCCGACGCTGCCCGGTTCATTGCCGCCGTTATTTCCATTGCTATCTCCGTTATCTACAGCGTGGCCCAGTTCAAGGGCCTGGGCATGGTGTTCGCCTGGCTGCTGGGGAGCGATTACACCACCGGTCTCATGGTGGGATCAGCTGCAGTGGTGTCATACGTGGTCATCTGCGGCATGCTGGGGGTGGCGAGAAACCAGCAGATGCAATACTTCGTCCTGATCGTCTCCTTTATCGTGCCCCTGATGTTCCTGGCCTGGCGGCTCGGCTACTTCTGGATACTTCCCCAGTTCGGCTACGGGCAGGGGATTCAGGACCTGGCAACGGAATTCCATGTGGATTTCGCCGCTCCCTTTGTTTCCGGTTCCCTGTTCCAGTGGGTCGCCCTCTGTTTTACCCTCATGGTGGGCACTGCCGGACTGCCCCACATTCTCTCCCGCTTTTATGTTGTGCCCAATATCCGGGACGCACGCTGGAGCCTTGTCTGGGGGCTTTTTTTCATCGCCCTCATTTACTGGTCGGCCCCCGCCTACGCCGTTTTTGCCAAGCTGTTCGAGGCGAGAGGAGGTGCCGTGCCGGACATGGCGACCGCCAGGCAGATTGCCGACATTATAGTTCTGAAAGCTGCCCAGGGTGCGCCGGTCTGGCTTACCGGCATTCTGGCCGCCGGAGCAGTCAGCGCCACTTTTTTCACTGTGGCAGGCCTGCTCATGAACGGTGCTGCTGCCTTCTCCCATGACATCTACTACCGGCTCATCAATCCCCTCGCTTCCGAAGCCCGCAAAATGGCCATTGCCAAGGGTGCTATCCTGGCGTTGGCCGCCATAGTCTTTCTCCTGGCTTTAAAACCGTGGGCCATGATCGCCGAGATAACCGCAGTTGCTTTTGCCCTGGCAGGCAATACTTTTTTTCCCGTCTTCCTACTGGGAATCTGGTGGGGAAGGGCCAACCGCCAGGGAGCCATTGCCGGCATGCTCACCGGGATCATCATCACCTTTTCATCGCCGCTTCTGGCCAGTACGTTTCCTCTCGTGGGAAAGCTCTTCCCCCTGACCGCCTCCGCCCTTTGCGGAGCACCATTGGTTATCGCAGTTATAACAGTCGTTTCGCTGCTGACACCTCCCCCTGACGAAGAGATGCAGCGTTTTCTGGCCGAACAGGTCCACGGCATTGGTGATTTGTGATTTGTGATTGGTGATTGGTGACGGGTGACGGGTGACGGGTGACGGGTGACGGCGCGGACTACCGAGCCCGCCTGAATAAACAGGAGTAATTAGATGGCAATTTTTCTCGGCGCCAAAGGTGGCGATATCGTCGCCACCCAGAGTGCTTCCCGTCTGCTGACTGCCGTACGCGAAAAAGTGGCAGGAAAGATGGCCTATCTACTTGCCGGGGAAGATGCTGAGCTCCTCCGTAACTTGCGGTTGCGAGTGGGAGATGAGCTGGCTTTCGAAGAGGATTTTTCCCATCGTTTGGACTTGCAGTTGCAAGAATTTGCCCAGGTTGAATATGCAGATCAGCTGGCCGGCGCTTGCATCCGATTCACTTTGCTGACAAAGGAATATTTCACAAGAAGAAGCTCTGTCATTGCCTTTCACGGGCTGTGTGCAACGTTTCACGACCTGCTGTTTCGCAAGGCGCTGGTGTTGGCCCAAACCGGCGCCGGGACCATGTATCCCGACGACATACCGTGCTGTCTTTTGGCAACAGGCAGTGCCGGGCGTAAGGAGTTTATGCCGGGGACTGACTCCCGTTACTTTCTCGTTTACCCTGATTCCCAGGTGCACCATGCCGGGTACTTCGAGGAGATGAGGTACCGGCTGATCGCTCTTCTTGACCAATGCGGAATTTTCGGCGCCGGCCACCGGCCTATTGATGATGGCGGGTTGTGGAAAGGCTCTGAAAGTGAGTGGCGAAGCTGGAGTTCCAGCCAGATGCAGAGGATAGGTAAACTGGGGGAAATTCTGGCCGTACTTGGCGATCTCAGGGGAATTGCCGGTGATGAAACTTTGGCGGCCGGTTTGAAAACCATTTCCTCAGAGTTACTGGCAAAAGAGCAGGGGAAAGACCTCTATGGCCAGGCAGCAAGAAAGCTCTCTTCCATGCCGGTGGCACTGGGCATGTTCGGCAACTTCAAAACCTTACGCAGTGGCGAGCATCGTGGCATGTTCAACCTCGATGAAGCTGTCTTGAATCCACTGCTGATCAACGTGCGAATCCTTGCAGTACATCACAGCCTTGTGGAAACAGGCACCGTAGAGCGGATCAAGGGGCTTGTCAATGCCGGACATCTGGGGGTGGACCTGGCAGACAGGCTGCTGAAGGCCTATCACCTTTTTGCCGGCTACAGGATTAAACAATCCATGGAAGCGGAAGATTACAAAGTGAACGAGCTTTACCTGAATCCCGACGAATTGGGTGAAGAAGAGGCTTTCCTGTTCAAGAGCGGCCTTGAGGCGGTGATCAACCTGCAGAAGATAGTCTACCAAGTCTTTTCGGAGCAAGGGTAGGGGCGTCCCATGAAACTTTCCATATCCACAGGGACACTGTTCACCTTCCCCCTGGAAAAAGTCTTCACCATTGCCATGGAGACAGGCTTCGACGGGGTGGAACTGATCATCAACCACGAGTTCCAGAAGGTGAACAGCCGCCGTCTGATCAAGGACCTCTCGGAAATTTTGCCCGTCTTTTCCATGCACGCCCCGTTCATGCCTCTCGACGGATGGGGCACCCAGATCGATTCCCTGAAGAGATCGGTGGAAATAGCCGCCGACTGCGGGGTGAAGCTGGTTAATTTCCATCCCCCCTCATGGTTGGGAGGCGAATTCCGCTTCTGGCGCTGGCTGTACCGGATTATGGATTTTCAGGAAGAGGTGGGGCAGGAAGGAGTGATCGTCACCCTGGAAAACATGCCCTGGGTGGGGAGATTCAACATCAACCCCCACATCCTTTCCAATACGGAGAAGATGATCGATTTTCTCCACGAGAAGAACCTTTTCCTCACCTTCGACTGTACCCACATGGGCTCGGGAAAAGCCAACTTCATCAACGACTTTTACCTCTTTTACAACTCCGGCCGCATCCGCAATATCCACTTCTCCGATTACGGCCACGGCAGAGAGCACCTGCTGCCCGGGCGGGGCATTCTGCCCCTGACCCGATTTCTCAATCACTTGCGCAACACGGATTACAGCGAGACCTTGACCCTGGAACTTTCTCCCCATGAGTTTCCCAAAGACGAAAAGATCATTATCGGCAGTCTCAGGGAGATCAGGAGATACCTTGAGCGGGAGACGAGGCAGCCGAGCCCGGATGAGGTGAAGTTATAACCCCTCTAATCTTCCCCGCGATTTTCCCATGAATTTTATTCCCGTCCCTGTGAAATTCGGCTACACTGACCGGAGCAAAAATCTCCGGAGGTATGAAATTCGTTATGAAGTTCCGTCTGCTGCTGTTCGTCCTGCTGTTCTCTCTGTTTACCGCCTTTTCCGTTCACGCCGCTCAACCTGACACAAAAAAAGCCGTCCCTGCTGCACCCCAGGCGGTTAATGTGCCGATCCTGCTCTACCATCGCTTCGGTCCCACCGTTGCCGACGGCATGACCATCACCACCCCGGTATTCGAGTCCCATCTTAAATTCTTGCGCGATAACGGCTACAAGGTCATTCCCCTGCGTCAGCTGATTGACTACTATCAGAAGAAAGGGCCGGCGCCGGCGCCGAAATCGGTAGTCATCGTCGAGGATGATGCCCACAAGAGCGTTTACACCGACATGCTGCCCCTGGCCAAGAAATACAACGTGCCGGTGACGATCTTCGTCTATCCCTCCGCTATCTCCAACGCCAAGTATGCCATGACCTGGGATCAGCTGCGGGAGCTGAAAAAGACCGGGCTTTTCGACATCCAGTCCCATACCTTCTGGCATCCCAATTTTAAGCGGGAAAGAAAAAAGCTGCCGCCGGCAGAGTTCGAGAAGCTGGTTAACATTCAGCTGAAGAAGGCCAAGGAGAGGCTGGACAAGCAGTTGGGCATCTCGGTGGACATGCTCGCCTGGCCCTTCGGTATCTTCGATGATTACCTGCTGCAAAAGGCCGCCGAAGCAGGCTACAAAGCCACCTTTACCATCCAGGCCCACCATGCCGGTCCAAACGACGCCATCATGAAGCTACCCCGTTACCTGCTCATCAACGCCGACCAAGGCAAGGCCTTCGCCCAGATCGTCACCGGCGCAGCTCCGAAACGGAATATCGCGTTCTAAGTGAAAGGCTTCCCTCACCCGGCGCGTTGCGCCACCCTCTCCCGGAGGGCGAGGGTTAGCTTTTTACTCCCTCTCCCCCTGGGAGAGGGTTGGGGTGAGGGGGGTGTAAGGATTTCATATGAAAATCCCAGAAGACATTCTGCGTTGTGCTCGTGATCTGCGAGGCGCACAGACCGACGCAGAAACTCTTCTCTGGCACCTATTGCGGAACCGAAACTTTTGCGGCTACAAATTTCGCCGACAGCATCCGGTTGGTCGATACATTCTCGACTTTTTCTGCCGGGAAGCAAACCTGGCAATAGAGTTGGATGGCGGTGGCCATGGTGATGCCGATCAGTCTGAGTATGACGAACAAAGAACGAGAGAGCTTGAAGGTGCAGGAATTAAAGTCCTGCGCTTCTGGAATAATGACTTGCTCAGAAAGACCGAAACGGTCTTAGAGAGCATATACGGCGAATTGCAGCAAAGGCTTCCCTCACCCGGCGCTTCGCACCACCCTCTCCCGGAGGGCGAGGGTAAGAAAAAGCACTCCTGCCCCGACTGCCATTTCTGCCAGTGGTGCTCCGATGACCGCTGCCGCATGTGTCGGGGGAAGGGATGCGGCGGGAAGCGAAAGCTCTCCATCGCTGAGCAGATCGCCCTCTACGATGCTTTAAACCAAAAATCTTCAGTTGAAAAAAAGAGTGGTTGAGCTTCCTCGGCTCAACCACTCTTTTTTTCCTTATCCCACGAAATCGTTATTTCTTCCCCAGCTCCATGGACCGTGCCGTAGCCGCATCCACTGCCGTGATGATGGCGTTGCGGAATCCCTCTTTTTCCATGGCAACCAATCCGGCAATGGTCGTGCCACCCGGCGATGTCACCTTGTCACGGAGGACGGCGGGGTGTTCGCGGGTCTCCAGGAGCAGCTTTGCCGTGCCGAAAACCGTCTGCGCTGCCAGGCCTGTGGCCGCTTCGCGAGTCAGGCCGTTCTTTACCCCGGCGTCTGACAGTGCTTCAATAAATGTGAGCACATAGGCTGGGCCGCTGCCGGACAGCCCGGTGACGGCATCCAGCAGCTTTTCTTCCACAGTCCAGCTTTTCCCCACCATATCGAAGATGTGCCGGGCCAGGGAAAGATCTGCTGCAGTGGCATGACTGCCGGCACAGAGAGCGGAGGCTCCTTCCATGACCAGTGCCGGCGTATTTGGCATCACTCTCACAACCCGCGGCGCTCCTCCCAGGGAATTCTCGATGGCCTCGGTTTTGACCCCTGCCATGATCGATATGAACAGCTGGTCCTGGCGCACGGTCCCCTTTATGTCCTGCAGAGCCTGATTGCAGGTTTGGGGTTTGATACAGAGCAGGATGGCATTGCAGGCACCGGTGACGGCGCAGTTGTCATCGGTGACAGTCACCTCATATCGCTCCTGAAGAAAATCACGGCGTGCCCCCATGGGTTCGGCAATCAGCAGTTCCCTTGCCGGTACGCCACCGCCGATCAATCCTTTGATTAGGGCTTCCGCCATGTTGCCGCCGCCGATAAAACCGATTTTCCTGTCAGTAATCATCGAATTTCTCCAATCATGCATTCAGTTATTGGTGCTCAATAGGTAATAAATTCACCATTAAAAGTCAATAAAAAGGAACCCCCATCCGCCTTCCTGCTTTCGTCGTTGACACTGCTGCCTTTTCCATGACCTCCAGGCCACCACAACTAATAGATTTATTTTCCTTTCTTCGATGTTATTTGCATCCAAAGTTTGACCTTTTTCTGCCGCTAAAAAAGATTTGACTTGTTGAATTACTTATATTATAAACCTTAGCCGTTTGTGTCGAGATTAAACATAAAGTTTAGAAATGCTAAACAAGGCATCAGACAAAAAGTTTACCATTACTAAACCATCTTTGTGCAAAGAGGCTGAAATGGTAAACTTTGGAGGAATGCTTGAAGATCGGTGAAAGGTTGAAACGGCTGAGAATGATCAATTCCCTGACCCAGGAAGAGCTGGCAAGCCGCGCCGACCTTACCAAAGGCTATATTTCGCAGCTGGAAAACGATGCCACATCCCCATCCATTGCCACCTTGAAGGACATCATCGATGTCTTCGGCGTGAGCATGCAGGAATTTTTCAGTGAGACCATTGACGAGGATGTGGTCTACGGCAAGGACTATCGGGTGCAGGCCTCCGGTGACGACGAGAAGATCCGGGTGGAACTGCTGATTCCGGCCGCCCAGAACCGGGATATGGATCCGGCCATGGTGACCCTTGAGCCGGGTGAAGAGATGGAGGAGCAACCGTTCCACGAAGGGGAGGAGTTCGGCTTTGTCCTGAGTGGAAAGGTGCAGTTGAAGCTGGATGACAAGCTCTACACGGTGAAAAAGGACGAATGTTTCTATTTTGGCTCGGATAAAAAGCATTCGATCAAGAACATCGGCCGGACCCAGGCACGCATACTGTGGGTAGTAACGCCACCCACCTTTACCTATTGAGAGGGATGTGATCTTTACGCCATCTCGACGCGTCCTCGGAAATCCCTTTGTGCGGGTGCGCCGACCTGACGCAAATCTCGCATCCCTGTGGCAGTATCGCTTTTAAAAACCTATGGGGCGCCATATTTGCGCGCTGACGAGCCGGCGTCGTCAGCGCGCAAATATGGCGGCCCTTTCTATGGAGGAGTTGCCATGAGCAATGTACTGATTATTGGTGCCGGGGGTGTCGGCCAGGTCGTTACCCACAAATGCGCCCAGCGCAGAGACATCTTCAGCGAGATCACTCTTGCCTCGCGTACCAAAGCCAAATGCGATGCCATTGCCGACCAGTTGGGGGGCAGCATCAAGACCTCCCAGGTGGATGCGGACAACGTGCCCGAGCTAGTGGCCCTGATCAAGCAGGTGCAGCCGAAACTGGTAATCAACGTGGCGCTGCCGTACCAGGACCTGCACATCATGGATGCCTGCCTGGAAACCGGCGTCGATTACCTGGATACCGCCAACTACGAGCCGCTGGACACGGCCAGGTTCGAGTATTCCTGGCAGTGGGCCTATCAGGACCGCTTCAAGGAGAAGGGGCTCATGGCGCTGCTCGGCTCCGGCTTCGACCCGGGCGTGACCAACGTCTATACGGCCCTTGCCGCCAAGAAATATCTGGATGTGATCGAGGAGCTGGACATCATCGATGCCAACGCCGGCTCCCACGGCCAGCCCTTTGCCACCAACTTCAATCCGGAGATCAACATCCGTGAGGTAACCGCCACCTGCCGCCACTGGGAAAACGGTGCTTTTCAGGAGTCCCCGGCGCTATCCACCAAGCGGGTCTTCGACTTCCCCGAGGGGATCGGGCCGATGAACATCTACCGTCTCTACCACGAGGAGATGGAGTCCATCGTCAGGCACATCCCGACCATCAAGAAGGCCCAGTTCTGGATGACCTTCTCCGATAACTACCTGAAGCACCTGGAGGTGCTGCAGAACGTGGGAATGACCCGCATCGACGAAGTGGAGTTCCAGGGGCAGAAGATCGTACCCATCCAGTTCCTGAAGGCGCTCCTCCCCGATCCGGGGAGCCTGGGACCACTGACCAAGGGAAAAACCTGCATCGGCGTCATTGCACGGGGATTGAAAGACGGCAAGCGCAAGCAGGTCTATATCTACAACATCTGCGACCACGAGGCCTGCTACAAAGAGGTCAAATCCCAGGCCATCAGCTACACCACCGGCGTCCCGGCGGTTGTGGGCGCCATCATGATGCTGACCGGCAAATGGCATGGACCCGGGGTCTGGAACATGGAGCAGTTCGATCCGGAGGTCTTTTTAGCAGAACTCGGACCGATGGGGCTGCCGACGGTGGTGGTGGAAGGGGAGTGGCCGGAACTGTAGCGTTTTTCACCACGAAGGCACGAAGAGCACGAAGTTGTCATGATCTTTTTCTTCGTGCCCTTCGTGTTCTTCGTGGTGAGTGAGGTTTTTTCTTTTGACCGGTATCGATATAGACAAAATCCTTAAGCTGGCTCCATCCCCCGCCTATGTGGTGGACCTGGGACGGCTGCGCCATAACCTGGCTATCCTCGATGATGTGCAGAAGCGAAGTGGGGCCAAGATCCTTCTGGCGCTGAAGGCTTTCTCCATGTGGTCGGTGTTTCCCATTATCCGGGAGACACTCTATGGGGTCTGCGCCAGCAGTCCATGGGAGGCGCGGCTTGGGCGGGAAGAGTTCGACCGCGAGGTGCATTCCTTTGCCGCAGCATTCAAGGAAAGGGATGTGGTTGAGCTGTTGCCGCTCTCCAATCACTTGGTTTTCAACTCTTTCAACCAGCTGGAGCGGTTTCGCCCCCTGTGGGAAAAGGAGCGGGGCAGGGTGTCGGTTGGGTTGCGTGTAAACCCGGAACATTCCGAGGGGCATACGGCCATCTACGATCCATGTGCGGTCAATTCCCGGCTGGGCATCCCCCGACGGGAATTCGAAGGTCGGTCGTTGGAGGGGGTTGAAGGGCTTCATTTTCACACCCTCTGCGAGCAGCTGTTCGAGCCCCTGGAGCGGACAGTCAAAGTATTCGACGAGAAATTCGGCTCCTTCATGCCGGGTATGAAGTGGCTGAACCTGGGGGGCGGCCACCACATCACCCGTGAAGGCTACGATATCGATGGCCTGGTGGAGCTGGTCAAACACCTGAAGGCTAAGTACGATGTGGAGGTTTACCTGGAACCGGGCGAGGCTATCGCCATCGGTACCGGCATTCTGGTCGGCGAGGTGATGGACGTGGTGAAGAACGGCATGGATATCGCCATTCTGGATGTTTCCGCCACCTGCCATATGCCTGATGTGCTGGAAATGCCGTACCGTCCCGGCATCACGGGCGGTTTCGACCCTGGTGTCAAGGAGCATACCTACCGCCTGGGCGGGCCGTCATGTCTGGCAGGGGACGTGATCGGCGACTGGTCATTCGAAAAACCGCTGCAGCCTGGAGACCGGCTGGCTTTCGAAGACATGTCCCACTACACCATGGTGAAAACCACCACCTTTAACGGCATCCAGCACCCGGCCATCTGTACGTATGAACCGGAGACGGAGGAGCTGAAGGTGGTGCGGCAGTTTGATTATTCTGATTTCAAGAGCAGGTTGTCGTAACGTTTTTCTGTCCCCCTTTGACAAAGGGGGACAGAGGGGGATTTGTCTTTGGTATCCGGACAAAATCCCCCCTTACCCCCCCTTTTATAAAGGGGGGATTCGCATTATAAAGGTGGCAATGTATGGAACGCTGGAACATCAACGATTCTTCTAAAATCTACAACCTGGACAACTGGGGAGCGGATCTCTTTTCCATTAACAAGAAAGGGAATGTCTGCGTGCATCCATCCCCCAGTTCCAAGAGTTCCATTGACCTGCGGGTGTTGGTTGACGACCTGATCAAGCGGAAGATCAAACCTCCCATTCTGCTTCGCTTCATGGACGTGCTCCAGGGACGCATTGCCAGCATTAACCGGGCGTTTAAAAGTGCCATCTCGGAAAATGACTACCCGGCAAAGTACCAGACTTTCTTTCCGATCAAGGTCAACCAGCAGCGTCAGGTGGTGGAAGCGATTGCCAGCTACGGCAAACGTTACAATATCGGTCTCGAAGTCGGTTCCAAGCCGGAGCTGGTGGCCGGCATCTCCATCTCCAGCGGCAACAACCTGCCTATCATCTGCAACGGCTACAAGGACAGTGAGTATATAGAAACCGTGCTCTATGCCACAGCCATCGGCTACGACATCACTCTGGTCATTGAAAAGCTCTTCGAACTGGAGAAGGTTATCGAGCTGGTGAAGAAGACCGGTATCCAGCCGCGGCTGGGCATCCGCGTCAAGCTTTCCTCCAAGGGGACTGGCAAATGGGCAACTTCTGGAGGGGAGGATGCCAAATTCGGCCTGCGCATGTCGGAGATCATCGCTGCCATCGACCTTCTGGAAGAGAACGGCCTCCTCGACCGGGTCAAGCTGATCCATTTCCACATCGGCAGCCAGATCACCAAGATCGACAAGATCAAGACCGCCCTCATCGAAGGTGCACGGGTCTACACCGAACTGCGCAAGATGGGGATGGGGATAGAATTCGTGGATATCGGCGGCGGATTGGGGGTCGATTATGACGGCTCCAAGTCCAGCTACTTTTCCAGCGTCAACTATTCCGTCGAGGAATATGCCAACGACGTCATCTATCAAATCAAGAATATCTGCGACGATGCCGGGGTGGAATGCCCCAACATCATCTCCGAGTCGGGCCGCGCTACCGTTGCCCATTACTCGGTGCTGGTGACCAACGTGCTCAATACCAATACCCAGCGCCTTACCCCTGATTTCGAGGAGGAACTGGCAGCGGCGGAGAAACTGGCGCCGACGGTGAAGAAGCTGGTGGATATCCACAAAAGCATCGACCGCTATAGCCTGCGTGAGGATTACCACGACACCGTGCAGCTGATCCAGGAGGCGGTGAGCCTTTTCAACCTGGGCTACCTGACCCTGAATGAACGGGCCATGGCCGAATGGCTCTACGGCAAGATCATCAAGAAGATCAACAGCATCGTCGAGAAGATCAAGCCGATCCCCGAGGAGCTGCAGAATTTCCAGTTGGCGCTACGGCAGACCTATTTCGCCAACTTTTCCCTCTTCCAGTCGATCCCCGACTCCTGGGCCATCGATCAACTCTTCCCCATCGTGCCTATTCAGCGCCTCAATCAGAAGCCGGACGTTATCGCCTCCATCGCGGACATCACCTGCGATTCGGACGGGGAGATCACCAGCTTTGTCGGGGAGAACGGCCGGACCAAGTTCCTTCCCCTGCACAAGATCCGCAAGGACGAAGATTATTACATCGGCTTCTTCCTCATCGGCGCATACCAGGAGATTTTGGGGGACATGCACAACCTGTTCGGCGACACCAATGCCGTACACATTACCTTCAACAAGAAAACAGGCTACATGATCGACACGGTCATTAACGGTGACGCCTGCTGGGAGAGTCTCAAGTATGTCCAGTACAAGGGGCCAGAGATCCTGAAGCGGGTCAGGGAGCATCTTGAGAAGGGAGTGGCCCAGCGCAAGGTCTCCATCGAGGAAAGCAGCCACTTCATCGAGCTGTTGGACCGGACGCTGCTAGGATACACCTACCTCGGGGAGTGAGCGAAGGTCTATGAAAACTTGTGTCCTTCGTGACTTCGTGGTGGATTAGAAAAAAACCAAAACCTTTATCACCACTAAGACACTAAGAGCACTAAGGAAAACCCTTTGCAAGGGCAAAAACCAAAACCGCTACCACGAAGAGCACGAAGAAAATCTTTAAGGTTGATTCTCTTAGTGTCCTTGGTGGTTGGTTAGAGCCCCTCTTCGAAGCGCAGGCTGGTTGCCCGCGCTTTTTTGTTGGGTAAACTTTGAACCACTGTTCCCATTGGAGGTTCCCGTGTTCCGCGGCATTACCGGCAATGTCCTCATTCTCGGTATAGTCAGTTTCTTGACTGACGTTTCCAGCGAAATGATCTATCCGCTCTTGCCGCTGTTTCTCACCACCGTCCTCGGTGGCGGGCCTGCCTTTCTCGGTATCATCGAAGGGGTTGCGGAGTCCACGGCCTCATTCCTCAAGCTTTTTTCCGGCATCGTTTCCGACCGGGTGACAAACCGGCAGAGGCTTGTTTTCTGGGGCTACACGCTTTCCTCTGTTGCCCGCCCCCTGATGGCCGTTGCCACAGCCTCCTGGGCAGTACTGCTGATCCGCTTTTCCGATCGGATAGGAAAGGGGATCAGAACGTCGCCACGGGATGCCCTCATTGCCGATTCTGTAGATCCATCACTGCGGGGCAAGGCCTTTGGCTTTCACCGTTCCATGGACCATGCAGGTGCTGTTATCGGTCCTCTCATTGCCACCTTTCTTCTGGCCTACGTCATCAAGGACTTGCGGACCGTATTCTGGCTGGCGGCTATCCCCGGCCTGCTGGCGGTACTGATGATCATGCTGCGGGTCAAGGATGTCCCCCGCACCAGAAAGGAGAGCGACGGCCGTTTTCTCCAGGCCGTTCCCAAAGGAAGTTTAAGAACCTATCTGCTTATCCTTTTCCTCTTTACCCTTGGCAACTCTTCCGATGCATTTCTCCTGCTCAAGGCGGGTCAGCTCGGCGTTACTCCGGCACGCATTCCGCTGCTCTGGACCTTTTTCCATGTGATCAAGATGACTTCCTCCATGCCCTTCGGCGCCCTCTCGGACCGGATTGGCCGTCGCGGCATAATCCTCAGTGGTTGGGGGATCTATGTCCTGACCTACCTGGGCTTTGCCCTGGCCGTAACTGAACTCCAGGTATGGCTTCTCTTCGCCTTCTATGGGCTCTTCTATGGTCTCACAGAAGGGGTCGAAAAAGCACTTTTGATGGATATTGCACCGACAAACGAGCGTGGGACCGCCTTTGGCTGGTACAATTTCGCCATCGGCGCCGGCGCGCTGCCCGCAAGCCTCCTCTTCGGCTTTGTCTGGCAACTGGCGGGGGCCGGGGCTGCCTTTACCTTAGGCGCCAGCCTGGCTGCCGTTGCTGCCTTGCTTATGTTTTTCTTCATAAAAACGGCAAATCCGCCGGTGCGCTAGACTGTCCCCAGGCTTCTACTCAGTTTTCGAAGTTTCTGTTCGATAATCCAGCCTCTGAATTCAATCCACCGATAGAAGAAAATCTCCCTCCCCATATTTTTCGCTCAAGTTTTCAACTCTCCCTGTCGACTAGGTAACGGTGCGGCCGATTCGGTCATAAGACTGCTAAAGCCGCCAGTATTCCGGCCATACATGTCAACTATGTGACGTCAGTATCTTGACTTGTGGCAGGGGGGGCACCGCCCTGTTATCGTCCAGTAAACCTGTTTTTTAATCTTTCACAAATTCGGCACGATAAGCCAGCAAGCTATCGGGCGGGGTGTTTGTTGCTTGGTTTTGGCTGATTAAATGCCGTTAACTGAAGTTGGCAGGAAATATGCTGAGTTATCTGATATTTGTCCTGCGTGGGTAATTGTTGACAAGACTCCTTTTTTTCATTAAAACCAAATGCCCCTGCTGTTTAAGGCATTACATGTGGAGGAGGTGATCGGTAACCGTAAGCAGCAGCTTGTTATGTTTCAGATGTATTAACGCAAGGAAAGGAGGTTCAATTAATGGGGATTAAAGGGTTATTACGAATGCTTCTGTTCTGCTCTCTGCTCAGCGCTTCAACAGGCTTGGCGGCTGAGATCCACGGCAGAAGTTCCACCCAGTTTCTCTCGTTTAGTAACGAACTGTTGGATGACAAACGCCAGATCGAGCTGAACGAGTATCTGCGATTCTCTATCACCAACATCGACAAGGCCGGCAAATTTTCCATCCACGGCTACGGCAGAGCCTCGCAGGACTTCACCAATGGAGAAGGCCTGAACGGCCGGCTTTACTACCTGTATGGTGAGTATCGCGACCTCTTTGACAAGGCAGATATCAAGATCGGCCGTCAATTTGTCAATCTGGCTGCGGGAAGCGCCATCATCGACGGCGGTCAGGTTGACGTGAAAAATGTCGGTCCTGTCGCCTTTACCATCCTTGGCGGGCGAGATGTCCAGTTCGGGATTAACGGTGAGATTGGCGACGCTACCAATACCGTTCTGGGGATGGGCGCCTACCTGACCGGCTTCAAGAACACCGATGCGGAAGTCAGCTGGTTCCGCAAGTGGGATCAGGGTGACATCGCCAGGGATATTCTCGGCCTGTCCGGCAAACAGTACCTGTTCAACAACGTCAAGGTCTATGGTAACGCCAGGTATGACCTCACTGCCGAAACCTTCAACGAGGTGCAGGGGGGCTTGAAGTTTTATCCCCTCTCAAACCTGATCTTTACCGGTGAATATTACCAGAGCTATGCCACCTTCGACACCACTTCTTTCTACTCGGTGTTTGCCGTTGATCAGTATCAGGAAGGCCTCTTCCGGGTCGACTATACCTTCAACGACATGGTCTCCGTCAACGGCGGCTACAATCGCCAGTTCTATGGCGAAGGCGCCCATGCCAATGTCTATCATGTGGGCCTTTCCCTGCGTCCCATCGAACCACTCCGGGTCAATGTGGAATACGACAACCGCAATGGCTACTACGGTAGTACCAACGGCGGCATAATCGATGCTTCCTACGACATCAACAAAGCTGCTCAGGTTGCAGGTGGTATTACCTATGACGTTTACCAGCGGGATTCTTTGACGGGAGACGAGATAGCCCGTCGGTACTGGCTGGGTGGAAAATACAAAATAGCAAAGAATATGGCGGTATCCGGCCGTATTCAAGATGATGTCAATGCCCGTTACAGCACAAACGTTTCCGGACGTGTGACGTTCGATTACGATTTTTAGAAAGGAGGTGCCACTGTGAAGAAATTGTTGTTTATATGTATGCTTCTGCTGATGTCTGCTCTTTATGTGCAGCAGGCGACGGCTCAGAAGCAGCCCCACAAGGAATATGCCGAATCCAAGCTTTCCGAGTGTGCCAGCTGCCACAAGGCTGAAGGCATATCCCCCACCCATGATGGCGACTGGGTGCGCAGTCACCGGACCCTGGCAAGCAAGGCCGGCAACAATTGCGCCCAATGCCACGACCAGTCTTACTGTCTGGATTGCCATAAGGGTGGTGGAATAAACGCCGACCTGTCGGTGGACAATTTCGGCCGTGATTATGTGCCCAAAAGCCATCGCAGCGATTTTGTCAACATCCATCCAATCAAGGCACAGGATAATCCCCAGACATGCTACCGTTGCCATGACCAGAAATTCTGCAACGCCTGTCATGACCGCTTCCCTAAAGGAAGCATGCGCATCAAGTCGCACTTGATGTCAGGCAATACCCAGTCCATAAACAGCGTTGCTTTTGGTGAGCATCCTGCCGAGGCACGTCGTAACCTGCAGTCCTGCCAAGCCTGTCATCCGGATGGCGATGTCTGTATTCAATGCCACAGTGCGAAAACCAGTGGAACTAACCCCCATCCCCGCAACTGGAGAAGCATCAGCAATAACTACAAGGACAAAGCAGGAAGCAAAGTCTGTACTAAATGTCATCTGCCCGGAACCTATTGATAGTTAAATAAACCAAGGAGGATACAGCATGAGTAGAAACATTTTCAGTTATTCGGCAGTAATTGCTTCACTCCTCGCGACGGCGCTGTTCGCCGGTTGTGGAACAAGCAACAAAGAGGGCAACCTCTCGGCAGCCGATGTGGCAAAAGTTGAGGAAACGGCATGTGCACAATGTCACAGCACCGCTATCGACCATATCGCCGGTACTCCCATTTACGATGCCTACCTGCAGTCAGCCCACTTCACCAACAACTTCCGTGTTGTAGGCTGCCAGGACTGTCACGGTGGCGGCGCACAGCATAACGGCGTCGGGCCTCTCCCCTATCCCAATCCTGACGCAGCAGGCAAGTGCTTCGAATGCCACGAGAAATATCTGCCGACAAACCATTTTGCCTCTTACACGGCAGCTGCTCATCCCGGCCAGTACGTGAGCACCAACTACAAAAATTCCTGTACCAGCTGTCATGATCCCCATTTAGCCCAAAACGGCATACTTAATGGTGAGATCAATACGGTCACCGGTCTGCCGAAGGGCACAGAGCACACGGACTGGGCCGAGTCCGGTCACGGTGAAGTTGATGGCGAAGCTTGGGCCCACTATGATTTCAAGCTTAGAGACAACTGCAACCGCTGCCACACCTCGACCGGCTACATTACCTATGTCAGCTCAAACTATGCTTATCCCGTACCTGCCTGGGGAACTGCCGGGGACAAGACCAACGAGGTCCTGACCTGTAAAGCCTGCCACACGGACTACAACTTCAAGAACCGCATCCGTCGTGCGGGGGCATTTTCCGCACCCTTCAACGGCAATAAAAATCCCATCGCCTTTCCCGATTCCGGAACCTCCAACCTGTGTATCGCCTGCCATAGCGGGTACGAGAGCGGCGGTGCCATCGGTGGCTTTACCGGAACTCTTACCGCCCTTACGGGGGATATGGATACCAAATCAGCCGTCAACTCCCATTATCTGGCTGCAGCAGCATTGTTTTACGGCAAATCAGCCTTCCATTTCTACACATCAAATGTCAAGTATGACACTGGCTATAACACCGGCAAGAACTTCGGTACCTGGAGCCATGGCAGACTGGGCATGATCGATCCGGCGACCAACCAGCCTTATGTTGCTTCCGGTGTCTCTACCGGTGAAGATGGTCCCTGTGTAGCCTGTCACCTGGGCTCCGTCAACGGCAACACCAAAACCCATACCTTGAGCGCTTCTGAGACATGGAATGCCCAGGGCAGATGTTTCGGCTGCCATAGCAACTTTGCAGCAGAAGGTGGCGTTGATGCCGTCATCGAAGAAGAAAAAGAGCTTTTCGACAGGGGGCTGGACTTCTATCTCTTTACCCTGGCCAACCACAATATAGGCAACAAAACCCCTATCTACTATGACGTGACCACCTATCCGTACTTCCACAAGTCACTGCCTGCCAAAAGGGGCACAACCGACTTCAAGACCTGGACCATGGGCACGGCTGACAGCACCATCGGTAAGCAGGTCATGGGCGTTGCATTCAACTACAACCTGATCAACAGGGAGAAAGGCGCCCACGTCCATAACCGCGCTTACACACGTCGACTGATGTTTGACGGGATCCAGTACCTGCAGAAGGGTGCAAATACTTACTCTACCTCCACAGGTTCCATTGGTGGAACCGCTGACCCCAATGCCCAGCTATCCTTCACGGGATACTCAACGGCAGTGGCTGCAGGAACTCGTCCGGCTAACCCTGTCAGCATTTCAACCCTCAAAGGCTGGCTGCTGAGATCGTCCGGTGGTCTGTACTACAGAAGGTAATATTGTTTATCTGCTGTAACTAGAAACCCCGCTTCGCAAGAAGCGGGGTTTTTTTATCGCTGAGGATCTTTTTCTGTGCAAATCTTTGGGCCGCGGATAAAATAGGTTCTGCGGCAGAAAATATGAGCGATACCTTCAAAAAAAATAGCGCGGTCTGTGCTGCCTTCGGGCTATCCCTGGCTCTGCATGTGGCCCTGTTTTTCCCGTTTACCGATTACGGCAGCTACAACTTTGCCAGGCCAGTGTCTTCGGCCGGAGCGGTCATGGTCGATCTGGCAATGGCCCAAGGTAAATCAGCGGCCAAGTCCCATGTGGCTAAAACATCATCGGCCGGTGCAAAAGCCTGGAAGCCTTCAGTGTCTCGTGCAGCACTCTTCCACGACACACATGCAGATCAAGAAGCGCTTTCCGGTGGACCTGCTGCCGAGCAAACCACTACCATCCCTGCAGACCAAGCAGCATCGAAAAAAGAAACAAGCACCGAGCACCTTTCCAAGCCCCTGCTGCAAGAATTGCCTCCTCCCCTGCGCACGGCCGGCGAGTTCACCACCACATCCCATGAACGGCTCAACTACCGCATCAGCCTTCTGGGAATGCCCATCGGCGTTGCCGAACTGGAGGCGAAAAACGACAAAGGGGAAATGAAAATTTCCCTGAAGGTAAAATCCACTCCTGCCATTTCCGCCGTTTACCCGGTCGATGACCTGATCGAGACCCGCCACATCGCCGGCAACTTCATCATTACCAAGATCAAGCAGCAGGAAGGGAACTTCAGGAGCCATCGGGGCTTCACCATCTTTCTACGTGACAAGAGTGTCTTCTGGATCGACCTTTTGCGCAATCGCAGTAGCAGGGAAACCATTCCCAATTCCCAGGTGCTCGATCTCATGTCTGCCTTTTATTACCTGAGGAACCGTCCGCTGCAGATCGGCAGCACGGAAGAGCTCCATGTTTATGACAGTGATACCTATGCTTCGGTCCCGGTGGAAATCCTCCGTCGCGAGCGGATCAGCCTGCCCGGATTCAGGCACTCGGAAACGCTGGTGGTGAAGCCCAACCTGAAGACCGACGGCATCTTCAAGAGAACCGGCGATGTGACCATCTGGCTTACTGACGACGACTACCATGTGCCAGTGCGCATGGAAACAAGCATACCCCTCGGCAAGATCACGGCAGAACTGGTTTCGTCCCAGGTGGACAAGCTGGAACCGGCTACACCCATTACTTCCGCCCCCCCGTTACCCAAAGGGGTAACGCCCTAAACAACTCAAAGCTCTCTTCTTCACCTTCAATCCCCGTTTTATTCGTGTCCATTCGTGTCATTCGTGGCTACAGCATGCCTTGAAAAGCTTTTTTTTGCCACTAATTTCACGAATCTGCACGAATGTTAACATCTAAATTAAACTGATTAACACCTACCTTCCGTAACTAGGAAAATAATTTTCCCGAGTGGTGGAATAATAGAGAAAGGATGGTAAATTAGTACAAGCAAATTAAGCGTAACTAATTAAATGAGCTGTCGTTCTACCAATAATGGAAAGGAGGGTTCACTGAATGGGCTACAAAAGGGTCTGGCATTGGTTGTTACTGGTCTTTCTGCTGAGCGGGACAAACGGCTGGGCAGCGGAAATACATGGCCGCAGTTCCACCCAGGTGCTCTGGTTCAATGACTTCTATAACGGTCGCCAGATTGAAGCAGCCGAGTATCTTCGTCTTTCTGCAACAAAGCTGACCAGTGACGGCAAGTTTTCCATTTACGGCTATGGCCGAGGAACACAGGACTTTACCAATGGCGAGGGGCTGAATGGGCGCCTATACTTTCTGTATGGCGACTATCGCGATCTGCTGAATGTACTCGATGTGAAGGTCGGCCGTCAGTTCGTCAACCTTTCAGCAGGAACCACCATTATCGATGGTGGCGAACTGATCGTGAAGAATATCGGTCCTGTTGGCCTGACGGTACTGGGAGGCCGTGATGTGGTTTTCGGGATCGACGGCGAGTTGGGGCATGCCGGAAACTATGCCTTTGGCGCTGCGGCTTACCTGAACGGCCTGAGAAAGACCGACCTTGATATAAGCTGGCTTCGCAAATGGGATTCGGGTGATGTTTCCCGTGACATCATGGGGGCGTCCTTCAAGCAGTATCTGCTGGACCGGGTGAAACTTTACGGCAATGCGCGCTATGACCTGACTGCCGAGGTATTCAACGAGGTTCTCGGGGGGGTCAAATATTTTCCCTCTGCCAATCTGGTGCTGACCGGAGAATGGTTCCAGAGCTACCCCACCTTTGATACCACCGATATCTTTTCCGTCTTTGCCGCCGACAGATACCAGGAAGGGGTTATTCGGGCAGATTACACAATCAACAAAATGCTGTCGGTCTATGGTGGCTATATCAGGGAGGAGTTCGGTGACGGTGCCAGCGCCAACGTCATCGAAGCCGGGATCAACTTGCGGCCGCTGCCCGATCTGCAGCTCACCTTCGAATACGACCGGCGTGTCGGTATCGGCAGTGATGACAGCAAGCTGGACGGCGGGCTGTTCGAGGCGGCGTGGGATATGACCAAAGCCTTTCAGCTGGCAGGCGGTTTGAGTGTCGATGCCTATGATCGTGAAATCTTCCACAGCTCGACGGGTGAGCAGATTGCGCAGAAATACTGGCTCGGCAGCAGGCTGAAGCTGGCAAACAATATGAGTGCCTCTCTGCGCATCGAAGATGACATCAATGTGACCTACAACAACAACGTTCAAGGACGTTTCATCTTTAATTACGATTTCTAGAAAGGGGGTATGGCGGTGAAAAACTGGTTTTTTGTCTTTCTGCTGATTTCCTTGCCGGCTGTCTATGTGCAGCAGGCAGTCGCCCAGAAGGAGTCCCACCGGGATTATGCTTCCATGAAAGTTGTCGAGTGCAACGACTGTCACAAGAATGAGGGGGTCGCACTCAATCACGATGCCGACTGGCTGCGGGGGCACCGGCTGCCGGCCCAGAAGGGCGCCTCCAACTGCGGGCAGTGCCATGATCAGTCCTATTGTCTTGACTGCCATACGGGGGGAGGCATCAATGCCGATCTTTCAACCCAGAATTACCGGCGGGATTATATCCCCAAAAGTCACAAGAGCGACTGGATAGAGATCCATCCCATAAAGGCCCAGGACAATCCCCAGTCCTGCACCCGCTGTCATGACCAGAAAAACTGCCAGGATTGCCATTCCCGGTACCGGTCCACAGACCTGCAGTTCCAGTCCCACCGGCGCCAGTTCCGGGACATCAAGGTCAGCGATATCGGCCCGAACCATGCCATCTTCACTACCGCCCAATGTCCCACATGTCACCAGGGGGGGATTCTGCCGAGCCATCAATGGTCATCGGATCATGCCTCGGAGGCGCGGCGCAATCTGCAGTCCTGCGGTACCTGCCACAGTGACGGCGATGTCTGCATGACCTGCCATAGCGCGCGCACCGGTCTCAAGGTCAATCCCCATCCACGGAACTGGAACGGTGTCAAGGGCAACTACAGGGACAAGAGCAGCGGCAGGACCTGCGTCCGCTGCCATGACAGATTTTAAACAAAGATAAATATACTGGAAAGGAGGAATCATCAATGGGCAGAAGCGTATCGTTGCAGTTGTTCCTTGCCGTTTTCCTGGTGTCCGGGTTGCTTGGCGGCTGCGGCTCGTCCAAGAAAGAAGGTGAGCAACAGACTCAGGTGAGTGCCCCAACCAAAGTGGGTTCCGAAAGCTGTACCAACACCTGCCATAGTACCACCAGGGATATTACCGGCAATATCATCGCCCAGACCTGGGCAAATACCACCCATACGACCGTGCAGGGTGTCCAGTGCGAGGATTGTCACGGCGGCGGCAGCATGCACTGGGGGGTCGGGCCGATGCCGTTCCCCATTCCCCAGGCCGAGCAATGCAGCCAGGCCAGCTGTCATGCCTCTTTCCTTTCGGGCTTCAATCAGACCGCCCATGCCAACACCCACGCGGAAGGGGCGCCTTTCGGGCCTGACAAGTTTTTCTTCCAGGGAGACCCCGGCAGCGGCCAGGCAAGTCTGAGAACAAGAAACGGGGCTGATATTCAGGAGGTTACGCCGACCGGTCAGCCTGTGAACAAATCCCAGCACATTGTGGAATGCTCGGTCTGCCATAATCCCAACCAGCGTTTCGTCGCCTACAGTACGAACCTTTTCAGGCCCGCCCAGAGGGTCTTCACCAGCAGTGATTCTCAGGACCAGGACGGGGAAAGCAATTTCTTCCAGAGCCGCTACATCAACCCTGCGGTTTCCTGTGCCGGTTGCCACGATGCCCATCAGCCCCAGCAGATGGTCAAAATCCCCCAGCGTAGCAACCAGGTCGGTTACCCCATCTACCGACGCTACAGCACCCCTGAACTGGGCAGAATCCAGGGAACCGTCTTTCAACCAAATGGGGTAGTGCTTACCGGAGTCCCAGTTGCCGGCGCCGCCACCAACAACAATGAAGTCAGCCCGGAACTACTCTGCGCTGCCTGCCATACGGTCAGCAAATACAAGTTCTCCAACCTTTCCACCCACCAGGATAACGTCTATCCCCAGTGGACCCATTCGGGACACGGTGAAAGAGAAAAGCCGGCCTGGGCCGAGTTTTCGGCAAACCCTGCAGGATACATCAATCCACTTACAGGACTCGCTTATACTGATCTCGGCCATGCCACCAGCTATCCCGTCGATATGGCACTCAGGAGTTATGGCGCCACCGCAAGTGCAACGAGCAATCAGGGTAACAACAATTTTGCCTGCTTCAAATGCCACAACGGCCTCACCTCAATTGCATACCAGAAAAATATCCAGGGAACACCGGCAGCGCCGGTAGTTTTCGGAGATGCCAGTGCTACCTGCATCACCTGCCACGATCCCCACCAAAAAGGCACCTTTGCCGGCGGGGCAAATACCACCAGCAACATCCGGGTTCCGGTGGCAATGACCAATTACTCAACTGTCAACGTCAAGGTCTTCGGCAATGTCTTTCTGGACAACCAGCCGATCCCCCAGAACAATGCCAACGAGACCATCTGCATTTTCTGTCACCAGGGCCGGGAGAGCGGCTTTACTCTCTACCGCGCCAAGCTGGCTCCGGGTAAATCAGCCGCCGGTTCCTTCTTCAATCCCCATTACCTGGGTACCGCCGCAATGCTGTGGGGAGCCAACGGTTACGAATTCAGCGGAAAATCCTACAGTGCCAATGTGGCCCACCAGCAAGCAAACTGTGCCAGCTGCCACATGGATAATGCCACTGAAGACAACACCATCGGCGGACATAGCTGGAATCCGAACGTTGCTTCCTGCAATACCTCCAGTTGCCACGGCGGAGGAGTCGGCCCAGCTGTTGCGGCAAAACCGGGCACCGCCGCACCTGAGGTCAACGCTTACCGGGCTGCCTTCGATACCAGCGATTATGACGGCAGCGGTGCTCTTGAGCCGATAGCAGTTGAAATAAAAGGCCTTCAGGACAAACTTATCGCCCTCCTTGCCGCCAACGGCATTTTCTACACGGATCTCAAGTATCCCTATTTCTTTGCTGATCCTGCCTTTACCACCAACTACACGGCCTGGAACACGGCGACCGGAGGTACAACAGCTTTCAAGGCTGCGTTCAATCTGCAATTCATCATCAAGGGGCTACCATCCGCGGCGACATCTCAAACGGCTGTGCCCAATGCTTCTGCAGCCGTGCATAACTACAAATACATTATCCAGTTGCTCCGCGATTCATACGAGGAATACAATGCGGTGGCAGCAGCCAAAGGGGCAACCCTTTCCGGTGTAAGGCCGGCGGGTACAAGACCTGCAACTGTCTATGGTCCGGGTCAGTAAGGAGTTTTTTTGAGAATGGAACAGCAAAAAGCCCCGAGGTTTCTTTCGGGGCTTTTTGCATTGAATCGAACACAAATCCGATTCGTTTTGCTATAGTAAGACCATGGGATGGGTAATTGCCTTCATAGCCGTGATGCTGGCGGCATCGCCTGCTGCCGCTATCGACCTGGGTGCACCGAAACTGTCGGAAAGCCTGGCGTCTCGCAAATTTTTCGACCCTGACCGCTATCTCCTGTCGGTAGCGGATAAATACCAGGTCCTACGGGGATATACCCTGCAGCCGCAGGTGGGCCTGGGCTATGTGGCCAGAGAAAGGGAGGCTGGAGTCGGGTTTGACGAATCTCTCCATAAGATCCAGGCCCACGCAGGGGGCAGGCTCGATCTGGACAACCGGTTCTACTTTTCAGCCGCAGCCAAGCTTCCTGTCTATACCTATGGCCTCACTGATACCAGGCTCGGCCTCTTTTCTTCCCAAAACCCTTCTTCGGTTCACAGGTACGATTTTGCCCATCTTTCTTCTTCCAATCTGCTCTGGACCGGGGAATTGGGCATTCACCTGGGCCTTGGCGCCGATCTGACTATCTATTACGATCAGAACGCCTTCGACCTCTATGAGGCAGGACGCACTCTTTCCGAAGAACGGATCGGCACGCGCATCATCTTCAGGTTCAAGTAATCCCTTGAAAAACTGCTGCGGGCTGATCTGCTGCGTTGTCGCTCGCTACACTGTGTCGTTTCGTCCCATCGCTCACTCGATCCTTGCATATCTGCCCCATCGATACGTTTTTCGTGCTCGGCCAGCTGTTTCCCCCGCTTGTGCAGCCAACCTTCCCTGATATAATAGAATGAATTTAAATTAATCCTCTGAGGTTACGTCATGATCGAGATCACCGATCCCCGTATCGATAAATATATAATGGGCCTTGCTCCCGAATCCGATTCCCTGCTGCTGGAAATGGAAAAGAAGGCAAAGGCAAGCGGCTTTCCCATCGTCGATCCATTGGTGGGGAGGCTGCTTTATCTGCTCACCCGCCTGAAACAGCCGGCGCTTATCGTGGAGATGGGCTCAGGCTTCGGTTATTCCGCCTACTGGTTTGCCAAGGCCCTGAGTATCCGCGGCAAAATCGTTCTTATCGATAAGGAGGAAGCACACATATCCCATGCGCGGAAGGTCTTCAGCGATTCGGATCTTTTTGACCGGGCCGAGTTCAGGGTAGGGGACGCCCTGCAGGTCGCCAGGGAATACCAGGGGATAGATCTTCTTTTCATCGATATTGACAAGCATCAGTATCTCGATGCCGTCATGGCCATTGCCCCCATGCTGGCCAAGAATGCCCTGGTCATTGCCGATAACAGCCTTTGGCACGGCAATGTTGCCGAAGGAATGACGGACAGGGACACGGTCGGAATCGACAAATTCAACCGCCACATGTTCAGCAGCAATGATTTTTTCACTTCGATCGTCCCCCTGCGCGATGGGGTTCTGCTTGCCTACAAGCTGACGGAGAGCTGAAAAAGCGTCATGGCGCCATTTGATATTCTGCGGCTGAATCGGGATGAACTGCCGAGCGAGACCCAGGCCATGGCCCGATTTCTCATCGGCAAAACATTGGTTATGGATCATGATGGAGCGAGGCTCAGCGGGCGCATTGTCGAAACGGAAGCATATCCCCCCGGAGATGCGGCAGGTCGGGCATTCAGTGGGGAAAGCCGGGCAAACCGTTCCCTGTATATGAATTATGGCCATGCCTTTGTCTATCTCATTTACGGACGTTACCACATGTTGAACGTGGTCAGCGAGCAGCCCGGAATCGGGGCTGCCGTCCTCTTGCGTTCGCTGGAACCACTGGAAGGCGTCCGGCTCATGGAAGAGCGTCGCGGAACGACCCGGCTTCAAGATCTGGCGCGGGGACCCGGCAGGCTGACGGCAGCCCTTGGCATCGACAGGCGTCATGACGGTATCGATCTTCTGGATAACCGAAATCTGTGGCTGGGCAGGGAAATAAGGTCTGTGACGCATATGGGCATGAGCGCCCGCATAGGCTTGACCAGGGAGGTTAATCGGCTTTGGCGGTATTACGAGGTAGGCAGTTCCTTTGTCAGCGGCACTCGGGGTATGAACAGGTTCTTGACTGAAATGACATTGTGAGATGATGGGCAACCGGTGCCAACCGGATGACAAACGAAAAGCCGCGGATCGGAGGGTTGTGATCCGCGGCTTTTTTAGTTTTTCACCTGTTTCTTCGGCAGCCCGGCTATCTGTTAGTTAATAACAGATCCGTATGCTTTGTGTCACTGGAATTTCTTCCAGATTACCCTTTCGGAAACAGGCTGATATAACTATAACGCAGCTTAGGGTCATGTAAAGATATTTTTGTGAAATTAATTTAATATTACTCCTCCTTCTGCCCACCAGGTGATGCTCCTCACTCAACAATAAAAATCCCTGGGTTAGAGTTAGATATAAAAATGGAAAAACTGAAAGGAGTATCACCGTTGATACGCTCTCTTTACGCCTTGAATGGCATCGTCGCCGTATTGCTTTATTTGCCGCAGATCAGGACTATTCTCAGGAACAAGGAAGAAGTGGGATCTTTTTCGCTGATAACCTTCGGCGGTTGGTCTGTCGGCTCGATCATCACCGCCCTTTATGCCTGGACCTTAATCGGGGATCCCATGTTTGCGGCAGTCAGTCTGGCGAACATGCTCGGCTCCGGCACCGTTTTCACCCTTGTTGCGGGCAGGCGCCTGAAAAACCGCCACCTGCCCGCGCTAACGACAAGGCACGAAACGGATGACGCTGATAGTCTCGCCGAGAACTTCGGCTAAAGAGCGAAGGACATACTCGATCTCTTCCTCGGTATTGTCGTTCCCCAGGGAGAAGCGGACCGAGCAGTGAGCCTGCTGGGGGGTAAGCCCCATGGCGGTCAGGACGTGGGATGGGTCCGGATTTCCCGATTTGCAGGCAGATCCGGAGGAAAAGGCGATTCCCTTCCTGTCCATGAGGAGGACCAGCGATTCCCCCCGTATTTCCGGCAGGGTCATACTGAGGGTGTTGGGGAGCCGCCCGTTTGGTGGCCCGTTGCTTTTTGCCATCGGCAGCAGCGCCCTTATTCCTCTTTCCAGCTTTTCACGAAGGGCAGCCAGCCGCTTGGGTCCCTCACCATTCAACCGGCAGAGAGCCAGCTCTACTGCCCGGCCAAAGCCGACAATTCCGGGCACATTCTCAGTGCCGGCACGCAGCCCCCATTCCTGTCCTCCCCCCTTGACCAGCGGGGCTAACCTCAGATCCTTCCGCACATAAAGCGCCCCGACCCCCTTTGGTCCATGGAGCTTGTGGGCGGATACCGAAAGCAGATCAATCCCCAATTCAGCCACATCGATGGCTATCTTGCCGAAAGCCTGCACCGCGTCGGTGTGAAAAAGGGCACCACAGCCATGGGCAATCTCGGCCAACTCCCTCACCGGCTGGATGGCGCCGGTCTCATTATTGGCGAGCATGATGGACACCAGCAGTGTATCCGGTCGGATGGCAACGGCCAGAGCTGACGGTTCGACAACTCCGGCCCGGTTTACCGGCAGGATCGTCAGCTCGTATCCGAGTGTCGCCAATGCCCGGCAGGGGACCAGCACTGCGGGATGCTCGATGCTGCTGGTGATGATGTGCCGGCGTTCCCCACCTGAAGCCGCTGCCAGACCTTGAATGGCGAGGTTATCCGCTTCTGACCCTCCACCGGTAAAGACGATGCGCCGGGCGGTGCAGTTGAGCCCCTGGGCAACGACTCTGCGGGCAGCTTCTATGGCTGTCCTGGCCGCATTGCCAAAACTGTGGATGCTTGAGGGATTGCCGCATTGCTCCCCCAGGAAGGGAAGCATTACCTCACGTACCTCAGGGGCAACATGGGTGGTGGCATTGTGGTCCAGGTAGACCGCCTGCCGGGATTCCCTTTGAACAGTGAGAGGCTCGTATGCCGGTATTTCTTCAGCCTTGTCTTCTGTTTCAATACCTTGATTCCTTTTAATAGATCGGCTGCCATCGGCCAGTTTCATTACCCGGCAGAGCAGGGTTTTATATATGGGGAAGCCGGAGATGGGGTCGAATCGGCCGATGTCCGTAAGTTCGTTGACGTTGCATTGCTGCCATTCTGCCGGTCCCAGCGGACCGCCTCCCCCCATGGCGGCGTCAATGGTGCCGCGCATCATGTGGTCGGAAAGCCTTGCCGTAAACAGAGCGCGGCCACGGGGCGTTTCCACCCAGACCTGTTCACCTTCCCCTATGCCCGATTCCATTGCTTCCCCTCTGTTCATCATCACCGGCGGACTGTCATGATGTTCGGCAAGTGACCGGACCCCATGGTGCTGGCTGCGGAAATCGAATCTGGTCCTGCCACCGGAGTTGAAAACCAGGGGATATTCCCGTGCCAGCTCCGGGGCGGCCAGCGGCCCTTCTGCAGGCTCGGTATAGACCGGCAGAGGATCATACCCATGCTCGGCCAGGATTGAGGAGGCAATCTCGAACTTGCCGCTGGGGGTGTTGAAGCCGGGGCGGCCGTCGGCCCGAAGCAGCCCCTTTTCCCACTTCCGGTACTGCATCATGGCTGTCGGCAATCGCACTTCTCCCCCGGCTTTCCTTACCTCATCCAAAGAAAAGCCGCTGCCGTCCAGGGCATGGCGCAGGAGTTCCTCTTCCGATCTTGGATAAAGGTGCCCGTAGCCCAGGCGCCCGGCCAGTTCTGCCAGGATGAGGAAATCATTGCGCGCCTCCCCCTGCGGCTCCACAAGGCGTTCACGGATCTTGAACATCGGGCCGAAACGCATGTATGAAGTGATCTCGTAGTAGGTGGCAGCGGGCAGGACGATGTCCGCATAGGCGGAGTCGGCAGTGTGGTAGCGGTTAATGCTGACCATGAAATCCAGGGCATCCAGGGTCTTGCGCCATATTTGCGGTTGCGGCCAGGCGGTGATGATCGACCCGCCGAGGACGGTCAGGGCGCGGATCGGGTATGGTTTGTCATGCAGGACCGCATCGGGAAGGGCAATGGCGTGGGATTCACCACGATATGCGCTATAGACCGGGAAGCGGTCCCGCCCCAGAGCCTTCTTCATATCTGGATTGGGGATGAGGCGTGAGCGATTCTGGGGAAAGATATTTTCCTTCATGCGGAAGACCAGTCCTCCCGGCACGTCCAGTTGACCGGCCAGAGCCCACAACGTAAAGACGCCGCGGATGGCCTGGACGCCGCTGTCGGAATATTCCAGCCCGGTGTACATGACCGGCACGGAACCCCGAGCTGCCACCACTTCCCGTGCCAGCTCACGCACCGTTTCTGCCGGTACCCCGGTTATGCTTTCCACCACCTCCGGCCGGTAGTGCTGGACCAGCTGCTTCAATTCCTCGAATCCCACCGTCCAGTTGGCGGCGAATTTTTCGTCATAAAGCTCTTCCTCAACCAGTACGGCAATCATCCCCAGGGCCAGCGCTCCATCGGTACCGGACCGGATGGGGACCCACCTGGCGCCGGTCTCACGGGCGGTCTCACCCAGGCGCGGGTCAATGGCGATGATCCGTGCGCCACGCTCCCGCGCCTTCAGGATCTGCAGGTGATTCAGCGGCGGCGAGTCGGTGGCGGGATTGGCCCCCCAGATGACGATCAGCTCTGCCTGCTCGATGTCCGCCTCCATTGTCACCAGCATCTCCCCCATGGTCACATGGGGAGCGATCATGGCAAAGGAGACGTAGCAGAGGGCGCCGACACCAAGGGTGTTGGGGGACCCGAAGGGGAAAAGGACGCTGGAGGCGGAGGACACAGCCACATCAGCCGGCTGGAAGACATCGCACAGTGCCATGTCGAAGCTGCCCCGGCCGGTATAAAAGGCTACCGCTTCCGGTCCCGAACTATTTTTTATTTCCTGAAAACGGGAGACGATAGTATTGAAGGCTTCATCCCAGGAAATCCGTTCAAATTGATAGGTTCCCTTGGGGCCAGTGCGGCGCAGGGGATGAAGAAGCCGGTCCGGATCGTGGACGATTTGGGGAGAATGCCGGCCGATATGGCAGATCATCCCCAGGGGGTGCCCATTATGGGGCTCTACCTTTAGTAACCGGCCTTCCCTGATGGTGGCCGTTATGAAACAGCCGGCAGGACAGATGCCGCACAGGCCATGGCGGATTTCGATCCTGTCCTCCGTCACTATGAAGTACCTCCGGAGACTGCCGGGGAGAAGCCGTTCCGGCGTAACAGGAGAAGGGCGAACCAGCTACGTTCGTCAGTAAAGATCTCCTCGGCGGTAAAGCCATAGCCCTCCAGGAAAGGGAGGAATGTCTCAAGACGGAATTTCCGGCTGATCTCAGTATTTATGGCTTCACCTTCGTCAATGATAACATGCTGCCCTAGTGGCGCGATGTGGATCGCCTGGCGTTGGCTGAAGCGGGCACAGATATCCACCTGCTCCTTTGCCTCGTTGTAAACCGCCACATGCTGGACGGCAGACGGGTCTATGGAACTTCCCAGTTCCCGGTTCATGCGGATGAAAAGATTCCGGGTGAATTCCTGGGTTACGCCGGCAGCATCGTTGTAGGCGGCTTCAATGGTCTGACGCTCCTTGACCAGGTCGATGCCCAGCAGGAAGAAGTCGTCCCGGCAAAGGGACAGGGCAAGGTCATGGAGAAACAGGGACATCTCTTCGCCGGCGAAGTTGCCGATGCTGCTGCCAAGGAAGAGCACAGTCACCGGCGATATCTCGCGCAAGAGGGGGAAGGCACCCCTGTAGTCGCTGTTTATGCCGAGGACTTGTGTTGCCGGATGGCTGGCGGTTATGTTGCGGGAAGCTTCTCGCAGGGCGGCCTCGCTCACGTCGATCGGGATATATCTCACCGACTGTGCCTGGGCAAGCCAGGCCCGCAGCAGATAGTCGGTCTTTGTCGAATTGCCCGAACCGAGCTCCGCAAGTGTTGTGGCGCCGCATATTTTCCTGATGAAGCGTGCTTTGGTTGCGAGAATTTCAGCTTCAGTGCGGGTCAGATAATATTCGGGTTGACGGGTGATAAGGTCGAACAGCTCGCTGCCGCGGGCATCATAGAGAAAACGGCATTGGAGCCTGCGGGGCATGGAGCTGAGGCCGGCGGCGGTGGCGGAGGCAAAATCGATCAGCTGATCGGCCTCCGTCGAGTGCTGTCGAATGATCAGGCCGGAACGGTTCAGTGCTTTGCGAAAAGACTTGCGGACCGGCCAGGGGGCCGACGGAAAAGTTGCTTGCATATGACTCCCTTTGGACAGCAGGGGCAAAATGGGCAATAATATTAAAAAGTATAAATAAAGTCGGGGGAGAGTCAAATCAGGCTGAAACTCTGGAGGTAACATGAAGGGTAACGACCTGTTGCGAAAGGAATTACTGGCCCTGCTGTCCGGTGGGGAAGCCCATATGGATTTTGCCGATGTTGTCGCCCGGTTCCCCATGGAGCACATTAACAGCAAGGCACCGCATACACCCTATTCCTGCTGGCATTTCGTCGAACACCTGCGCATTGCCCAGTGGGACATCCTGCAGTTCATGATCGATCCCGATCATGTGTCGCCGGACTATCCCGAAGGTTACCGTCCGGCTCCTGACAAAAAAGCCGATGAAAAGGATTGGTATGTGAGTGTGGAGGGGGTACTCTCAGACCTGGAGAACCTGAAGGGGATAGTCAGTAACCCGGAGACCGACTTTTTTGCCCCCATCCCCCATGCCAAAAGCTACACAATATTTCGGGAGATACTGCTGGTGGCGGACCACAACGCCTACCACATAGGCGAGCTGGCCCTGCTGCGTCAGGTACTGGGGATATGGCCGAAGGGGTTCGAATACCTTACCGGCAGGGCCTGAGGCAGAGCCGTAGGTGGGAAATGTTGCCTGGAAGGGTGCCGCGATTTCGGCCGTCAGTTCGGCGCGTTTCAGCTGTCTTTGGGGCTGATCAAAACCATTCAGGTGCAAGGCGCCCGAAATCTGAGGCATGAGGCGTACCGGCAGGTACGTCGCAGTGCCGAATGGTGAGGGCAACGCCGCAGATGGATGGTTTTCATCAGCCCCTAGGGCGAAATGATGAATGGTGCCGACAGCGCCCATACATCGCCTGAGGTGGAAACCACCATGATCCGGCAGCCGCTGCCGACTATGCCCAGGGTTTCCACTGGTGCCGAAAGGGTGAAGGTGCCGGTGGAAGCAGGAACCACCGTCGGCGTCAGCTTGACCCAGATGCTGCCGGGGAATGGATCGCCGGAAGAGAGGGGTGTGGCCAGTTTGCCCGGATCGTCAGCCAGCAGGAAGACCTCGACACCCGACGCAAAAAGAAGCGATCCGCCCCAGGTAACCGTGGGAGGCGCCGTGCCGAATTTCCAGATGGTGCCGCCTGCGGGGGCGGTGACCCCGGTGGGGTCCTGGAAGGTGGTCGTCATGAACGGTATGACCGAGGAAATCTGCATGGGGGATGGAGGACCGTAAAACAGCCAGGTGGTCTCGATCTCCCGCCGGTTGTCGAAATCCTCTGCGGCGACGGTGAGGTTGCCGCCGATGGCAAGGACCGGCAAGGTGCTGCTGAAGGAGGCGCTGGTATCGCTTAGGAGCAGGTCCCTATCGAAGAAATACCCTGCTTTGCCGAGGGAGTCCCAACCGTAATAGTTGAGGTAGGTGTCGAACCAGCTCGCCTTGAAGGCGGTGGGCACGGCGACGCCGTAGGTCAGGGTGCCGCTGATTCGTGCGTCGGCCAGATAATGGCCGTCGGTTGCCCCTGTGACCGGGGATATACCGGAAAGGGCTGGGAAATAGGCAGCTGTGACCTCGGAGCGCAGCCATGGCCTTGCCGGCATGGTTACCGTCCTCGTTTCCACCACCACGTTGTTGCTGTCGTAAATACTGAAGGTATAGACGGAGTTCGGGGCTATGGAGCCCAGGGTGGCATCGTCAATGACATACATCTCCCACTGCTTGGTGGGCAGTTGAGGGGAGGCCCAGTAGGCGTTGCCGAGCCGCATCTGCTGCGGGTACATGGCGTCCTGGGCGAGAACTATGCCGCCGGTGGGGAGACCGGGTCCTTTAACGACAGCGGAAACGAGGCCGATGTTGTCCCGGTCTTCCACCCGGACCATGAACCCGGACTCTATCCGGACGCCTGTCGGCAGGCCCAGCCATTGGGCGGTAATTCCCCTCATCTCAACTGCCGACCGATAATTGTTGCCGGTGATCTTCCATTCCCCGTTTTCCTTGACCATGATGAAGCCGTCATCGGGGAAGCCGTAGGAGCCATCCTTGAAAAAGCCTTTACCGGTAACCTTGACCGGGCTGCCGACTGCGGCGGACAACGGTTTGGCTGAGGCGGTCAGGCTGACCATCCCTTTGGAGAGAATATCCCCGAATTTATAGTCCTTCACATCGAAATCAATGGCTGCCGCCCGTCCCAGACCGTCATGGATGCCGAAACTCGTTGCATAGAACCGATCCAGATCTGCAGCGGTCAGGGCGGTCCCCTTGGCCTCTATGGTATCCTTGAAGTACAGGTAAAGCTTGGCGGTTATGGCTTGATTGACGTCTTCCTGCATGGTGACCGGCACTGCCGTGTCGGTTCCGTTAAGATCGACGGTGGTGCTGCCGGTATAGGGGGTGTTATTGTAGTTATCCTGGGCAATCACCTTGAAGACACGGCCGCTGCCATTGGGAACGGCAAAGGAGTCGGATGCGGAAGTCTGCCCGGGGGCAACGGTGATGACCCTGACGATGTCCGTCATGTCCGGTGCGGTGACGGTAATGGTTATCTTTTTGACGATGGAAGGAAGGATGCCTGTGCTGGTGGCTGCGGTGGTCATGCCGGCAAAGACCGTTTTTGATGTTACGCCCCCTTTTGCCGCAGCCTGGCCGAAACTTACCGTAACCTTGCTGGTTCCGGCAGTGCCACTCCCGGAACAGCCTGCACATGCCATCAATATGAAAAAGAGGAGGGTGGAAAAAATGAACCGGTTACCCATGGAAGCTACCCCCTGTTAGAAATTTACATTCACATTGACATTTGTCGTGGTCGGAACAGCCGGTGGCGGAGGAGGGGGTGGTGTGGCTGTTGCCGGTGCAACCACCGGCGGCGGAGGTGGCGGTGCCTGTGTGGTCGTCTTCACTGAAGACGTGGGAGCTGTTGTGATTGCCGACGGTATGGTGCTGCCCATAAGAGCGGTTCCTGTGGATGTCGGTGCAATAGTGGTGGTCAACGATGCTGACTGACTGAGAATGTCTGTGCCTTCTGTCTGGTTTCCGTTTGCTGCCGGGGTTGACTGGGCCGCCGGCTGACCGGTCCCCTGGGTGCCGGATTGACCGCCGCTTTCTGTCTTGGGCGTCGTTACACCTTTTTCCATATGCTGTGTTTCTGCCGGCAGCGCCTGGCGCGGGGGCTGTGGCGGAGCGCCGGGGGCAATGGTGGTTATATTGCCAGCCGTGACGGTGACTATCCGGTCGGGCATGCGTCGATTATAGGTATAGACGCTTCCCTGGCGGACCAGGACGCCGGTCATGCTTCGGTCGTGGCTGACGATGAAATCGGTTCCCCTGACGCCGGCAACGGCATTGGGGGTATGAACCTCGAAACGCCGCCCCTCTCCGGCCCGCTTGACCCTGACAGGATCGACGATGGCTTCCACCTTGCCCCTCGGCAATCGCACGTTGGCGCCGTTTTCCCGCTGTCCGGAAAAATATGTCCCGATGTCGATACGGCTTCTTTGAGCAACCTTGAGGATGGTGCCGTCCTTGAACTGGATCTCCGCAAAGCTGCCGCTCCTGGTGCGGACAAAATCACCCTCACCGAGCTTGTCCCCGGTTTTGACCGTAACTGCCGGCAGTTTGCCGTTACGCAGCACATCAACGGTTCCGCTTACGATTTTGAAAGAGGCAATGTCCTCTGCCGCCAGGACTGTGCTTGAACCCATCACAACCAAGGTGAAAAGCAGAGCCAGCTGCAGGAATAGTGATCTGCCCGGTATGTCGATCATGTGTTCACCTCAAAAGCGGACTTCAACCCCTGTTGAATAGACATTGCGGTCATACTCGTAGAGGGCCAGGTTGGAAAAATCCGAGGCGTGGAAATACTGGAAATTGACAAATATGCCGTCGGTTAGTTCATGGCTAAGGTTGACGGTAGCCGCATAGGTGGCGTCTTCCCGCTTCATGCCATAGACCGTGTGATTGTTGAGGTAATTCTGCCAAAACCCCTCAAGAGATATAATGACGCTGGTCCTTGAAGCGAGGGGCAGAAGCAGATCTGCATTAAGCCTGTTCCCCAGATAGGACCAATTGTTACCCTGTGCATCCTCCAGGGAAAATTCGTAGCGAAGGTTGAAAAAGCCTCTCTCTTCGGCAAACAGATAGATGTAGCCCATCTGCCCTGCATAGCCGTCGGCATCGCGATTTTCAGATGAGACGGTATTCTGCAGGTAATTGCGTCTGCTGTAACCGAACGACGCCTGCCCCAGGTGATCAGATGCGAAAAAGGCGGTGGCGGTTGGTTTGACCGTAACTTGATTGGAGTATGCCTCGTAGCTCAGAAGTGTGTAGTTGAAAGACACTGGCAGGGAGAACATCAACTGTGGCGTCAGGCGATAAGCGGGCGCCAGGGTGACTCCCTGGGAGAGCTGACTGTATTCGTCACGCTTGAAGTAAGAGTTGTTGTACAGGGAATACTGGCCATTGAAAAGCCATGGTCCCCTGGCAGGCATCTCATAAAGGATGCGCAGATTTTGATTGCTGCTCCAGTCATGGGGCGTGGGCAGAAAGAGACCAGGTACATCCTGGGACGGTTTTACCACCACGTTGTCGTCGTACTGCAGGTTTACTCCGGCGAAAATATGCCAGTTCCGGGGTGCAGCTGCCGTCAATCTTCTTTCATATTCTCGTGCAAAACCTGCCAGCTCGGATGAAGGGTCGCCGGAGATGACCGATTTGAGGCTTTCCTGTGCCTTGTCCCGGTCCCCCTGCTTCAGGTATATCTGGGCGATCTGGAAGTCCGCCTGCTGTGCCAAGGCGGGATCGATTTCCTTGGCCTTGATCAAGGCGGCCACTGCTCCTTCGCTGTTATCGTTCCCAGCCAATACCTGCCCTTTCAGGAAAGCTACTCTGGCCGGTTTTACCCCGGCACTCTCTGCCATGGCAATGAATTTGCCCGCCTCTGCGAAATCGTTCTGCAGATAAAGTAGCTCAATGAGCTCAGGATATGCGTCAGAAACCATCGGTTCAAGCTTCAGGCTCATTTTCAGGTTGGCCACGGCTTGTTCCAGGTTGCCGGTTTGCTTCAGGGCCAGCCCGAGATGGTAAGCGACTGCTGAAGATGTTGGCTGCTCCTTTTGAGCTGCAGCCAGAATTTCCTGGGCTTCCTCGAAACGTTCCGCCTGATACTCGTTGATTCCGAGTTCAAGCTGTTCCTGGCCTGCCAGCGCGGTTGACGGCAGCAGAAAGACCATCAGCAATAATAATATACGTGGCATGGCAGCTCCTGAAACAATGTTTTGTCAGGAAAAGTTTTTCACTAAATTTTCTTTCCTGTCAATACTTTTTACGTGTAATTGCAACAGATTTCCGTAAAAATAAATTTTAAACATCGTTATTTTTGCCCCACCTTTCATTCATTCTCTTATGGTGGATGGCATTTTCGGCGCTGACCTCGTCCAGTATCCGCTCGGCCTCTTCTGCAGTCAGGCCGACACTGGGCCGGACGCCCATCCAATGGGTGAGGTCGCCGCTGGGATTATCAAGGGGCTGTGGGATGGGGGGGCCCGGTTTGAACCGGTCATTGAGAAAAAGGGCGGCCTCATATTGGCCATTTCTCATCACCAGCCGCACTTCTGCAAAGAAATCGTTTTGCAGCCGTTTCATGATGATGATGTCTTTCACGGTCATGTCCGGGGGCACGTCTATCAAATCAGCCATGGTTTTTCTCCGATATTTTGGTAGAGCTTCGATAATGGTATTTATCGGCATGTGGTAAAGTGGCTTTAGTTTTTTTGTCGGGTGCCTGTGCAATGGCAAAGGGGGGGCAGGTTTTTCTTGAAATAGACAAATCACTACTTTATTATGGCTGGCCAGTGCTGATAGCGGTCAATTCCGGATCAGACGACGCAGCCAGGGGGGGCAATGGCTTTTAAAATAGCGAAAGTACGAAGAAAGCTGTTCATTCCCCTTGTAATGTCGATGGCGGTTTTTCTCTGCGGCCTCATCTACACTGTCTATCGTTTACAGTGGGATCACATCCAGTCTGATACAGTGTTGAGGCTAGATGCTTTCCACAAGAACTACCAGAGCCAGATCCAGAACGAAACCGATCTCCTCAATGCGTTTCTCGTGCTGCTCAAGGAAGATGAAAAGCTGCAGAAAGCCTGGCTGTCCGGGGACCGTCAGGCCCTGCTGCGCGATGCATTGCCAATATTCGAGGGGTTGCGCAATCGGAGCCGGATTACCCACTTCTACTTCATTACCACCGACAAAATATGTTTTCTCCGCGTGCATAAGCCGGAAAGCTTCGGCGACCTTATCGATCTGACCACCGTCGACATTGCCGCCCATTTGGGTAAGCCCGCCAATGGCGTGGAAATGGGACCCTATGGCACTGTGGCGTTGCGATCGGTCCACCCGTGGTACATCGACGGCAAGTTGACGGGATACATCGAACTGGGTGAAGACGTGGAGCAGCTGACCGCACGTATCTCCAAGTTGATGAACATGGAACTTTTGTCGGTTGTGGACAAGAAATTTCTCGACAAGGGGAAATGGGAACAGGGATTGAGGATGTCGGGGCGTTATGGGAACTGGGATCAGTACAGGAACTACGTCGTTGTTTCCACCAACAATGATAGGCAGTATCCAGGATTGGACCGCATCCTGGAAGTTTCGGACAAGGACAGGAACTTTCTCCTAAGATCGGGCGGGCGGTCGTTGAGTGGCGGTTTTGACGCATCCATAGACGCTGCAGGAAATATTATCGGCAAATTTGTGCTTTTTTCCGATGTAACCTGGGAAGAGAGAAGCATTTACGGACTGCTGTTGAGGCTGGGGGCGCTTACGCTGGTGATCTCCGGCCTGGCCCTGGCCTTCTTCGACTGGTACATCAGCCGCATTCATTTTCAGCAGGCAGTGTCACCGGTGGAGGAGCAGAATGTTCCGGAGGCTAAGAAGCCGGCGGAACTATGACCGGGGCGGCTTATTTCCCCTCCTGAAGGCGGCCCAACAGCCTGAGCAGGCCGTCAAGTATGGTGAACGGGTGGGGAGGGCAGCCAGGGATATAAAGATCCACAGGTAGCAGCCCATCCACACCATTGTGCACCTCCGGCGAGTCCATGAAAGGCCCTCCGTTGATGGCACAGGCACCGCTGGCGATGACGATTTTCGGTGCCGGCACTGCCTCATAGGTCTTCAGCAGCGCTTCCCGCATATTTTCAGTAACCGGACCGGTCACCAGGATGCCGTCGGCATGGCGCGGCGATGCCACGAACTGGATGCCGAATCGTCCCAGGTCCCAAGCCACCGTTGACAGAACGTTCACATCTGCCTCACAGGCATTGCACCCCCCTGCACATACCTCACGCAGTTTCAGAGACCGGCCGAAGAGGGAAAGCATTTTTGCTTCCAGCGCTTCGGTTAATTTCCGCTCTCCATCCGAAGATACGATCAAATCCCGGCGAGTTCTTGCCGCCAGCTTCTCATCGCGGCTGAACCTGATGGCTCCATGGGGGCACGACAGGGTGCACTCCGGACAGAACAGGCATTTGCCCATATCCAGTGCCAGACAGTTTTCATTGCGGCTGATGGCGCCGAATGGACAGGCATTGGCACACAGACGGCAGTCGGCAGGGCAGGCCTCGGCGTTGAGGACAGGGTAACCGCGGAAAAGCTCAGGCAATTGTGCCGGTTCATCGGGATATTTCAGGGTGCGGTGTTTCTGGTGGATGCGGGCGAGTATGGTTTTAAGCATAATATCCTCAGCTAAAAATATCGTCGGCAGATCGTTCGTACGTTAAAGGTCGAATCCGCAGTAGGACAGGTTGAAGCTCTTATTGCACAGGGGAAAATCCGATATCTGCTGGCCGCGCAGGGCCATGGCCAGTCCCGGCCAGTTATGGAAAGATGGATCGACAATCTTGTAACGACTGAACCTGCCCGATTCGTCGGTCAGCGCCACATGACAGACCTCTCCTCGCCAGCCTTCGGTCAAGGCCACGGCAAGCCTTTCTCCGGCCGGCGCCCCCATATGGGTAGCATGGCGACCGCTGGGCAACTGACGCAGCTGTTCCTCCAGGAACTCCAGTGATTTTTCCGCTTCCAGCCATCTGACCAGAGTCCGCCCGTAAACGTCTCCGCTTCTGGCGGTAACCACGGGAATCTGGCTCATCTGATAGATGCCGAAAGGGAAATCCTGGCGTGTATCGGTGGCAATGCCACAGGCTCTTGCTGCTGGGCCGGTGAGGGCGAGCTCTTTGGCCGTTTCCCTGCTGACGGTACCAGTGGCTTCAAGGCGGGCAAGCACCGAAGGGGTCGCCCAGATAAGATCGACGGCATTGGTCAGATCTTTTCGCGCTGATGCCAGTCGCTGCAGGAGTTCGTCCGACTGTTTCCGGCTGCAGTCGAAGCCGGTACCGCCGGGGCGGATCAGCCCCCGGCTGAAGCGACTGCCGCAAAGGATGGCGCTCATATTGAGGAAATCGCCCCTGATACGGCCACAGTAGGACGAGGTGGGAAGGTAGCCGGTGTCGCCGGCGATGGCCCCCAGGTCCCCGGTATGATTTGCCAGTCGTTCCAGTTCCAGGCCGATACCCCGTAGTACCTCTGCCTTGGCCGGCAGATGAATATTGGCCAGAGACTCCAGGATCATGCAGTGGGCCCATGCGTGGCCGACGGTGGTGTCTCCGGCTATGGTTTCCATCTCATAGAGGGTTCGTGGTTTCGGTCCGCCGATCAATGCCGCTTCGATGCCCCGGTGCTGGTATCCCAGGGCTATTTCCAGGTGGAAAACCTCTTCGCCGTGGCATTGGAAACGGAAATGTCCCGGCTCTATCACTCCGGCATGGACCGGCCCGACTGCAACTTCGTGGACTTCCTCTCCCTCGACCCGGTAGAAATCGGTGACACCGGGGAGGATGGCGCTCCTGTCGGCTCGTCCCCAGGCATCGTAACCGGGCCTGAAGGATTGGTGGAAACGGAGCGGTTTGAACCAGGGGTGTCCTTCCGGTACTATCCCGAATTGCTCGGCGATTTCACGCTCGAAAAGATTGGCCTGTGGACAGTAAGGGGTAATGGAGGGAAAATTGCCGCTGCATTTGCTGCGCATCACTCCGATCAAGCCGTCGGCTCTGGCTGTTAGCACAACATAGAGATTAAGCTCGGCAGGGTTTCCTTCACCGAAAAAAGCGGAGATTTTCCAGCCGTGGTCTGCGGCGTTTATAATGGCCTGGAGAAATTCTTCCAGTCTCACCTCGGGGACTGCGGCAAGTGGTAAGGACTCGCCGTTGTAAAACGTCTTCATAAAGGAGGTGTCTGTCATGGCCGTACCTCCAAAAGCTGGGCCGATTGCTGCAGGAGTGCTTTCAGCGGGGCCGGCAGCCATAGCCCCAGTACCAGAATGATGGCCATCAGGAACAGGGGCGGCCCGACCGTAAGGAAGCTGTCACGATAGGAGGTCCTGGTGACGGCCGGTGTCATTCTGCCCATTACCACCGGCAGCACGGAGGAGGCCATACCGAGGAAGATGATGGCCAGGAAGAGCAGGAACAGGGCTCCGACCAGGGGTTGTTTTTGGCTGAAGATGCTGCTGACGATGGTGAATTCACTGAGAAACGGGCTGAAGGGGGGGGAGCCGGTGATGGCGATGAATCCTGCCAAAAAGAGCGCCCCCGACCATGGGACCCGGTGCAACGCTCCTTTCACCTGTTCACAATTCTTGCTGCCATAGGCCCGGTGAATATTCCCCGAGGTGAGGAACAGGACCCCTTTGGTCAGGCCGTTGTTGATGACGTGGAACAGCGCCCCGAAGAGGGCATCGCCACCTATCCCCAAGGCTATGGCCAAAATTCCCACGTGCTCCACGCTGGAATAGGCGAGCATTCTCTTGAAATCGGCCTGCCGCACGACAAACACGGCGGCGAAGGCCATTGAAACAAGACCCAGGACAATCATGGCATTGTGATAGAAGGCGGTTTCGCTGGCCCGCATGCAAACCTGGTAAACCCTGATGATGGCCAGGAAGGCGCAGTTAACCAGTCCCCCTGCCAGCAACGCTCCCACCAGGCCTGGAGCCTCTCCGTAAGCGTCCGGCTTCCAGGTGTGAAGCGGCGCCAGACCCATCTTCGTGCCGAAGCCTACCAGAAGGAAGATGAAGGCAGCATTTAGCCAGGCCGGTGAAAGCTGACCCGCTGAAGCGATCAGTGGTTCCAGCAGGAGCGTGGCTTCCTTTTGGGCGACAACGGTAGAGTAGGCAAGAAAGAAGAGGCCGAGCAGGGCCAGGGCGATGCCCACCGAACAGATGAGCATGTATTTCCAGGTGGCTTCAAGGGACCGGGCATTGCGGTTGAAGTAGATGAGAGGCGCCATGGTGAGGGTGGTGGCTTCCAGGGCAACCCAGAGTAGCCCCAGATGATGGGAAATGGTTACCAGGGTCATGGCGGACAGGCAGACGAGAAGCCCCATGCACAGGACGCGGTTTGATCGTTCCTGGCGGTGGGAGAGGTAGCCCACCGCATAGACGGCGCAGGTAAGGAAAAGAAGGGTCTCGACGCCGAGAAACAGTTTGCCGATCGGGTCCAGCACGAGCCATCCCCCCGGAGACGGGGCGGGGGGGGCAATGAATGCATCGACGGTCAGGCTCAGATGCAGAGCGGCAAAAAGGGGAAGCACCAGCGGCCGGTGGCGGTTGGAAGGTATGAACCAGGCCAGTAGTGCGCCGACCAGTGGTAGCAGAACCAGGCTGTAAAACATCTACTTACTCCTTCAGTGCGGTCAGCCGCGATGTATCTATGGAAGAAAACTCGTTGCTGATGTGATTGATGACAATGCCCATGACGAAGATGCCGACAAGCAGGTCGAGAAGAACCCCTGCCTCTACCATTACCGGCATGGCTGTCGACAGGAGCAGGCCGAAGATGAAGATGCCGTTTTCAAGGATCAGGTAGCCAATAACCTGGCTTATGGCTTTACGTCTGGTGGTCAGGGCGAGAAAACCGGTCATCATGGTGGCGATGGCCGCAGGGACAAAGAGAAGCCCCTGGTGCTCAGGCGCCAGCGGCAGTTTGGCAGCGAAGACAAAGGCAAGGGCGGTGGTTATGGCACCGATGATCAGTGTCGAAACATAGCCGATGAAGGGCTCCACCTCCCGCTTGATCTGGATCTTGTTCATGGCCCCGAAAAGAAGCCAGGGGATCATCACCCCTTTGGCCAGGATGATGCCGACGGTTATGGCTACCAGGTGCCAGGAAAAATGATGAATTATGCCGGGAAGTAGTCCCAGGACAACTCCTTGTACGGCAACGGCGCGGATGGCGATTGCCATTCGGCTTGAGCCGAGCACGAGGAAATTGATCAGCATGACGAACACCAGCAATTGATCGGCAAATATATTCATGGTCACCTCAGGATCAACAGCATTGAAAAGCCGGAAAGAATGCAGGCTGCAACCAGCAGCTGCGGAACACGGATAAGTCGAAGCCTGGCCATTATTGATTCCACGACCCCGATGGCCACTGCCAGCCCGAGCATGAGCAGGATGAAAATGCCCCAGTCGAGGATGGCGTTGCCGCTTTTCAGGGGCAGGGCGATATTGATGAAGAACGCCCCCATGACGAACAGTTTCATGGCCGCACCGTAGAGGATATAGGCAAAGGCGGGTCCGCTGTGATCAAGGACCATCACTTCGTGGATCATGGTCAGTTCCAGGTGGGTATTGGGATCATCGAACGGAATACGGCAGTTTTCCGCAAGAAGCACTATGAACAGCCCGCCGACGAGAAGAAGGAGTGCGGCGCCGGAGCTGAACCACATGGAGACCGACAGGTTGGACATCATTGGGGAAAGGGAAAGGGTGCCGCTCATCCTGCTCAGGGTCATCAGGGCAAAAAACAGCGTCGGTTCGGCGAGGCAGGCAAAGGTCGCTTCCCGGGCCGCGCCCATCCCCTCGAAGCTTGAACCGGTGTCAAGGGCCGCCAGGGTGGTGAAAAACCGTCCGAGGGCAAAGAGATAGGCAAAGAGTATCATGTCCCCGGCAAAGGCGATGGGAGCCTGATGGTTGCCCAGGGGGATCAACAAGGCTGCAACCAGAGTAGCGGCCAGGGTGATCACCGGCCCAGCGGTAAAGACCCAGGTGGTGGTGTCGCTGATTACCATACCCTTGCGGATCAGTTTTGCCAGGTCGTAGTAGTGTTGAAAATATGACGGGCCGATCCTGCCGGCAAAGGCGGCCTTGGTTTTTCCGATCACCCCGAGGAGGAGCGGCGGCATGAGGATGATGAGAAGTGCATGGATCAATATATCGGTCATGATGAAACCTCTGTCCGGCTAGGCTGGCACTCGTCTAGTAGGACCATGCCAGCAGCATCACCAGTGTGACGAAGATATAGAATACGTACAAATTCGGCTCGCCATGCTGCAGGCGGCGCATGAAAGAAAAGACCAGCCCGGCAAGCCGTACGAAAGGCAGCAGCAGTCTTTCGAGCACCGTTTCCGGGATGCGGCTGGAAAACCGCGAAGCAGCGGGGAGAAAGCCGCTGATTTTGGGTGTGGCATAGGCTGGCTGCAGAATGCCGCGGAAAAAGTGTACCAGCATTTCGGCAAAAGAGGTGGCGCTGTACTGAATTCGTGCAGAAGATTGCAGATATCCGCACCCCCAGGTGGATGAGGGAACCGGAGGATTCATCTTCAGCCGCCGCAGGTAAAGCGCGGCAAGGGCGATCATGACCAGGGCGAGGATCAGGCCGCATGCCTCCAGGAGACCCAGCGGTGCAAGAGAAGAAACGTCCGTTCCGGCCGCTAAAACTGAGGGGAATATTGCCAGAACCGGAATCTTGACAAGATTGACGGCGGAAAGGGGCAGCAGCCCTATCCCCAGACAGCATGCAGCCAGGAGCGCCATGGGGATGAGCATCGTCAACGGGGCATCATGCATTTCTGCCCGATCCGGAGAGCGGTTGTGGCCAAGAAAGGCAATGCCGCAGAGCCTTACGAAACAGGCGAGTGCCAGACTGCCGATGAGTGCCAGGGAAAAGATGGCAAGCCCCATGCTGGCAAAGACCGGGATGCCGGTACCATTGATGCCGGAGAAGAATCCCAGGTAGAGGAGGTATTCGGAAATGAAGCCATTGAGAGGCGGAAGACCGCAGATGGCGACACAGCCGATGAAGAAGAGAAGGGCAGTGCGAGGCATCTGCCTGGCAAGTCCTCCCATGCGCGAGAGTTCCCTGGTGCCGGCAGCATGAATTACCGCGCCGCTTCCAAGAAACAGCAGAGATTTGAAGAGGGAGTGGTTCAGCACATGGAGCAGACATCCCCCCATGCCCATCATTACCAGTGTGACATTTCCCACTGAGATGCCGATAAGGGCGGTGCCCAAGGCCATGGTGATGATGCCGATATTTTCAATGCTGCTATAGGCAAGAAGCCTTTTCAGATCTTGCTGGCCTATGGCGGAAATAACCCCGGCCAAGCCGGAAATGATACCCGCTCCGAGAATGACGAATCCCCACCAGAGAGGCACGGGAGAGAACGTGGAAAGGATGCGGATGATGCCGTAAATGCCCATCTTCAGCATTACACCTGACATCATGGCTGATACATGGCTCGGTCCATTGGCATGGGCAGCCGGAAGCCAGATATGGAGCGGCATGATGCCTGCCTTCATGCCGAAGCCGAACAGGGCGGTGAAGAAAATCACTGCTGCTCCAGGCCCCAGGGGGGACAGCGTTGCTGCGAGGGGAAAGGCAAATGAACCGGTCATCAGTCGGAGGATTATAAACATGACAAAAAGCGCCAGGGTTCCCACATGGGTGCAGACCAGATAGACGAATCCGGCTTTGCGCACCTCGTGATCCTCATTTTCAGCTGTGATGGCAAAATAGGCTGAGACGGCCATCACTTCCCAGGAGATGAGGAAGAAGACGCTGTTGCCGGCGGTGATGAGCAGCACCATTGATGATGAGAGGAGCCCGAGAAAAAAGCCGAGGAGTCTGGAGGTGCCGGCATGCTTGTCCGCAGGCCAGTAGCCGTTGGCATAAACGGCACAGGCGCCGGAAACGAGAAAAATGGGTATAAGGAAAAAAGCGGCCAGAGGGTCGATCCGGATTTCACAGGGGCCGAAGGGGAGGCTCCAGTCAATGACAAAGTACTCCGTCATGCCATTGACAGCGACAAAGACTGCTCCGCCCAGACCGCACAGGGAGGCGAAGCAGGCAAGAAGGGTTGTCAATTTTTGGGCGACGGCAGCGCCAAGGCGTGGGAAAAGGCCGGGAACTCCTGAAAGGCCGGCGAAAATTGCCCCTGTCATGATAATACGTGCAGGGTCAATCATCTCCGATGTATTCATGGTTTATACTCCTGTGGAATATTCAGCGGGCGTTTCCACCTGCCAGTTCGCCTTCTATCAATTTCACAGCGGCGATAATCTCGCTCTGTGGCCCCTGACGCTGCAGAACTGCCTTAAAACGCTGATCTCGCAGGATATACGCCAGTTTGGACAGAAGGTGCAGGTGAACCTTTACCGTGGGGCTGATGAGAAGAAAAATGGTATCTACGGGTTTATTATCAATGGCTTTGAAATCAATGGGATTGGTGAGGAAGCAGAGGGTGATCATGGCGGCATTCACGTGGAGCAGGATGGGATTTCTCACATGGGGGATGGCGATGCCGTCGCCGATGGCTGTGGTGCCAAGGGCTTCTCTAGCCATGAGCACCTGGAGGATGTAATCCCGATCTGCCTGGGGAGGGAACTTGAGGAGAGAGATAATGTTTTTCAGCACCTCGTCCTTGGTCTTTCCCTGAATATCATGATGGGTTCCCCCCGCTTTCAGGACCTGGGAAAGATGCGGCAGATGTATATCAGGTTCTTCGGGTTCGGCGAATATTTCGGGGGAAAGGTTCAGGCGCTGTTCTGTGGCCAATTCAAGAAGGTCCACCCGGTTCAGGCGGTATTCTTCATTGACCGTGCATGCTGAAATCTGGTCCTTTTTTATCCATCGCAAAACGGTTTTTTCCGGGACATGAAGCAGTTTCGCCGCTTGGGAAACGGTCAGGAGCATGTCAATTCCTTATCAAACGCATTGGGGCTAATACTTGACAGATTTTGTAATGATATATCCCTTCATGGGGCAGATGTCAACAATTAGGTGGAGTTTCTGGAGCGTCAAATGTGCATTGGTGCAGGTGCCGGCAACCATTCGAGGAAAAATCTTGACACGGAAAGGCCCATTCAATATATTCCACTGCTGTAAAGGGGAGTAGCTATCGACCGGTTTATGGTCGACCCATAGCCCGTCAATACGGTGGCGACACCCGGGCATGGGGCATTTCTTCTGCATGCAAGACCTTTATCTGAAGCGACCATCTGCGCCGAAGGTAAAGGTTTTTTTATTTCTTCAGCTTTTCTGATTTGACAATTCAAGGCAGCTCATTTACTGGCAAAGGAGTTTATAAAATGGAATGGTTGACAGACCCACAGGTTTGGTTGGCGCTTGTAACACTGACGGCACTTGAGATCGTGCTTGGCATCGACAACATCATCTTTATTTCCATACAGGCGGGAAAACTCCCCGTCCACCAACAAGAGAAGGCCAGGCTGGTGGGACTGGGCCTTGCCATGTTTATCCGGATCGTTTTGCTCTTTTCTCTTGCCTGGCTGATGGGGCTGACAGCTCCACTTTTTTCCATTCTGAATAATGAGATTTCCGGTCGCGATCTGATTCTCATTTGCGGCGGGTTATTTCTGCTCTGGAAGAGCACCATGGAAATCCATGAAAAACTGGAAGGGGAAGAAGGTCATGCCTCGGCCAAAGGCGGAATAACTTTTGCCAGTGTCATCATTCAGATTCTGATGCTGGATATAGTCTTTTCCCTTGATTCGATCATCACTGCGCTGGGGATGGCCAACAGGGTGGGGGTAATGGTTGCGGCGGTTGTTGTCGCCGTCTTCTTCATGATGCTTTTCTCGGGAAAGATCAGTGCTTTTGTCGATAGACATCCAACCATAAAGATGCTTGCTCTCTCATTTCTGATTCTGATCGGGGTGGCTTTGATCGGCGATGGTTTCGATATGCACATTCCCAAGGGCTATATCTATTTCGCCATGGCATTTTCGGTGATTGTGGAGATGCTTAATTTAAGGATGAGGCGACAGGGAGCGCCGGTGAAGCTGCATCAGCCATATGTGGCAGAGCAGTCAGAGGGGCAGGACAAATAGCTGTTGGTAGGAAATCTATTCCGGGATCACTTGTCCGGCGATGGCTGTTTCCTGGGGCCAGAACCGACGTTGCAGTTCTTCCATCAGGGGGGCCAGGCTCTTTCGGTCGGCAGCAGAAATAGCGATTGCGCTAAGCCGCCGCGAAGCCTGGCGCACCTTCATGGCGGTCAAGGGATCCTTCTTCTTCATCTCGGTGAGGAGGTCCGTCTTGTTGAAAACCAGCAGTCTCGGTTTTGTCTCCAGCTCCAGTTCATCAAGTATTGTTTCCACCTGGGAAATGTGCTCCTCGAAGCGTGGGTTTGAACAATCAACCAAGTGGAGCAGCAGATCGGCATCCTGCAATTCTTCCAGGGTGGCCTTGAATGCACCCATCAGCGACTTGGGAAGCGAGCGGATGAAACCGACGGTGTCGGTGATGATTACTTCCCGGTCACGGGGAAAGCGGAGCCTCCTGGTGGATGTATCGAGGGTGGCGAAAAGCAGGTTTTCAGTGAAGACATCGCTCTGGGTAAGGGTGTTGAGCAGGGTCGATTTGCCGGCATTGGTGTAGCCGACGATGGAAATGATCGGCAGCCCGGCCTTGACCCGTTTTTGCCGACGCTGATAGCGTCCGTGGGAGAGTTCCTTCAGTTCCTTTTCCAGGCGAGCGATCCTGTCGCGGATCCTTCTTCTGTCCATTTCCAGCTTTGTCTCACCCGGCCCACGGCCGCCTATGCCCCCCATCAACCGGGACATCTGTACTCCCCGCCCGGTGAGGCGCGGCAGCAGGTATTTGAGCTGCGCCAATTCAACCTGCACCTTGCCGTCAAGGCTCTGGGCCCGCCGGGCGAAGATATCCAGAATAAGCTGGCTGCGGTCGATGACCTTAAGTTCGGTCATGGCGGAAATAGACCTTATTTGGGTCGGACTGAGTTCCTGATCGAAAACGAGAAGTGATGCCCCGAGCTGGAGAGCGCGGATCACCACGTCGCGCATCTTGCCTTCTCCCATGAGAAAGCGGGGGTTGAACTGACGTGGGCGCTGAATGACCGTATCGAGCACCTCTACACCTGCAGTTCTGGCTAATTCCTTCAACTCCTCTATGGAGTCCTCTGCCTCATCAAGGGATGCCTTTGTTACCGAAATGAGAATACCCCGCTCTTCTCCCTTCATTATCACCCGCGTCCCGTTGGCAGCTTGGTGAAGAGAGGACTCGAGAGTTTCGACAAAGCTGGCAAAGTCAAGCTCGAAGCGGCTGAATGGCTGCGGGCGCTCGGTTCTGTAAGGGGCTTTGCCAGGGGTGTGGGGGGCGAGGTAGGCGGTTTGAATGGAAAACTGCCCCTCCACCGGGGAGATCTGCAAGGCGGCTATCAGGTCGAGCCGGAGCAACGCCAGGTCGGTAAGATCGTCATCGGTCAGCGATTCTCCCTTCAGGTGGGTATGGATCAGGCGCAATTCCCGCAGGAGCTTCTTGCCCAGTGGGTAGTCGGAAAGTTCAGGGATGTAGAGCCCCCGTTCATCGCCGACGATGACGTATTCCACATCGCCGGAACGGTTGACCAGCAGCCCCAGTTGGCGTCGTATCTCCCTGGATAGTTCCACCAACTCCCTGGCAAGGTCCAGGGTTATTACTTCTTCCGGGGGGACGCGTCGGCGGTAGAGCCTTTCCAATCCTTTATGCTGGCTCGGTTTCAAGCCGGTGAGATTGCCATGCAGTTGTTTTATGTGAGTTCTCCCGACAGCGAGGAATAAAAATCAGAGACCAATTATATTATACCCGGAATCGACGAAATGTATCTCCCCGGTGACACCGCGGGCCAGGTCGCTGGAGAGGTAGATTGCCGCTCCGGCCACATCCTCCTGGGTGATATTGCGGCGTAGCGGCGCCTTTGATGCCACGTGGCCTGCTATCTGGTTGAAGCCGCCGACACCCGATGATGCCAAAGTGCGCAACGGACCGGCGGAAATGGCATTGACCCTTACCCCTTCCGGTCCCACTGCTTCGGCAAGGTAGCGGATGCTCATTTCCAGTGCGGCCTTGGCGACTCCCATCACATTGTAATTGGGGAACACCTTCTGTCCGCCATAATAAGTGAGCGCCAGGATGCTGCCGTTGCTCTTCTCAAGTAGCGGCATGGCTTCCCTTGAAAGGGCGATGAGGGAGTAGGCGCTGATGTCCAGAGCCATGGCGAAGCCTTCCCTGGTCGTATTGAGAAATGATCCTTTCAGTTCATCCTTGTTGGCGAAGGCGATCGAGTGGACTAGGATGTCGAGCCCTCCCCACTTCTTTTCAACCTTGGCCATGACAGCCTTTATGTCATCGTCGTTCCTCACATCACATGGCAATGTCATTGCTGCATCGATACTTTCAGCGAGGGGAATCACCCTCTTGGCCACCGCTTCATTGGCATAGGCAAGGGCAACTTCTGCTCCCTGCTGCCGGAAAGACTCCGCTATGGCCCAGGCGATGCTCTTGTCATTGGCTACGCCGAATATCAGCGCTTTTTTCCCTTTCAATAAACCCATTCTGCACCCTCCTCAAATCTACTTTCAGATGAGGCCCTACAAAACTCTGGCGGGGCCGATGCTTATTGCCTCTCGCTTTAAGGTCAGGTCGATCCGGTACGCTGTGCTGTCTCTTGCTTGCACCGTTCATATCGGCCGGCCCATCATGTTTTGTAAAGCCTCAGATTTATCTGTCATTTCCACAACGAACGGCGATATTAGTAAAAAATCACCTTTTTGGCAAGAAATATGGCCGCATTGTGGTTTAATAACATTGGAGGAGACCGGCTGTGGGTGAAAAGTTTTCCGAGATTGTGGAGGAAACCGAGAAGCGTGCCCGCATTGCCCATGTGGACAATGCGGTGCTGAGCCTTTGCCGGTTGCTGGCTAAAATGGCAGGCTGCAGCTGGGCCATTGTTTACCTGCTTGATCGGGAACGCCGGGAATTCACCCAGGGACGTTCCTGCGATTTCCCTTCCGCGCGGCTCGACCTGCTCAAGGACATTCCCTTGATGCCTGGCAAGGCCCCTCTTCTGAAAAAGCTTTTACGGGAACGGGGCCACCTTCTCCCCGATGAGCCGGCAGGCGCGTTGCTGTTCACGCCGCTGCTCAATCGGTTTAAAGAGGAGTTCAATCTGCTTGTGGTGCCGATGAAAGTGAACAATCAGATGACGGGTGCTGCCCTGGTCGCCAGGGCGCTGGTTCAACAACCCTTCAGCGGGTCCGACATAGGTCTGATCCAGGATATTGTTGCCAATGCCGCACTTGCGGTCAGCTATTCAACCCTGTTGGATGAATCGCTGGATCTGGCCGTTGACATGGGCAGACGGCTGGATATCATCTTTGCCCTGGACGAGATCAACAAGGCGATTTCATCTTCCCTGAGCCGGGAAAAAATCATTGCCTCGGCCATGCAGAACATCGAACGGCTCATTCAGTGCGATCTGGTGGTCCTGTTCGGAACGGAAAACGGCTCCTTGTCGATTATGGCATCAGCCTGTTTTTCTGCAGAACTGCCCCATGAGCTGAAGAGCGGAGCTCGTCCGGAATTGGGCGGAAGTTGCGTTGATCAAGCATATGTCAAGGGGGAGAGCTGCTATATAAGCAGCCTGAGGGACTTGAAGAAGCTGCCTTACCTGGACAACCTCCTCCGGGAGACGGGCATGCAGTCTCTGATCGCTATTCCCATGGTCAGCAAGGAAAAAGTCAATGGCGTGCTGCTTCTTGGCGATTGCGATACCGATCGTTTTATGCAGGATGACGTCTTTGCCGTGGAGAAGATTGCCGGGCAGATAGCTGTGGCGCTGGTGAATGCGAACCTTTATGAAGACCTGGAGAATCTCTTTATCGGTACCGTCGCAAGCCTGGCCAATGCCATAGATGCCAAATCGGCCTGGACCAAAGGGCACTCCGAGAGGGTCATGCGCGTTGCCGGTGATCTTGCGAGGGCTCTCAAACTGGACGAAGCGACCATCGAGAGGGTGAAGATAGGAGGCCTCCTCCATGATATCGGTAAAATCGGCATAATAGAGGCACTACTGGAAAAGCCGGAAAAAATCGCCGAGGACGATTTTCCTCCCATGCGCCTTCACCCGGAAAAGGGGGTCGCGATACTTGCTCCCATAGAGCAGTTGAAGGGGGTATTGCCCGGTATACTGCACCATCATGAGCGCTACGACGGCACCGGGTATCCAGACCAACTGAAGGGCGAGGCGATCCCTCTGGAGGCGCGGATCATAACCGTGGCCGATTCCTTTGATGCCATGGTTTCAGTGCGTCCATACAAAAAGGGCTATACGGTGGAGGATGCCTTGCAGGAATTGCAGAGATGTGCCGGGACCCAATTCGATCCGGTGGTGGTGGCTTGTTTTTGTGACCATATGAAGCAAAAGCTCAAGAGATTATAGCTTATCTCGCCGCTCCAGTTGTAGGTCAGTCTTCGGCGGCAAGTATTTCGGCTGGGAGGGTGGCAGCGGAGTCATTGGTCAATGGGGTCTTTTCAGCCTCCAGCCTGGCCAGCCGCGTTTCGATTTCCCCAAGTCTCCGGTCAGCCTCTTCAGCCAGGATGAGAGTCCGGTCGACCTTGCCCTTTATGCTGAAGATGACAAAGGGCAGAATGAACCAGATAACAGTCAGGAAAAATCCGAGAATAGACGCCATCATCATAAAGCCGCCGAAGATTTCCATGCAGCACTCCTTCGTCTTGCGGGTTAGCAGGTTCCGTCCGGAAACTCCGGATGAGAAACTAGTGGTTTCCGGATGGAAACCAGCTATAGCAGTGCCTGTTCCAGTGCCCTGGCCAACTGATCCGGACATGAGGTGTCTCCCTGGCAGGCAATACCCTTAAGCCTTCTGATTGCCTCTTCAACGGCCATCCCCTTGACCAGTGCACCGACTGCCTGGGTGTTTCCGGCGCAACCATCGATAAAAGCGGCTGATTGTATTACGCCGTTGTCAATTTCAATATCAATCCTTGATGCACAGGTGCCTAATGTATTATATCTTATCTGCATGCTATTTCTCCTTGTCGACATCAGGATATAGCTTTGACCGCCGAAAATGTCAATGTAGAGAATTAAATTGCCTGTTTTAATTTGGAAAGTCCGGCAAATTTTGATAAAAGATACCGCAGGAAAAATCTCACAGGGAGAGCTACATGTTCGGCTGGCTGAAGAAGAAGGATGGTCGGATACTTGCTTTCGAGAGCAACGCAGCAGCTTTCGACTATGCATGCACGAACTTGCCGAACAAGCTGCTGTTGGAATCGGTTGTCCCTGCCATGGTTGAAGCGGTCGGGGCCATTGGCTCGGAAGGGGAACGGAATTTTCAGCTTCGCATCGCAGACAAAACCGGCGGTTGGGAAATGTGGGGCTGTACCCTGAAAGGCGCGCCATCCTGCCCCGAGGTTGGTGAGCTGGTCGGATTCAGAATTGTCAGGATAGCCTCAGAACTTCCGGCCGGCATGAATGTTATCGGATACATTGCGGTAAAATTGGCGCCGGTGCTGGTTCCGGGCAAAGGCTGGAAAATTGACCGGTCCTATGTTCCCGACAACATAAAACAAACCATTCGTTTCTAATAACTTTCAGGAGGAGTACCCCATGAACAAGTTTCTGCTTTTTTTTACTGCCTGTCTGCTTGTCGTTGGTTTTGTCGAGGCCGGCTTTGCCGTCGAATCCAGCACATGTCGCTGCACTAATGGAATTGTTTCCACTGGCGATGCCATGGTTGAAGTGATCGCCAAATGCGGTGAACCGACAATGAAGACCCAGCGCGAGGAGAAAAGGCTTGGGCCGGACAAAAAAGGTTTCAGTATCGTCACCATCGATGAGTGGAATTATAACTTCGGCCCCAATGCCTTCATGTATGCCTTCAGGTTTGTCGATGGCCGGGTTGAGCGGATCGACAGTCTTGACTACGGATATTGAGCTGGTTTTAGGCACCTGCTAAGCAAGTGCACTCAAAATAGCGTCTAATTCCGCTTTCTTGTATAGCAGTCGTTTATCTACAGCACCATGAAAACCATGGACGGCAAAATCCTGCATTACCGGGTCGGTGGGATCACCGCTCATGACGAAACCCTTTGCTGCCGGATCAACATCCAGCAAGCGTTTCATGGTCTCCTTGCCCCCCATACCCCCGGGGATGTTGAGATCGAGAAAAACAGCGATGTATGGCCTATCCCCCTTGCAGGCGGCAACATATGCTTTCACTGCCGCTGCCCCGTCGGCGACACAGGTTACATCATATCCGGCCTTGCTTAGCGTCTGCTCGGCGATAAAACGGATCATTTCGTCGTCGTCCATGACGAGTATCTTCCTTGCCGGTTTTGCCCCCGGGTTTTCCATTCTCCGCCTTTCAACCCGTTAGTCGGGCCAGAAACGCTTTCTCTTTTGAATAATAAAAATTATATTTTTACCGTGGCCGATTGCCCGGAGCGGCAATACGCTACCGGCAAAGATGTCGGTATGGAAACACAGGGAAGAGGACAATGTCAAAGGAAAAAATAGCGGTAACACCTGCAGTGCGCATGCTTCGCGCCGAAAAAGCCCGGTTCGTCCCCCATCTATACAATTACGAGGAAAAGGGGGGCACGGCCGTATCCGCACGAGAACTGGGAGTTGATGAACATTGCATCATAAAGACACTGATTATGGAGGATGACGCCAGGCAGCCCCTGGTTGTGCTCATGCATGGGGATTGCCAGGTTTCCACCAAGGAACTGGCCAGGGTCCTGGGGGTGAAGAGTGTTGCTCCCTGCAGCCCGGAGGTTGCCAACCGGCATTCGGGGTATCTGGTAGGTGGTACCTCCCCATTCGGTACACGGCGTACCATGCCGGTTTATATGGAAGAGACCATTCATGAGCTGCCACAGATATACATCAACGGCGGCAAACGGGGCTTTCTCGTTGCCATGGACCCACAGGAGGTGGAGCGACTGCTGAAGCCCGTCCTGGTAAGGGTGGGGATATGACGGTGATTGGTGATTGGTGATTGGTGATTGGTGATTGGTGAGGGGTGATTGATGAGGGGTGATTGATGAGGGGTGAGGGGTGAGGGGTGAGGGGTGAGACGATGGATGACATGTTCTTTCGGGCTGCCGAGGCTGTCAGGAACGCCGGGGCGCTGGTGATAACGGCCGGTGCCGGGATGGGGGTGGATTCGGGACTTCCCGACTTCCGCGGGGACAAGGGCTTCTGGCAGGCCTATCCCATGTATGAACGGCTCGGCATCAGCTTCATCGGCGCTGCCAATCCTGAACATTTCGAGCGGGATCCCGCCTTTGGCTGGGGTTTTTACGGCCACCGCACCAACCTTTATCGCCAAACCGTTCCCCATGCCGGATTCTCCCTCCTCAGGTCCTGGGTTGAGCGTTTCAATCTTGATCATTTCGTCGTCACCTCCAACGTGGACGGCCAATTCCAGAAGGCGGGCTTTCCTGAAGACCGTATTTGGGAGGTTCACGGCTCCATCCACCATCTCCAGTGCACGGCACCATGTTCCCTCAATATCTGGGGCAACCGGGAGAGCATCCCGGTAGATACGGATACCATGCGTGCCCGCTCCATCCCACGCTGCATCAGCTGCAAAGGGGTCGCCCGGCCCAATATCCTCATGTTCGGCGACTACGGCTGGATCAGCGCCCGTACCGATCGCCAGGAAGGGCGCTTCGAAGAATTCCTGGATTCCGCCAGGCAGAAGCCCATGGTGGTAATCGAAATGGGAGCAGGAACGGCCATTCCCACCATCCGCCATCTAAGCGAGCACCTGGGCTCAAGGAAAGGCGTCACCCTTGTCCGCATAAATCCCCGTGAAGCGCAGGTTGCAGTCCCCCACCTGTCCCTGGCATGTGGAGCCCTGGAGGGAGTGACAGCCATAAACGGTTCCATGTGAGACCTGGAGAAAATCTTCCGGTCCTAAAATTACCTTGCCTTTTCCTCTTCCTGTGTTAAAATGCCCAAAATTTAGGCACATCCAATCAGTTCACCGGTTATCATTGAAAACTTTGCTTTCTCTCGGCTCACTGCAGCTGGAAAACAACCTTATCCTCGCTCCCATGGCTGGCCTTACCAATCTTCCCATGCGTATCCTCGCCCGGGAATGCGGTGCCGCTCTCACTTTTACCGAAATGATCAGCGTCAACGGCCTGGTCCGGGAAGGGAAGAAAACCTTCGATCTTTTGCGCAGAGATCCCATGGATCGCCCCATGGGCATCCAGATCTTCGGCGACGACCCTCAGCTCTTGGCTGAAGGGGCGCGGCTCGTGGAGCAATACGGCGAGCTGATCGACATCAACATGGGTTGTCCGGTGCGCAAGGTGGTGGGCAGCGGCGCCGGCAGTGCCCTGTTGCGAGAGCCGGCAAAGGTGGGGATGATTATCAAGGCAGTGCGCAAGGCGACTTCCCTGCCATTGACCATCAAGATCCGCACCGGCTGGGGGGCCGCCGATCATACCTTCCTCGAGATCGGGCGAATTGCCGAGGCCGAAGGTGTTGATGGAGTGACTCTGCATCCCCGCAGCCGAGCCCAGATGTTCGAGGGTCATGCCGACTGGTCCAGGATCAGGGAATTGAAAGAGGCGCTTTCCATACCGGTCATCGGCAGCGGCGACATCTTCACTGCCGCCGACGTGGTTGCCATGATCGACCAGACCGGCTGCGACGGAGTCATGGTCGCCCGCGGCGGATTGGGTAATCCTTGGCTTTTCAGGGAGGCTCTGGCCCTGTTGTCGGGGAACGAACCAATACCCCCGACCGCTGCCGAAAAGCGGTCGCTGGCTTTGCGGCACCTGGATCTTTTCCTGGAGGCAACCGGTGAACATGTTGCGGTCAGAGAAATGCGCAAGCACCTATCCTGGTATGCCAAGGGGATGCCGGGCGCAGCCCATTTTCGTGCCATGATCAATCACATTGAAGACAGAACGGCACTGATAGCGGCACTGGAGGATTTCTTCTCGGAGCCTGCACATGCCCATTGAGCATCTTGAGGAATACTATGCCAACGTCATCGACAGCGTCGGCGATGGGGTGATCGTTCTTGATATCCAGGGGCTGGTGACGCTGCTCAACCCGGCAGCCGAAGAGATGGTCGGCATTTCCCTGCGCCAGGCCCGAAAGGCGCACTTTTCAGACCTGTTCAAGGGTGAGGAGATCCTGCTGGACATGGTGCATAAGACGGCACAGACCGGCATGACCATCTCCGACCACGAAAACATCATTCTGAAGAAGGTGGGCAGGCTGATACCGGTGAGCGCCACCACGTCGCCGCTGATGAAGGCTGACGGCGACAGGATCGGCACCATCCTTATCCTGCGGGATCTGACCAATATCCGCGAGCTGGAAGATGCTGTCCGCCAGGCAGACCGGCTTTCTTCACTGGGGGCACTGGCTGCCGGCCTTGCCCATGAAATAAAAAACCCTCTGGGGGGAATCAAGGGGGCGGCGCAGCTCCTGGAGATGGAGCTGCCGGACAATCCCGAGTTGCGTGATTATACCAGGGTAATGCTGAAGGAAGTGCAGCGGGTCAATCGCATCGTCGAGGATCTCCTGGCCCTGGCGTCTCCCCGCAAACTGGAACTTTCCAAGGTCAACCTGCACAAGGTCCTTGGGGACATCCTCCTTTTGCAGAAGAGGGCAGTTGACGGGCGCAGGATTACCTTTATCCAGCAGTTCGATCCCAGCATCCCTCCCATATTAGCCGATGAATCGCTGTTGACGCAGCTTTTTCTCAACCTGATCAAGAATGCCGTGGAGGCGGTGGGGGATGGAGGGCAGGTGAAGGTGAAGAGCCGCATCCTCTCGGACTACAGCATGATGCCCAAAGGGGAGGGCCGCTCCCGCCTGGTGGCCATCGACGTGTGCGACGACGGCCCCGGCATCGACAAGGAAGAGCTGGATCATCTTTTTACCCCGTTCTACACCACAAAGAGCAAGGGTACCGGTCTCGGGCTTGCCATCTGCCAGAAGATCATCGCCGAGCACCGGGGCATGATCAGGGTAGATTCGGAGCCCGGCAAGGGGACGGCATTCACGGTGATGCTGCCGTTAATTTAAAAAACGTTCGGAGTTCGGCGTTCGAGGTTCGAGGTTGAAAAGCCTTCAACGTCGAACTTCGAACTTCGAACATCGAACTTGAGGTTCGGTTCTATGGTTGAAAAGCCTTCAACATCGAACGTCGAACTTCGAACATCGAACTGAGGTTTTTATGCCGATCAACAACATTCTAGTCGCCGACGACGAAGAGAGCATGCGCTGGGTCCTGTCCAAGGCCCTGAAGAAAAAAGGGTTCAACGTGGACCTGGCCAAGGATGGCGACGAGGCCCTGCGCAACATCAAGATGCACAGCTATGATCTGGCGATTCTCGATATCAAGATGCCCGGCCTTTCCGGGCTGGAACTGCTGGACCGGGTGCGGGAGCTGAAGAGCGACCTTCTGGTGGTGATCATGACAGCCGAGGCGAGCATGAAGAACGCCGTGGAGGCCATGAAGCGGGGCGCCTATGACTACCTGACCAAGCCCTTCGACCTGGATGTCATCGACGCCATTGTCGAGAAGGTGAACCGGGCTAGGGAGATGACCACCCAGGTGACCCTGCTCAAGGAGGAGCTGAAGGACCGTTACCAGCTGGAAAAAACCATCATCGGCAATTCCCCTGCCATGCGGGAGATCTACAAGACCATCGGCAAGGTGGCTCCCAGCGACGTGACCGTCCTTGTCCAGGGCGAATCGGGAACCGGCAAGGAGCTCATTGCCCGGGCCATTCACTTCAACTCCAAGCGCCTCGGCAAGCCGTTCGTTGCCCTCAACTGCGCTGCCATTCCCAAGGAACTCCTGGAGAGCGAGCTGTTCGGCTTTGAAAAGGGGGCATTCACCGGCGCCGTCGAGCGGAAGCTGGGCAAGTTCGAGCAGGCCAACAACGGCACTATTTTTCTCGATGAGATCGGCGACATGCCCTTCGACCTGCAGTCGAAGATCCTGCGCGTTCTCCAGGAAAAAGAGGTCACCAGGACCGGCGGTAGCCAGACCATTTCCGTAGATGTACGGGTAGTGGCGGCGACCAACCAGGATCTGGAGGAAATGGTGCGGAAGAAGCAGTTCCGGGAAGATCTCTTCTATCGCCTCAATGTCATCCCCCTGCACCTGGTGCCGCTACGTGAGCGGAGCGAGGACATCCCGCTCCTGGTGGACTATTTCCTGGCAAAGGTCTGTGCCGAACTGGAAGTCCCGGTCAAGACCTGTTCACCCGATGCTATTCGCCTTCTTACCTCCTACAACTGGCCCGGCAATGTCAGGGAACTGGAAAATACCATCAAGCGGGCCGTTATCCTCTCTGTCGATCCACTGCTGACAGCTGCCGATTTCTCCGGCCTGCGGGTGCAGAAGGGTGGAGAACCGGTGCAGAGCGAAGATCTCTCACTTGAAGGAATCGTCGATATCAAGCTGCGCGGCTCCTTTACCAACATGGAAAAGATGGAGAGCGGCGACGTCTACACCATGGTGCTGGAGCAGGTGGAGCGGCCACTTATCCGTTTTGTCCTGGAAAAAACCCGGGGCAATCAGGTGCGTGCCGCAGATATTCTCGGCATCAACCGCAATACCCTGCGCAAGAAGATTACTGAACTGGGGATCGAGGTGAAGAAGGACTGAAACTTCAGTGATTGGTGACTTAAGGCAGTGATTGGTGCTTGGTGATTGGTTATTGGTGACTTGTCTAATTAAAGGGGGGGATATGGGCGTGAAGGAAAAGTTTTTTCTCGACAGCGGTAATGCGGTACTGGTGGTGATCGATGTGCAGGAAAAGCTGTGCAAGGCCATGGACGACAAGGTGCTGGCCAAGCTTTGCGCCAATGTATCCATCCTCCAGGAAGCGGCCGCCGAGCTCAGCCTCCCGGTCTTTGCCACCGAGCAGTACGTGAAGGGGCTTGGGGAAACCCTGCCTGAGCTGAAGGAGAAGCTGTGTTCGCCGGCATTGGAAAAAATGACCTTCAGTTGCTGCGGTGACCATAATTTCACCGATGCGGTCAGGAAGACCGGCCGCAAGCAGATCATCATTACCGGCATGGAGACCCATGTCTGCGTCCTGCAGACGGTGCTGGAGCTCCTCGATGCAGGGTTTTATGTGCACTTGGTGAAAGATGCGGTCATGAGCCGCAAAAAGGATAACTGGCAAGTGGGTGTGGACGCTGCCGCCGCCGCCGGAGCGGTCATCACCTCCACCGAGGCCGTCCTCTTCCAACTGTTGCGGGTGGCCGGAACGGATGCCTTCAAGAAGCTGTCCAAGCTGGTTCGGTAAGCGCTGCCATATTTTTTCATCACAAAAAGCCCGGGGATCACCTGGGCTTTTTTATTTCCCGGGGTTTACACAGGCATGCATGGGTACCTTTATAAGCATGTTCGTATGGACAAATTTATGGTTCATCCCGCTTTGTATTGAAAATTATGTCAGTACGGAAATCTTTGTTGTCTTTATATATGACTAGGCTATAGTATGTCCGTACGGGAAATTTTTTTAGGACAAGAAGCATGTCATCAGGAAGGAGGCTGAGATGGCCACCGATGAAGCGGATCCGGCTACCAATTACGGTAAAGTTTCCACATCCCGAGATATTGGCAGGATTATCCGGATGAAAAGAAAGGAAATCGGCGTTCGTCAGGAAACCGCCGCCGGCATGTCGGGAGTGGGAACGAAATTTTTATCCCAGCTGGAGAACGGCAAAGAAACCGCTGAACTGGGCAAGACCCTGCAGATTTTACGAAAGCTGGGCCTTGAAGTATACGTGTTTCCCCGTTCCCGAAACCCTCTCAGGGGGGATAAATGAGCCGGAAACTGTTGGTGTTCCTGCAGGACAGCTGCGTGGGCGAACTGGTGCAAAGGGGAGACAGTCTCACTTTCACCTATGCCCCATCCTACTTCTCAACAAGCGGTTCGCTTCCCCTTTCCCGTCATTTGCCTATTCGAGCGGCGTCATTTGGACATGAAGAGACCCATGCCTTTTTTGCCAACCTCTTGCCCGAAGGTGCCATGAGGGACTACCTGGCCCGGCAACTGGGAATTTCGGGCGAAAACGTCTATGCTCTTTTGGAAGCCGCAGGGGGCGATTGCATCGGTGCAATATCCCTGCGACCCGACGGAACCCCAGGTAAAGGAGGGACCTACAGGCCCATTTCCGAAGAGGAGCTTGCCCTACATCTTGACAATCTGCCGGTCTTTCCCTTTGCAGGTGAGGAAAATGTGCGCCTGTCTCTGCCCGGTGCCCAGAACAAGGTGCCTATTTATTTCGATGGTACCGGCTTCTTCGTTCCAGAGGGTGACTGTCCGTCGTCCCATATTATCAAGACACCCATAGAAAAACTGGATGACACAGTCGTTAACGAGGCCTTCTGCATGACGCTGGCAGCGAGAATAGGCCTGCCGGTACCTATGGCCAGGCTTGCCTCCATTGCCGGCCGGCAGGTCTACATGATTGAGCGCTATGACAGGAAAAAGATCGATGGCGCTGTGATGCGGTTGCATCAGGAGGACTTCTGTCAAGCATTGGGAGTTCCACCGAGGCTTAATAAGTACGAGAAGGAGGGTGGCCCTGGATTTCAGGCCTGTTTCAGGCTTGTCGAGGAGTGGAGCGATGAGCCGCTGCTCGATACTGGAAATCTGCTGAATTGGGCCTTGTTCAATTTCCTTATTGGCAATGCCGATGCCCACGCAAAAAACCTGTCTTTCCTGTATGCCGGGGGGACCATAAGGCTGGCGCCATTTTACGACCTCATCAGTACGGCCGTATACCCGCGGGTGAACAACAAATTTGCCATGAAAATGGGGGGGCAAAAAGATCCGCGATATCTTCAGCAGACTGACCTGCAGCATTTTGCCGCTGAAACAGGCATCAATGTCCGTGCTGTCAGGTCAGCATTCCGAGAGTTGGCAATGGCTTGCGAACCGCTGGCTATGGCCGTGGCAGAGGAGTTTAGGAAAACAGCGGGTCCGGCCCCGATTATAGATGCGATTCTGAAAATCATTGCAGAACGCACCGGGAAAGTAAGAGCTTTGGCATCCTGAGCGAGCAACTGGGAGTGCCCCTGTGCAGCGTTAAGGAACAAAAATTGTTGTTTATGTATCTAAAAATTTATATAAACGAATATTATGTCATATGGAGGGTCTATGAATCCCATTATCACCGTCTTTGTACTATTTGCGACCCTGTTGCCATTTACAGCATTGGGTACCACAGGCAACGACAGCTGCCGCAACTGCCATGAGAACCCAACGAGGATGCTCGAATTGGGAGCTCAGGCATTCACCATAACCCAGCAGGACGTGGAACAGCAGAGCCACATGCCGGCCACTTGCAGCCAGTGTCATTTGGGAAATCCGGATGGGGCAAGCAAGGATGAAGCGCACCAGGGCTTGGCCCGCCTCATACGGGTACGGAAGAAGGGCTTGACCGCGGATATTACCCCCCGCAATGCCCCTTTGGAATACGGCAGTAATGAGATGAACAAGATCTATGTAACAACTGAAAAGGACGGCAAAAGTATCAAGGATGCCAATGTTGTCGCCCTCTCATGGCATGATAAAAGGACCGACAATCTCACCCAGGACTTCGTCACTCTCAAAAAGACCTGTGGAACTTGTCACCCACAACAGTTTGAGGAATTCAGCAGAAGCACCATGGGGACCAACGCCAAACAAACCCAGTACAAAAGCTGGATCGACAAAGATCGCGGTCCCCACAATTGCGGAACCTGGTTCGACGGCAATTACGCGGAGATACAGGCCAATACCATGACTGCCATACCCAAAGATGGGTATGCCATCAACCAGAGGGCCTGCAATACCTGTCATGTCGGCTGCCTTGATTGCCATTTCAATCCGCAGCCGCGGAACGCGAAATTCCCGGCAATTGGTGCCCATAGCTTTGTCAAAACCCCCACATCCCAGAGCTGCTACGGCAACGGTCGTGCTTCCATCTGTCATGCCGGTCCCGAGGACAGGCGGCGCGGAGCCGGCTACTTTGGCGGATCATTCTCTTTCCCCGAGGGGAACAAACCCGATGTTCATGTTGCCGCCAATGTGGGTTGTCTCGATTGCCATGAAAGCACAAAAACCAACAAGTCCCTTGGCCATGGCATGGTCAAACGCCAGGCCTATGATGCCTGCCCCCGTTGTCATTCCAAGGCCGTAAAGAGCCACGTCGCCTCTGTGCATAAAAACCTGTCCTGTGAAGCCTGCCATATTCAGCAGGTGGCTGGTTACCAGGGCACCTACTGGGGACCCGGCAAAATAGGGGGGGCCGAGACTGCTTTTCTGAAATACAAGGCCTATTACGGCATCATGCAGGAGCCGATTCTGATCAAGGACCAGAAAGGGAGATGGATTCCCGTCAAGCCTTTCCCCATGGCCGTCATGAACCAGAAGCAGTCACCCTACAAGCCGGGGCTGCAGTGGCGTTTTCCCGCCACATTGCCGGATCTGCAGCGGACCGACGATGCATGGGCTTACACCGGCCTCCATGGTGGCTTGCCTGAGAACAACAAGGCGCTGACCTGGCTTCAGATCGACAAGATGTCCCATAAGCTGGGAAAAGCCCGCAGCTGTGATTCATGCCATGAAGACTCGGCAGGCAGGCAGTTGCAGAAGGTTTCATGGGATTATTCCGATCCCGGTGCTGCCCCATTCAGTGGGTCCCACACGGTGATCGCGGATAAAACAGGCCTTTACATAAAAGGGATAAAAGCAGACGAACCGATAATCCTTGAGAAGGGGTATACTCTATCCGCATTTGCGCCATGGTTCTATCTGAAGGAGATCTGGGCAGTGCCGGGGGATTTCTCCCTGCCCGCCCTTAAAGACCGGGTGAACTACGACCGGACGAAAGGCAACCTTCCCAGGCTGCGGGAAGATGGGATCGTGCACAAGTAGGCTAATTAAAGGGGAGCGTCCAATAAGCAGTCCAAGCTGGTGCGGCAGCACTGCTTAACGCAATAGGTGTGACAAAGCCCGGGAGACATGCTTCTCCCGGGCTTTTCTATTCAAAATCCTTCTGTGTCTGCTATTGCAGGATAATATTTCCCACGTCCACGGTGCCGTCAGAGACAACCATGGCATAAAAGGTAGAAGTGCCAGTCACTGTCTGGGAACCGGTATCGAAACCTCCCAAGAGCGTAATCGATTTGGGAAGATCGGCAGTGAAGGTCTCGCCGTAATTGACATTGCGCATGTAAACAGTGCCCCCCTCCGGGGCATTGGCGTAAACCTCGTACAGGCTGCATTCGTTTGCACCCGCCACCGCAACACCGGCCCTGCTTGCTTCACAACTGTTCCCATAGGTGCGATTGTCGCAACCGCAGACCGGATTCCACATGGTAATGCACATCTGCGGCATGGCCGCGCATGTCCCCGGCCCACCGCAGGTCCCCGCAGGCTTGGAACAATAGTTGCCCGCTCCACATTCGCTTTTGAAGTAACACGTTGTGGCACCGGCTGCACACAGCGGTACTGCAGCGGCAAACAGGCAAACCGTTACCATCACTACCCACAGCCTTCTCACTATTCCTGTCATGTTCCCTCCTTTATGCCATTTGTAGCGGAGTTTAGTTAAATATCTTTATAGCTTTTATTTTGGGGAGATCAATAGATCTGTGGAGCTTTATTTGTGTGCCGTGTGCGGAGGGACTTTGAGATCAATTGCGCTGGCTACTTGGGCTGTTGCGGTTCTTTTTAATTTTTCCCATTGAGCTGCGTACATATTTGGTGTAGTGATTAGCATGCGCTGCAGGCGACCGGCAGTTGCAAGATGGGGAGATTTGCCTTTAGAGGCAGCGGATAAGCAGCAAAAGAGCATACCGGGCACTAAGCGTTCAATATCTAGGCAGAAATATTAATTCACTTATAAGGATAGGCTATGTTCTCCTTTTATCACAGTCAGCAGGGTGTAGATAATGTCAGTTATTATAAAGGAACTTTGTTTGAGAGCTTACTGCAACAATATTTGCTCTCAACAGGTTTCGAGGTAGAGCTACGGAGGAAGAAGAACAGTCTCGAATATGATATTGAAGGCAAGAACGTTATTACCGGCCAGCACGTCATAGGGGAAGCTAAGGCATATGAAAACCCGATCAAAGGAAAGGAACTCAGTTCATTTGTCGGGAAGCTCGTACCGCTTGGTTTATTCCAAAATCGCGTTCATGGAATATTCCTATCAACATCGTCGCTCACCCCTGATGCCGAAGATTATTTTTCGACAGTTAAAAATTACGGTATCACCACAAAAAATGGTAGGGAGTTATACGCAGCCATTGAAGCTGCGCTGAAACTACCGACATTTATAGGACTGTCAAAAGTAATTGACAGGGCAGGCTACACTCCGATCACCAGCAGTATTCTTACCACCGATACCGGCATTTTTATAATTGTGATCGCACGTGCCCACAGTTCGGGCACACCGGCATATTTTACTATTTTTGACGAACATGGACATCAGATTGACGACACCACCTTCATAAGTGCCGTCCGCGAAGCAGATCAGTCACTCCAGTCGTTGCAGCCCATTCTTCCCAAGAAACAGTCTAAAAGTGTTACGGCTGAACAGGAACGCAGTATTCCCTTTGGATTAACGCTTGGTGCAGAATGGACAGACTATTGGCTTCCGGCAAGCCCTCAATACTTTGTTGGCAGGCAGAAGTTTGTTGATAAAGTTTTTTCGCTGTTGAACCAGCGACAAACGCCAAACATCATTCAAATTAAAAGCCGCTCCGGCGTTGGTAAAAGCTCGGTGTTAGCCTACATAGAAAGCTTGTATTCGACGCTTGGCAATATTACCGAAATTCATGATGCCCGTGATATCAAGTCAGTTCTTGATGTTTTTGCTGTAGTCCAGAGGTTTACTCAATCGGAGCGATTGGCACACGACTTCAAGGAGCTTGAATCGCAAATTCAAGCATTTTCTGCATCAAACACGGCCGCCCTGAAGCTGTTTTTCGTGGATCAGTTTGAGTCAACATTTCACAATCCCGAAGTTTTTCATGCTTATGAAAACGTTTTCGACGCCTTCTCGCGCATCGGAAATGGGCTTTACATTCTCATTGCCCGCAAGAACGATCAATTGACGACTTATGACGATACGAAGATAACTCTGGACAAGTTGAATGCAACGTCCAAGTCGTTCGAACTGAAGGATTTTACAAAAGATGAAGCTATACAGCTTATCCGTGAAATTTGTCGTGAACATACAAAACAGATCGGAAGTGACGTAAGAGCCTATGTTCTCGAATTCGCACAAGGTTTCCCATGGCTGTTGAAACGGACTATGGCGCACATTGTGCGCCTCGTGAATAAGGGGGTATCGCAAAAAGAGCTTTTCGCAACAGGCTTGAGGCTGGATGACCTGTTTGATGAGGAGTTGGAGGGGCTAGATGAGATCGAAAGGGATTATATTGCCCGAATTGCCAGTCGCTTGCCTGCAGATTACAACCAACTGCAAAGACAGTTTGATGAAGACCCGTTACTACCAAAAATTTTGGACAAATTAACCCGCTCACGACTGCTGCGTCTAACCGGGGCTACCTATGACACCTACAATGATGTTTTCAAAGAATACCTAAAATACAACAAGCTGCCGGAGTTCAGTTACTTGTGCATCTACAGGCAACCTCCGAGCACTGTTTTAGCAGCATTCCACGATTCATTCGAAAAAGATCCCTTTACTTCGGAAGAGCTGGCAAAAATCCTGAAAAAGACCCAAGGTAGCGTTTTCAATATCGTCAGGGAGCTCCGAAGTTTTAACCTGATAGTGGCCGATGGCGACAGATGGTGCATACCGCAAACCGTCAAAGACATATACAATCGCGGCCGCCTTGGCGAATACATCAGACGCCAATTGCTGGAAAATGAGATCGTCTCTCGCCTGATTAGACACATATCCCAAGATGGCCGATTTCCTAGCGACAGGTTGACCGATTATCTGCAAGAACAATTTCCGTTTATAGAAGCAGCACCAAAGACCTGGGCCATCTATGCAGCTATCTTGCGGGCATGGATGACTGAAACCAAGCTGCTTCAATTTACGAATGACTCATATTTAGTGCAGCCTGTCGAAGCTCGTGCCACGCAAATCGAGAACCTCGGCAATATGATTGCCACTCCAACGCTAGGAAGAAGAGGTGCATACTCACAACACCAATCTTCTTATATATTCTTGCCGAACTGCGCAAATTTAAAATCTGTGGAGCAGGCGCTTGTCTCCCTGCAAAACGGGGTGCCAATTGCTGAAATAAAGGACCGCACCACCCTGACTGACCTAAGAAATGGCGGATGGCTTATAAACAATTGCCCAACTTCCGCAACCGGGGAAGAATTTAGAACTCTGGTAAAAGAAGCGATTACGAAGGAATGCTTCAACCCGGTCTGGGAGGCAGTTAGGACTGGCCAACCAGCATTGGTGGCTTTCCAGCAGCTGGCAGGTGGATATTCAGAGGAGACCTTGAAATGGAAACTGAAAATGTTAATCAGATGGGCTAAGGAACTTGGCATCATTGCAAAAAGCAGGGTTTCCGTTACCACACATAAAAGGATTTCCCGGCCGCTTCATTCAACGCGAAAAGGCACTACCCCGCCTGTGCCGTCAAAGCCGTCACATCCATTTGAAGGTGTTTCCTACGAGCAAATCAAACACTACATTGAAGAACACTTCCCTAAAGTTAGGGGCGTCACCAGAATTGATATTGCTCGCACTAATACTCATGGGTGGGAGATTAGAATCAGGCGACGAGGTAACAACATCAACGAGTTTTTCTCAGATATGGGATCTGGCGGGATCAGGGAGGCCTATGAAACCGCGATTGCACGGCTTAACGTTTTGGAGTTGGATGCAAACTTACGTCCATATACTCGTTCAGAGCTTTCAGGTTTGGCTTCTAAACGAAACACATCTGGCATTGTAGGGGTAAGAAAATCCAAGCGTTCAAACAAAAGCGAAGGGTACGATTCCTGGATAGCTTTTGGAGCACCTCGCCCTGGGGATCACATAGTGAAGAGCTTCTCTATCAATAAGTATGGAGAGGAAGAGGCAAAGCGGCTTGCCATTGCGCAGAGGAAGGAATGGGAGGAGCAGATGATGGCGTATGAACGTGAGCAAAGAAAATGATCTCCAAGAGAACGAACGAAAGAGGGGAAACAAGGGGGTCGCATCTTCAAATTCTAATTTTGAGTTTTGGAGACGCAACCCCATATGCCTCCTCCAGTCAATTGTTGGTGGCAGTTCTTAGCTATTCTCTATTTGTAATGCAAGTAGTCACGGTCCTTCTCGGAAAACCGAAAGATCTATAAGAGACCATGAAAAAAATCTACCTTGTCGAGACAGAAACATTGCTGAAATGGACCTGGGCCGAAATAGAGCCCCATTATCAAAAGTTGCAAGCTTTTGAATTGAACACTGGCAATGTGGATGCCTGGTTGAAGGATTGGTCGGATCTGACCCGACGTGTTTACGAAATTCCGACCCGGCTGGTGGTGCGCACGTGGGTCAACACGGCGGATGAAGAAGGCAAAAGGCTTTATTCAAACTTTCTGGACACGATTTTTCCCAAGATCGAGGAAGCCGAAAACGGCCTGAATAAAAAAATTCTCGATAGCAAGCTGGAGCCAAAAAACTTGAGGATTGCTTTGCGGAATATGCGTGCCGAAGCCGATTTGTTTCGCGAGGAGAACCTGCCGCTACGCTCCGAAGAAGAAAAGACTGGGCTGGAATACAACAAAATCAGGGCTGCGCAAACGATCGAATGGGCGAACGAAGAGCGAACCGTTGCTCAAATGTACCCGTTGCAACTGGAGAAGGACCGCGCCACGCGCGAAACAGCCATGCGGATGGTGCTCGAACGCCAGTATGCGGACTTTGAAGCGCTGGGCGAAATCTGGATAAAGCTGATGGAAATTCGCCGACAGGTTGCGCGCAATGCGGGCAAAGCCGACTACCGGGCCTACCAGTGGCAAAACAAGCGACGTTTTGACTATACCCCCGAAGACGCCAAATCTTTCCACCGTGCCATCGAAGAAGTGGTCGTCCCAGCAACAGCGCGCATCCGCGAGCGAAGGCGGAAAATACTGGACGTGGCGACTCTGCGTCCATGGGATACGGAAGCTGACTCCAATGGATTGGACCCCATCCGCCCATTCAAAACGATGGATGAGTTGAACCGGGGAATGAAAAGGATTTTCGACAAGGTTGACCCGGATTTTGGCGACCGCTATCAAACGATGTTGACCGAAGGCCTGCTCGATCTGGAAAACCGCAAGAACAAAGCTCCAGGCGGCTACTGCACGATGTTCCCGGTGGCGCACCGACCATTCATTTTTATGAATTCGGTCGGTACGCATGCCGATGTGAATACCTTGCTGCATGAAGGCGGGCACAGCTTCCACGTCTTTGAAACCGCCGGGACTGATCTGTTCCACAATATCAAATACTCGCCAGCGGAATTCAATGAAGTAGCTTCAATGGCTATGGAACTTTTGGGGGGGCGCTACTTGATGGAGAGCGGCATGTACACAGCAGCCGAAGCTGCTCAAGCACGCATCAAAGATCTTGAAACCCACCTGCTTTCCTGGCCGAGTATGGCCGTGGCAGATGCCCTCCAGCACTGGATTTATGAAAACCATCACTTGGCGAGCGACCCAGTCAGGGTCAGCGAAAAATGGAGCGAACTCTATGATCGCTACATGGTGGGATTGGATTGGAGTGATCTGGAACAGTACAAAGCAGCGTGCTGGCAAAGTATCCAACATATCTACCTTTGGCCGTTCTATTATGTAGAATACGGGCTGGCACAGCTTGGCGCGTCGCAAATCTGGGCTAATTCACTGGCGGATTACCCGGGGGCGGTCAAAGCCTACCGCAAAGCACTCTCCCTGGGTGCAACGGTCACCCTGCCCGAGTTATTCGCGGCAGCCGGCGCCAAATTCTCTTTTGATGCCGCCACACTCAAACGCTCGGTCGATCTTATCGAACGGACGATAGAAGAACTTGATTCCGCGCACTTATGAAACGCAAGAATAGAGGATCGATCAATGGATGTAGTAGGCATTGTCGCGAGCCCAAGGAAACAGATGAACACGGATACCGTGGTTCAGAGAATATTGGATGGTTGTCAGGCTTCAGGTGCCGGGATTTCCAAGATCTATCTGAGTGGCCCAGGGGAGAGAACTTAGTTCGTTCATTACGAAGGTAATCAAGCAATTGCAAACAACGGAGGAGGCGCTATGCAGATGAAAGCTTCTTCGGAGAAAACAAAGCCGGCAACTCCCTTTACCGACGATTTCCAGATGCTGTGTGCCTTGATCACCCATCTGGGCTCCCACGAGAAGTGGCAGTCGAGAACTCCTTCGGAAATAGGGGGAAGCCTTGCCATGCCTCCAGCGGAGGTAGAGCGGGTATTGGCTGCTTTTCCCTGTTTTTTTCGGGAATCCACAAACCGTAAAAACGGTGAGAGGCTCTTCACGGTGCATCTCCGCTATGCGCGCAGAAAAAAGGACCCGGTCTCCGGTGACAATGTTTCCGAACCGATGACCCCCGAGGAGATCGGATTGTTAATGACTCTCCTGACGCAAATGGTGTCCCTCGAAAAGCAGGAATCACAGTTTGTGGTTGAAATGCGGGAAAACAATAAGAGCCACGCCCGTACCGTTACAACAGCAATCATCGTCGCCGTTATATCCGCCCTGGCATCTCTCCTTGTTGCTCTGCTGAAATAAAGACATTGCCTGCGAGGAAAAAAGAGGGTCGCGTTTCCAAATTCCAATTTTGAGTTTCGGAGACGCAACCCCATATGCCTCCTCCAATAATTACGCAGCTTTGGAGCCGGAGAGTGCAATATGTATCTCTATATCATCCCACGGTACCAAAACATTATTTTCCTCGTCCTTGGCAATGAGACCAAGCTCAATCAATCTGGCGACGGAAGAGTGGACGTTGCTGTAATTGCGCCCCAGGGTTTTCGCTAGTCGATAGACAGACTGCGGTCCTGTTCTCTTCAGGGTATCAAGAAGCTCCATGCGCTTCGGTGTCAATTCGGCGAACAGTTGAGCCGCGGTGGCAAAGTTAAGACGATAATCGGCGGGAGCAAGTTCCTTGCCGCTATCCATGGCAGCCGCGAGAGCATGGAGTTCGCCGGCAGTTTCCTTGAAACTGGATATGCCAATGATTGCTTTAGTCATGGTTTTTCTCCTGTCAGCCGCTCAATGTCGGCATAGAAATCCTGGACAAGCTGTCCGAAGGAGCTGAAGTGATAGGGCTGTTCCCTTGAACCGTAGTGGATATGATCTCCTTTGCCGGACTCATTGTCGTAGCGGACGATGCAGTCACCATTTCTTCCGCAGTAAAGGCGATATTTAAAGCCATGAGGCCGCTCAAGGCTCGGTTTCGGCAACTGCCATATCACGGCTTCTATGATGAGGCCGGAAGGATATTTGTCCTTTTTTGCATATACCAGCGTAGCGTCCATGTATTGCATTATATGCAATATGTGGTGCTGGTGCAACATAACAAATTTGCAATGTAACCTTTCCAAAGGCGGGCGATATTAAACGACCTGATATGTATACTCTGCGAGAGAAAAGGGGGTAGGCTACTTTTCTGCCCAGTGGCATTAAAAAACCGGGGGTGCCTCCTAACCGATTATGACGAAACTAATAACTGAGGGGGAAAATGCTATGAGGATTACTAAAATCAAAATGCAAGTTAGCCCAATCTTTCTTATTTGGATTTTGTTGATGCTATTACCCGCCATTTGCTGGGCGTCTTCAATTCCAAAAGAAGCAGAGGCGGCGTCAAACCTTGTGGGCCTTAGGTACGGACCGGGTTTGCCTGAAGGATATGCATTGCAAAGAGCCGCTCTAATCGACGCAATGAATGGGAAAGAATTCGGAATCACCCATGTGAAAAAGGGGAGTACCCAAATGGTGTGGTTTGATGTGATGACTCATCGCGTTTCAAAGAAAGCACACTGGATGATACTCGATGTTCTTGTGCTGCCATCCTTCACGATCAATGAAACCCTGGAAATCGGTCAGTGTTTTCTTAACGGCGTGATTGACTCAGAAATTGTCGCCATTGTGGAAGAGGAAAGAGATCAGGAGTTTCTTTCTAAAATTCATCGGGCCTGGAGAGCGAACCGCGGCACTGGTAAGTTTGAGAGCATTCCGCCCATAGGGATCAAATGCACCAACGAGAACTATGGGATGGATTGAAGCCTACGACGAAAATGAATCTTTAACAACGAACGAATGGACCCTGTTTCGGTCACTCACAGGTCATCCACAACCCGGTTAAACGTATGAGCAACCACAACCCAAAGGAAATCCAATGTCGATACATCGCTGGTGGCTGGCTCTTGTTGCGGCGTTGCTCACGCCATGGGTCGGGCCTCACATGGATCGGTATCTGCCCGTGGGGTGGGTGTTGATCAAGGCAAGTACCGAGACGGCCGATGCAGGATTTTGGGTTATCGCCGGTGTATTGCTCGGGCTGGGTTATGGCGTTTGGCTTTTGATCCTGAGCGGGATCGCTGCCTGGCGTTCGCGTCATTAGCAGGTTGTACAGACGTTTTTCAACAACCTGGCAATACCGCCTTAATATGACTGACGAAATCGATGAGGGTGGGGTTTTCACTGTGGCGGCGTTTGAAGATGATGGTGCGGTAGCGGGTGCAGTTGAAGCCTTTGACCATGTGCTCATGGAGCTGCCCCCGTTGGATCTGGTCCTTGACCAGGCTGCGGGACACAAAGGCGATGCCGCTTCCCGCCAGAACCGTCTGAATGGTCAGGTGCAGGTCATCGTGCATGATGATCCCCTTGAAGTCATCGATGCTCCTGCCATGCTCCGCTAGATTCTTTTGCAGCAAGTGACGGGAACTGCACCCCTCACGGCGGGCGATCAGCCGCTGCTGCAGGAGCTCTTCCAGGGATAATTCGGTGGGGATGGCCAAAGACGGTGACGATATGAAAACCAGGTCATCGGGAGGCAGGGGCATGGTGACCACATCGGCTGCTTCCACCGGGTTGCAATGTTCGATCACCGCCATGTGGAATTCGTTGGAGAGGAGCCCCTTCAATGACTGTTCGGGGGGATTCAGGACAAATTTGAAATCAAGATCGTCAGAGTTGGAGAGGAAGAATTTGTTCAGGACCTTTGGCAGGTAAACGATGCCGAAGGTTGGGGTACAACAGAATGCCAGCCTGCTTTTTCTGCCAAGACTGTTCAATTCTGCTTCCAGCTCTTTTTCCAGCAGCAGGATCTGTTCTGTCTTTTGCAAAACAATCCGCCCTGCCTCGGTAGGGGTAACGCTTTGGCCGGAGCGATCGACCAGCGACAATCCATAGCGCTCCTCCAAGAACTTTATTCGCTGTGAGACGGCCGATTGGGTGATGCAAAGATCGCTTGCCGCCAGGGAAAAACTACCTGTCTTGACAACCGTGTGCAAAGTCTTCAGGTATTGGGTCTCCATTGTCTCTCCTGTATTCCTCCGGCGAACATCTGCCAAACAAAGAACGTCACATTGTATTCAAAATTACAAATATATCAAACCGTATTATTGCTCCTGCCTGATGAATAAGTCCTTGCACTAATTGCTGGAAAAGCCCGGGAGAAAACTCTCCCGGGCACTTTTCCCGCTGTTGTACTTGAAAATGAGTTACAGGGTTACGGTTATGTAGTTGTATTTCGTGTCCACCAGCACGCCACCTTTGTAGACAAGGACGGTGAGCTTCTTGATGCCGGTGGTGCCATAGGTATGGGGCGCAGTTGCCGAACTGCCGGTTCCCCCCACATTGGCCAGGACGGTTGAAGTACCGTCAGCCCAGAATATCTTCAGGCTGTCGTGGTCCTTGAGGTTGGCGAAGGTATAGGTATTGGCAACCCCTCGTGTGGCGGTGGTGGGGGAAATGGTCATTCCGGTCGCCGGTGGATTGACCACATAAAACGATTTTGTTGCCGTGGCAGTTTTTCCTTCCTCATCGGTTACCTTTAGCGAAACAGTCCAGTTGCCGGTGCTGGTGAAGGTCTTGCTGATGGAAGAGGCGCTGGCCGTGGTACCGTCGGTTATGGTCATGCTGTAGGTAAAAGTCCCATTGGTGTTGACGCTGGTGTCGGCTGCCAATGTGTACGGGGCGTTGACCAGCAGCTGGTTGCCCGCCGTGTTGGGATCTGCATCGGGGAAGGCTGCGGAGAATTGGGCCACCGGATTAACCCCTATCCCTACTTTTGTCTGCTGTGCCGGGTCGCCGAAGCTGTTCAGGTAGGCAACCCATGTTTTCCTGTCATTTGTAGCAATGGCTACCCCGGTCAGATCAGTGGCTGCGCCAGTGTATGTCTTGTCTACCCACAAAGATCCTGCCAGGCCCAGTGGTCCGACGTCACTCTGTGGATGCAGGCGGATAGTGTAACCGGGACGTGCTTCGATGAGTAGACCGGTGCCGGCAGCGTTGACCCTGATGCCGAATTCCGGCTGGCCACCGGTGTAAGCGGTGCCGTCCCAGGTGCCGGTAAAGGAAGTACCCAGGTTGGTCAACAGGCCTGTCATGTCAGTAACCAGTGCAGATACCTGTTTGGTACGGGCTACCACATCTCCCGCAGCATTCTTCGTCTCGATCTTCAACAGCCAGCCCTGGCTTGTGGTACTGGTGCTGGTAGGTGCCGGGAAGGTGATGGCGGTGCCGGTGATGCTGTTGTTGAAGGCAGTGTTGCGTGTCTTGAAGGCATTTTCATACAACCCTTCGCTTCTGTCGATGTCGCGGATGGTCGTCCCATTGGAGGCGAATTGAACGGCGATTGAGCGGACACCGCTTTTCTCCTTGACGCCAGGGTGGAAGTCGGAAGGCTGGGTCGAACCGTTAACGGAGGCAAACGGTGTCACCTGTGTGCCGGCGGTCCAGGAGATATTAAGGGTATCACCCTTGACCATGAACTTGCCGTTGTAGAAGCCTCCGGCAGCGGTGTCGCCTGCAGTTCCTGCAATTGTATTACTGGTTGAACCCTTGTGGCAATCGGCACAACCACCTGCACCCCAGGCCTTAGCCGCCGGGGAGATGTCATGGTTGGTTTTGAAGGTGACCCCCATGAAGGAAAGCCTGGTCACATGGGTTTTGGTGTTGTCCGATGTCGACCCGGGAGATGCTTTGAGGCCCAGCTGATATTCAAGGTCACGATCAATGGCGCTGAGATGATCGGTAATATCAGCTGCTGTAACAGTGCCGAGCTGTGTCAGTGCCACCAGTGGCTGTCCACTTCTCGGTCCCTGGCTGTAGGTGTTGGCTCTGTTTATTTTGGCCACGTGGGTCTGGAGCAGTGCATCCATGCCACCCCCCCGGCCGTCGTTGTTGGCGTCGAAGTTGACGTCATTCTTGTCTCTCCAGAAGGCTGACGTGGAAAGGTTTGCGGCGTAGAGTTTGGTCCCCTGCCAGGACATGAAGTTGTTGTTGGTCATGTTCTGGCGCGTTACATTCTCGTTTTCATGGTCGGCAAGGCGTCCTTCTGCATCGGTACCGGTGCCGTCAACCATGGCGCCGCCGGTGAAGTTTCCTTTGCGGGAGTGGCAGGCTTCGCAAGCCATGAGGTCGATGTGGCTGGCATTGGCTACGCCGTTCATGGTGCCGCCCTGTTGGACGATCTTCGCCGTCAGCCCTTTTGCCTGGTGCGATGCTGTCGGGTTCGGTGCGTTGAGGGTGTCGTAGGTTATTACACTTTGTGTCGTCGGATCATAGTCGCCGCCATAGATATGGCAGCCGGCGCAGTTCTTCGTGCCGTTGTCCGTGCCGTTCCACAGAGACCCGTAAGGAGCGTTGCCCTTGGCAGGATCGCACTGTCCCAGTTTCTTGGAGTCGTCCCCCGGACTGGCGGCACTGATATTGTTAAAGCCATAGGTGCCCTTGAGACCACTGAAGCCGGAAGTCCCCACTTTGGAGTAGTCGGCGTCCTTGCGCTTGTGGCAGCCCATGCAGCCTATGCTGTAATGGATCTCGGAATCGCTTCGCCAAGAGTCGCCCCGCTTTTTCCAATCGACGGCGTGCTCTGCCATATGGCAGCTGACGCAGTTGTTGGAATCGGGTGTCGACAGAATGTTGGCGGTAACGGTGCTTGCCAGCTTCAGGGCGGTAGCATCGCCATTGGCCACAACCCTGGTCGCGTCATAGGTGACATTAATGCCGTCCGTGGCAGATGCAGTGCCCAGATGGGCGCCGGTTACACGGGAGGCATCAAACTTGCCGGTACGAACTGCCTTCTTGCGCTCCTCCCAGGAATAATCCTTCAGATGGCACATGAGGCAGTCCATTTCCAGGACCCCGGTCTGGCTGTAATCGTTGACGGTAGGCTCGAAGCTGGCAGGACTACCGTCGGTGTTGAAGCCATCTCCCCTGGTGCCATAGCTGTCAATAAAATAGTTGAAGGCCGTAACTGCTGCACCGAAGACATAATCGCGCAGGGAAGTTCGGGTTTCAGGGCTCTTGTTGGGGACATACTCGTTGGCGCCGCCCCCCACATGGCATTCGCCGCAGTCCCGCATGGAACCGGCCATGGAGTTGTCGACCTTCTGCTTGAACAGAATTGCGTCGGCATAATTGAATGGGGTATAGGTGCTGAACGGGACTTTTTTGAAAATGGCATTTGTTGCATCATAGGTGGTGCCGGCACCATCCTGAAATAATCTCGCCAACTGGCGAGCAGAGGGTGGTCACCACGCCCCCACATGGCCGGGGCCCTGGACCCAGTTCTTGCCCTGGGGGCCGGCGCCGCTGACTACAGGGTCTTTTGAATCATCAGGATTCCAGCTGTTCCAGCCCCTTTGCTCGTTGGCTGCCAGCTGGGCATGGTAGCTGTGCCGCTCGATCTGGTCGTAGCTTTGCAGTGCCTTGCCTGTGGATGGGGCAATAGTTGAACCATTGTGGCAGGCTCCACAGGTGTTCTTCATACTGAATGCCTTGGTGCTGCCGGGGGCGATAATATTGCTTCCTGCATCGCGTAACAGAATGTTGTTATGGGCAGGGTTGTAGGCCGCAGCTGTTCCGGCAACCAGCAATACTGCACCGGAAATCAGCCCGAGCCTGAATCTGCCCATGGATGAGTTGATCGTTCTCTTCATTATCTTGGATCTCCTTTTGTGATTCCGGTTTCAGTAACCTGTTGCCGGGTTCAGAATTGTTTTCACTTTTCAACCATTCTGAAAATCGGGTCCTCCTTCCGGAAAATGATTCCCGCTCCCGTTGGGGGACAGGATGCGGGCACTTGAGCCAAACGGAACAAGAAAGCAACTGCTGCCATATAAGCAGGAATTAATCCAGAAGAGTGGTTGATGCGTCGTAATATTTCTTATGAATCCATTGCTTGAACTTATAATTTTGTCGTTGTTGGGGGCGTTGCAGAATTTTTAGAAGCAAACAGCCTGCAGATTGGGAAAGGCCAAAACAGGAGGTGGGTGAAAATGTGGGGGATATGCCCCAGTTAGGATGTTCCATGGTTATAGCACCGGTAATCCTGGTGGTTTTGCCTGTAATTAATAAGGCCCGGGGAATCCCCGGGCCTTTTGCAGCGGTGACGCTTCCTTTCTCTTTACTGCAGGGTAACGGTTATGTAGTTGTACTTCGTGTCCACCAGCACGCCACTCTTGTAGACAAGGACGGTGAGCTTCTTGATGCCGGTGGTGCCATAGGTATGGGGCGCAGTTGCCGAACTGCCGGTTCCCCCCACATTGGCCAGGACGGTTGAAGTCCCGTCAGCCCAGAATATCTTCAGGCTGTCGTGGTCCTTGAGGTTGGCGAAGGTATAGGTACCGGCAACCCCTCGTGTGGCGGTGGCGGGGGAAATGGTCATGCCGGTCGCCGGTGGATTGACCACATAAAACGATTTTGTTGCCGTGGCAGTTTTTCCTTCCTCATCGGTTACCTTTAGCGAAACAGTCCAGTTACCGGTGCTGGTGAAGGTCTTGCTGATGGAAGAGGCGCTGGCCGTGGTACCGTCGGTTATGGCCATGCTGTAGGTAAAGGTCCCATTGGTGTTGACGCTGGTGTCGGCTGCCAATGTGTACGGGGTGTTGACCAGCAGCTGGTTACCCGCCGTGTTGGGATCGGCATCGGGGAAGGCGTCAGAGAACTTCGCTACCGGATCTGCGCCTATGCCCAGGGCCGCAACATTGTCACCGATGCTGAGCAGGTAGCTCAGCCACTGGCTACGTGTGTAGGACCCATTTGCTCCGGTTCCACCGGGGGATGTGCCGTCTGCCTTGAAATATCCGTCAGCATCGGGGTAGAGGGTCTCGCCACGATCCAGGTCCTTCGTCCGGGTATAGGCAATGCTGTTTTCAACGACCTCTTCCTCAAAAGCAACGCTCCGTGGCTGACCGAGCTTGTTGAAGAGTTCGGTGCCGGTACGGAGATCACCCTTGTAGGCCTTGATGGTCGGGATGAATACCGCCGGCCTCTGCATCATGGTTGAGGCGGTTGCAGGGATGATGCTGGGGGCCGGTGTCCAGGTGGCGTCGGCGGGGATGGCGGTGCCGGTCATGTTGAAGCCCCCGTCAAAGAAGTTTTGGGAGGTTGCATGACAGTCGCTGCAGCCGTAGACGGTAACCTTGCCGGAGGCATCGAAGGCGCGGGGCTTACCCAGCGCATACTGGGCGACGCCCTTGACCCCATGGGTCACCTGGTAAAGGCCGCCGATGTAATCAAGCCGGGTGCCTTCCCAGGATCTACCCGATTGACCGGGCTTATCTTTGATGCTGGTTCGGTAGGTCTTATAGTCCCTGATTTCGTCAGGGGTGGTGAAGATGGCGTTGCCGCCGTAGACCCCGACATACTTCCAGGCGCCGGTGAATGAGCCGTCGGCGTTGTAGGCGCTCTGGTACTTTCCGCCGGTTACACCATCACCTGCATTGCCGAAACCGACCGGAATAGGAGCAAAACCTCCGGGGGCAAAATTAATCCCGGCCTTCAGGTCGCGCTGGATCCACGGGTCGAAAATGGGCTCGCCAAAGCCCTGTGTGGAATTGGCATCACCAACGGTCAGAATCTGTCCGTTGACACCGTCACCGTTAGCGTCAACGGCGGTGTTTTCATCGTTGTTGAACAGTGCCGAAACAATGGTGTTGGTCAGGTAAATCTTGCGCCTGAAATTGGGGCTGGTCTTGAGACCATTGCCGACCTTGGACCAGGTTCTAAGCGGCAGCCATTCCTGGAGCGCGCCGCCGATCACGTGGGTACCTGTCGGGATCTCGGCCTGGAAGCCGGGACCGGGCTGGCCGGTAGCCGTGCAGATGGTGCCGGGACCGCTCGATGAAGTGTAGCCGCAGTTGGTATTGATCATGGAATTCATGAAGTTGTACTGCTGTCTTGCCCCTTCGTTTGCAGCTTCAGTGGCAGGATCTTCGAACATGCCCATCATGCCTTTGCTGTAATCGAAGCCGACCATGGTCGGGTAGCGGTTGCCGCTGGTGCAATCCAGGGCGCGAACAGCCATGCTCTTCTTCTGTACGTGGCAGACGGTGCAGTCGATGACGTCCAGATGGCTGCCCGGAATGAATTTCTGTCCACCGCTGCCGTCGGGGCCCATGGCCCTGGCGATCATGGCGGTCAGACCCGCTTTCTGATGTGCTGCTGTGGCATCCGGCGCATTAAGGTTGTCAACGCTGTTGCCGTCCGGATTGGTGCCGGTAACATGGCAGCTTTCACACCGTTTGACGGTGTTGCGTGTATCGATCTTGGTTCCTATCTGTGAACCGTCCTCAATGGTGCCGGAACCGTCGAAACCACGCCCCGGGTCGCATTGATTCTTGTCGGAATTGGAGCTGTTGGTGTCCATGTGGCAACCGGCGCAGCCGAACTGGGTGTGGACATCCTGACCGGCCTGCCATGCGTCCCCACGCTTGAACCAGTCTGCCCGCGGGAAGGGAACGACCGATTTCTTCAGGACGTTCTGGTTCTGTTGCCCGGGGTAATCTGCCGTGAGTCCGATATCGGTAACGGGGGCCTCATAGAAGATGGGGCCGCTGCCACCCTGGTTGTCGCCGCCGAAGGAGGTCATGCCGTTGACGGTCGTTCTGTTGTAGACGGTGGAACCCTGGGCGGCAAGCAGCCCTTTCACCATGTAGCTGTACAGATTGGTGGCGTCAACGAGCGGAGATTTGACGGTATTGGGCAGCCATGGCGAATTGAAGTCATAAGCGGGCATGATCAGGCCGGTTGGCCCTACCATCGGATTATTCGCGTTGGTATTGAGGATCATTGGCGCCGAGGAGAGGAAGCCGTTCATCATGTCGGGCAGATCCTTCATATTGTTCGGGCTGTGGCACTGCTGGCAGTTGGCGCTGGGAGGCAGGCGCTTGATGTTATCCACCACCGACTGCTTCAGGCTGACCGTCTGCATGCCATTGGCATCTTTGGGACCCAGATCGACCATGGCGGCATTGTAGCCACCCTGTGTCTGACTGCCGGGCATGAGGTCCATGAGGCCCGCCCCGGCCATGGGTGCTGCATTGAGAATGCCCATCTGGGCAAAGACAGAGCTCATTACGTTGTTGTAGCCCTGGAAGTGGCAGAAGAGACAATCCATTTCCCGCACGTTGGGCATCATCAGCTGGCCGTTCTGGATATACGGCTCGCCATCTGCTGTTCCACCCTGGTTCATGGCAACACTGCCCCATCCATTGGGCGCGATCATCGCATTTGCACCACCCAGTGCCGGTGATTTGCTATCAGTCGTGGCGGGATAGCTCCACGGTGCGCGGATAACGCTGCTGGTAGGGGCCCCTGATTTGGGATCCCAGGATTCATATACGGTGTTCAGATACGGGTTAATGGTTTGGTCACCCAGCCCCCGTTGCGCGAGGCGAAGGCCATTGCGGTCTTTTTCCACCAAGCCGCCCCCAACGTGACAACTGCCACAGTTGGTGGCCATGTCCCAGACGGAGAGGTCCACTTTTGTAAATTTGCTGCCTGGTGTTGTATCGCCATACAAAAATAGATCAGAATTAGGGTAGGTCAGATCTTTACCATCAGTTTGCCGCATTAAATTCGCCACCTGGCGAAGAGAGGGGCTTCACCACTTACCCCACATGGCCTTGGTCTGGTTCCATGGCTTCTGCCGGTTGACGGTGGTATCGAAGCCGCCGGTGGGAGAATCATTCCATTCATTGGCGCCTAAGGCTGAATGGAAAGCATGGTCGGCCAGGGCTTCATAGCTCTTCAATATTTTACCAGACGACGGGGCGACCGTCGTGCCGTTGTGGCAGGATCCGCATGTGGCCTTGGGACTGTAAGGAAAGCCCTGCATCGGGTTCTGGGGATTGCCACCGACCATGACCGGCATGGGGCCTGCGGGTACCTTATTGCCCTTTGCATCTACTGAAAATGGTACGCCATACTGTACTGCCACTTCGTCATAAGTCTTCAGCTCAATAGGTGGATGAGCTGCGAGACCTGTGCCCATGGAGAGCCACAGGCCGGTGAATGTGACACCGACCGCGGCCACCAGTGGCAGAGAGCCTTTAATTCGCTTCTTCATGTTACCTTCCTTTCTTTTTGTCTGTTTCGCAATCTCTATGAAGATTGCATCTCTGCTTCCCTGATTGTCCGGCATTGGGGGATGCCGCACCCGGGGAGAGCTACCCTTTTAAAGGCCAAACGGTATATTGCTGAAAGCGCGCTTATTAGATTGCATTATGTATACCTTTATTTAGATAAAACTATATTGATGGACAATCGGTTCCAGGAGCTGTTGTACCGTATTATGTGGTTGTCTGAATGGTGAGGAACGATTGGGTCACATGACTCAACCGGGGGTGCAGTTGGGTGATGTGACCCATGTTTGGGGAGGGGGAACTGATGCTTTAGGAACTAGTTTCCGGCAATTTCCTTGCGGTGGCCGAAGCCGTAGATACTGATCTTTCTCGGACCGGACTGATTAGTAACCAGAATAAGCTGCTCCACCTCGAAGGAAGGATCGGCAAAGGTCCTGAAGTATTCAAGATTTTCCCGGGTGATGGCGATATCGGCGGGGATGCTTAGAGTCCCCTCTTTAGAGCCTCTTTCACCGAAGAACATCAGCAGCTGTCCGTCAGGATCAAAAATCTGCACCACCTGATTGCCGGCGTCCACCACGTAGATCAGCCCTGCATCGTCCACTGCGATACCTTTTGGTCTGCTGAACTGCCCGGGGCGGTCCCCAAGTGCACCGAAGGCCTTCAACACCTTGCCATTTGGATCCATTTTGATGATTCGACAGGTGCCCAGGTTGGTAACATAGATATTCCCTTCCTTGTCCAGTGCCATATTAGTCGGCAAGGAAAGGGTCTCACCTTCTTTGCTGTCCCTGCCGACTGCACGGGTCTGCTCGCCGGTTTGCAGGTCAAATATCTTGATCTCACTGCTGTTGTAGTCTACTACGTACAGTTCTTTTCCCCTGATGGCCGCATCAGTTGGCTTCATATCGCCGATTGAGAACGTGCCAGTGGGATTATCGTCATTGAAACGAATTACCTTCTTGCTCCCTGTATCTGCAACAAAGGCATTGCCCTCATCATCGAAGGAGATGTTGATGGGAGATTTCAGTACCTCAGTGTCCAACTGGTGGAAGGTCTTTTCATTGAGATCTATGGTGGTGATTCGACCCAAGGGTACATCAGATATAAAGATTTTACTCCCCCTGACCGCGATGCCGTAGGGTTTGGCGATCACTTCATTAACGCCTGGCGTGTCTGCAAAAATCGATGATTTGATATCATTGATTGAAGAGATGCTGGTCAGATATTGAACATGCGACGCATCGGGAGCAGGCGGGAAGAAAACCGGGGCTTTAACCTGTTTGGGTGCAAAACAACCGGGAAGGTAGATTAAAAGACAAAGAAAAAAAAGGATGTGCCGATACCTGAGGGTGGAGTTTGTGGAGCTGTGGATCTGCATTCTCGTCTCCGGATACATGATGTTTGTGCAGCTTGGAGTGGCGGAAGGAGCAGGCCGCCTGAGACGGCCTGCTTTCAGGTGGATGTATCGAGTTACTTGTCGTGGCAGGTCAGGCAGAGTTTTGATCCATCCATTTTAACCCGCAGCAGTGGTTTGGCTGCCGTCCTGGCTGCAGTGTTATGGACGTCGTGGCAAGAGGCGCAGGTGAGTTTATCTGCCTTGTAGAGCAGTTCTTCTATCTTTGTGCACTTCCTGTCCGCGGCGGGGACCCACCCTATATCCACATTGGCCGGCCGGATAAAAGAATCATTGGCTGCAACCTGCTTGTAGCTGAAGCCGATAGGGTGGTCGTTCATGAGATTGCCGCCACTTTCTCCGGAGTGGCCGTCACCGAGAGGAGCCAGTACTACCTCTGGTGCCGTAGGGGTGAACGAGCCGATCTTGCCGGCGTAGGAGTCGATGGCGGTGGTACCGTCGTGGCAGCTCATGCAGAGACGGGATGGCCCGTCCATCATGTCGGCGGGATCGATTACCGCTTGCAGGGAGAGGGCTTTATCCAGATACGTCGGATCCGCCATGTAGTCTTCTTTGAGAAGGCCGTTGTAAGGAAGGAAATTTTGCGTGACCGGGTTCCTGTTCCACAGCGGGTTGTAACCGGTTTCACCGGTCGATCTGGCGCTGTGCGGCGTGTGGCAGAACTTGCACACCTGCTGATTCGGGTCGCCCGAGGTTGTTCCGCCGGAGGCGATGGGGAGATAGAGGTTCATGTTGTGGGGGGAGGTGGCCACACCCGTCCCTTCGGTATAGTTGACCAGTCCGGCGTAAGCGAACGTTGCGCTTGCGACGACAAGTAGGGCGGCTATACCTGCTCTGATTTTTAGGTTCATAATTCATCCTCATTTGAAAGCCGATTTTTTGTATTGCCGCTTTCTTTCCGTTTGGCTTTCTTCCTTTTTATGGGGCCAGGCGTAGCGCCGTGGACCACACTCCTTGACCCTTCCCCCAAAGGATCAAGAATGGGAATCATGAGAACGATGTTGATGCAAGGGCGAGAATTTTTTAAAAACAAGCTCTTGGGCAGATCAGGTAGCAGCAGCTCCCGTTCTTTTTCTTTCGCCCCGGAGACCGAATTTTTTCATACGGTAGCGCAGGGTGTCGCGGCTGATGCAAAGATATTTTGCCGCTTTGGTCTGATTTCCTCCGGCAATCTCCAATCCTTGACGGATCATTCGCCGTTCCAGCTCCACAATGGAGACGCCGACGGTCTCAGATACACCACCAAAGCGAGTCGAATTGCCCGGCTGGCCATGGTTGGCCGTAGGTTGCGGTTTCTGCTCGAAATTATGCTTTATTTCAATATTTAAAAATCGGGGTGAGATGGTTTTTTCCTGTTCCAACATCATGCTGCGCTCGATGGCATTGCGCAACTCGCGGACATTTCCCGGCCAGTCATAGGCGGTCAGGTACGCCAGGGCTTCTTCGGATATGCCTTCCACCTTTTTTCCATATTCCTCATTCAGACGGCGGATGAAGTAGCCGACCAATAACGAAATATCCTCTTTTCGATCCCGCAGAGGGGGCAGGCAAATGCTCATGACGTTCAGACGGTAGAACAGGTCGCCTCTGAAGGTGCTGCTTTTGACCATTGCCTGCAGATTCTGGTGGGTGGCGGCAATGATGCGCACATTGGCTTGAATGTCCTCTTCACTTCCCAGACGTCTAAAACGCTTGGTTTCGATGACCTTCAACACCTTGGACTGCATGGACAACGGCATGTCGCCGATTTCATCAAGAAAGACCGTTCCACCTTCGGCCAGCTCGAAAATTCCCTTTCGCCTTTTGCCGGCGTCGGTATAGGCTCCTTTCTCATGGCCGAACAGCTCACTTTCCAGAAGGTTTTCCGGGATAGCCGCGCAGTTTATTTCGGTAAAAGGAGCGTCTGCCCTGGCGCTGTGGTAATGGATTGCCCTTGCAACAAGCTCCTTGCCGGTGCCGCTTTCACCCAATAGCAGAATAGTTTTGGCATCTGTTTCGGAGCAGACCTTGATCATTTTGAAAAGATCTACCATGGCTTCGCTGGTTCCTACCAGTTTGTCGTCTTCCGTTTTCTTGCGCAATTCCTGGTGAAAAAAATCGGCGGTCTCACCCAGATGCCGCTTTTCAAAGGTTCTGTTGATGACATGGAGAAAGACTTCCATGTTGAAAGGTTTGCCGATGAAGTCCTCAGCTCCCAGTTTCAGAGCTTTTACTGCCGAGTCGGCATCGGCGTTGGCCGTCATGACAATAACGCTTATATCTTTCCTTTCGGATTCGATCCGGCTGAGCAGATCCAGGCCGCTGCCGTCGGGAAGCCAGAGGTCGAGCAGCACCACGCACGGCCTGAAGCTTTTCAATTTCTCTTTCGCCTCAGCAATTGAAGCAGCTGCATCTACAATGAAGCCTCTTCTGTTGAGCATAAAGGACAAGGAAAGAGAGATAAGTTTTTCATCCTCTACGATCAATATCCTTTTTTCCCCCATTTTTTATCTTCTCCACGGTGACTTTGATGACTGTTGGAGCCTTAGCACAAATTGGTCCGTAAATTTCGTATGGTGGATAGAAAAATGACAACTAATTCAGGAAAACGCATATATGGTTAGAATGTTTAAGGTTATAATTTAATTAGTTAGGGCATTTTTTTGCTGATCACTCGCATGCAGTATAGATATATTCAGGTTTAATGATAATTGGCGGATTAGAATTAAAAACAATTTCGGTAAAATAACGGGTGTTCTTCGTGGTTAGGCGAGGTTGTACTGCCGTCGTCAATATTTAAAAAAACGATAGATATAATCATTTTTTTCGATATTTCCAATTTGACTTTGCCCGAATGTGTTTGTTAGGGTGTCAGCGGTTTTCAGGAGGCACCGGGATGAATTCTTCAATGGGCAAAATTCGGCCATCCTTGGCTAAGATGTTGGCAGAGGCAATGAATGGCTGCACCGGCTGCGGCGTCTGCGTTCGGGAATGCGCCTACCTGAAACTGTACGGCACTCCCCGTGACATTGCCGGCTCCTATGATCCGGTGGACTCCAAAAACAGCAGCATCTGCTTTGAATGCAGTCTCTGTGGCCTTTGTACGGCTGTATGTCCGGAGGGAGTAGATCCGCAAAAACTATTTCTTGAGATGCGACGCGAGGCGGTGGATCGAGGCAAAGGTTCATTTCCTGAACACAAGGGGCTCCTGGCATACGAGCGGACCGGCATGTCGCGGCGTTTCACCTGGTACGGCCTGCCCGAGGGGTGTACGACCGTATTTTTCCCGGGTTGCGCTTTGCCGGGAACAAGGCCTGCTGCAACCATGGCGGTCTATGAAAAACTCAAGGAGTCGGTTCCTGCCCTTGGGCTGGTAATGGACTGCTGCGCAAAGCCTTCCCACGATTTGGGCCGGGAGCAGTTTTTTCAGCAGATGTTCAATGAAATGACCGATTGGTTTAAATCCCACGGCGTGCAGCGGGTCCTGGTTGCCTGTCCCAACTGTTACAAGGTCTTTTCCGACTATGCGCCCCAGTTTGAGACAAAGACCGTTTATGAACTGCTGGCCGAGATCACCCCCGAAAGGATCAGCGATGCCCCTGCTGTGCCGGTGACCATCCATGACCCGTGCGTGATCCGCTTTGACGAAGCGCCGCAGGGGGCAGTGCGCACGCTGATTGCAACAGCCGGCCACAGTATTGAAGAGATGCCGCATGCCAGAAAGACTGCCTTGTGCTGCGGTGAGGGGGGAACGGTCAGTCCGCTGGCCCCGGATCTGGCGGGCAGCTGGGGAGCGCTGCGTGTGGATGAAGCTGCCGGGAGGCGGCTTGTAACCTATTGTGCCGGATGCGCCAACCACCTGGGAAAGAAGCTGCCGGTAACCCATGTCCTGGATATGCTCTGCTACACTCCCAAGCCATCTTCGGGGCTGATTACCTATGTGAATCGACTGCGTCTCAAATCCCGATTCAAGGGTACCGTGCCCGCGGCGGTAACGAGGGAGCGGGTTAATCCCAACGCCTCCCGAAGCGGAAAGCTCCGGCCTCTTTTGTTCCTGGCTGCCCTGGCGGCGGTAATTATCCTGGTCCGGGTGGGTGGGGCAAGCCAATATCTGGAGCCGGAAAAACTGCGGACATTGTTTGCCGGCTTCGGGGTGGTCGCACCACTCGTCTACATCGCCTGCTACATCGTCGCTCCTGCACTGATGTTCCCCGGCCTGCCCCTCAGTATTGCCGGGGCTACGGTATTCGGGCCATTCTGGGGTGTCGTCTATACGATCATCGGCGCCACCTTGGGCGCCTGCGCTGCATTCCTCATCGCCCGTTACGCCGCGCGGGACTGGGTAGAGCGCCGTCTGGTCGGCTCCCGCTGGAACAAACTGGACGACGAAACCGGGAAGAACGGCTGGAAAGCGGTGGCGGTTACCCGGCTGATTCCGTTGTTCCCCTTCAACCTACTCAATTTTGCCTTCGGTCTCACCCAAATATCCTTCCTCCAATATGCCGTGGCGACCTTTATCTTCATGCTGCCCGGCACCATTGCCTATATTACCTTTTCCAGTTCATTGCTCGGGGTATTGAAGGGGAGGGTGTCGCGGGAGTTTTTCATCGGCATTGGTTTGCTGGTGGCGGTCTCGCTGATTCCCAAGGTCGCTGCATGGTACAAAGGTCGATCTCTTCAGGCGCCTCGGCCGGCGGTGCCCTGGAACCTGCGGAGAAGCCTGCAAAGAAAGGCGGCCGTTCTTGCCGTGCTCTGTTTATTGTCTGCCGGTACGTACACCCTGATCCGGAAATTTTTCTGGGCGCTGGACGCCTATCTGTACACCATCGAGTTCAACCTGCTCTTTGTGGCAAGCCGTTTACAGGATGCAGAGCTTGCCCGCTTTGTAGAATACCTCGTGCCCATGTCCGGGATGCGGGCCGCAGGAATTGCGCTGGCTTGTCAGGCCATGGCGGCATTTGCTTTCCCGTTCTCGTCGTTAAGGACCGACGTGGCCTTTACTTCGGCATTCGGCACATGGACCGGCATGGCTTATTTTGCCGGAGCTGACCTGCTGGTGACCGGAGTTGCCGCTTCGATCGGCAGGTTTATCCTGGGGGACCTGTTGCCGATGTACTACCGGCGCAAGGGAAAGGATACACTGTCTCCGGCGCCCATCTGGATAGGGTGGGCTGCGGCGGCACTTTTGGCCGTTCCCGGTATTCCGTTAGTGCTGGGCGCTTTGGTCGTCGGCGGATTTCGTCTACATCCCGGCCGCTCGCTTGCAGTCATGGCGGCCGGGGTTGCCGTAAGAGCACTGGCTCTGCTGCTGACAAGATAGAAAATCAAAATTACAGGAGGTTTCACATGTACCGATTGGCTTTGCGTATTACACTGCTTGCTTCGTTGATTCTTTCTTTTGCCCTTTCGGCGAGCGCAGCAAAGCAGAAGCCGGCTGCCGTAAAAACAGACAAGTATGGGAGCGATACCCTGACCACCAATGGCCGGACACGGGAGGTCAGGGTGACCGCAACGGTCGTTAAAGACTGCTCCCAGCCCTCGGTATGCGACTGGGGCCGGCGTTTCCAGGGTTTCTTCGGCAGCAAGGACGGGAAAATGGCCCCTTTTTTCATTTTTTCCACCGAAGTACATCGTGCTGCACTGGATAAGGCGATTAAATCGGTAGGTATCAAGTCGCGACGCCAGATTCCCATGACGGAAGTGAAACAGCGTTCAGGGTTGAAGTCGACCACGCAGATGGACGATTACCTGGACGGCGATCCGATACTGGTTTCGGTTCGCTGGAAGCAGGACGGCAAAATGGTGGAACGGGCTATGGAAGAGTTGATCGAAGAAAAGATACTGGTGGACGGCAAGGAGGTCATCAAGCCCTACACCCCTCATTTCGTATACCATGGAACCGCTGAGGCCATCAACTTTGCCTCCGGGTGTATTGTCTGCCCATCGGGTTGCAATGGCGGAGTTATTGCCGACAACTCGGTTCCCCTCAAGGAGACGAAAAACTATTACCGCTTTAACTGGAAGAAGATGCCCCATCCGGGGACAAAGGTGGAAATCGTCCTGAAATCGGTATAGGTTCAGATTAGCAGATGGAGAAACTTCGGCACGATTGACCGCTGGAACAGATAGGGCTCCTCTTGGTGTTTTTCAACAATCCGGCAGGAGCCCTTAAGAATTTTTGCTGCAAGATGCCGTGTGGCCGGGATTCAGTCGCAATAACAGGCTAGCCTGCTGCGGCAATGAAGCTTGTCAGGGCTGCCTTTGCCTCCGGGGAGAGATCGAGGAATTCGACACCGAAGCCCTCGGGCAGGCTCTTTTTCTTGCGGGCGCTGGATGTGTTGAGCCAGGCCACCCGGCCCTTGGCCTGGATGATGGCGCCATCGCCGGGAAGGGCAAAGATGATGCTCAAGACGGCATTGGCTTCCATATTGTAATCGGCGGCTATGTATGCGCCATGGTTGCTGATATCGCAAATTTCACCGGAGAGGCTGACGCTGAATACGGTGAATCTGACTTTCGTGCTGCAGCGCAGCCTATCTTCACGGCGGTCGATCTGGGGAAGGTAGGTGCGGGCCAATTCCAGGTAGTCGTTACGATCAAGCGGTTTGGTAAGGAAACTGTCGCAGCCTGCCTTCCTGCACAGAATTTCATCGTCCGGTTTTCCCACAGAGGTGATCAACACCACCGTGGTGGAGCGCAAGGCGGCGTCGGCCTTGATGGCGGTGCAACATTCTGCCCCCCCCATGTTCGGCATATGCAGGTCCATGAAGACCACGTCGGGGCGCTTGGCGCGAGTGATCGCCAGGGCCTCTGCCCCATCCCTTGCCGTCAGGATAGTGACCGACGAACGTTGAAGGAACCCTTTCTGGATTTCCAGGAACATGTTGACGTCATCCACCAGCAGGACCTTTGCCATGTTGTTTCTCCCGTCCTAAACAGTCGCCAGCCGTTTGGCGATTACATCGTGGTTCAACCAGACAACGGGTGCATCGGGCATCCAGGAAAAGTCGAACATCAGCCTTCCTACTCCCCGGAAAACCTCCTGGGAGAGGACCGCGCAGACGATTTCTTTGGGGTTTCTGTTCATGGCGATCAATTTGGCGGAGCTGTTCAGCATCAACTCTTGCAGGGGGAGGCTATTGTGCTGGGGCCAGCTGCTGAGATCGCGGCCGGCAACGGTTAACGGATCGGTCAGGTAGTCATGGGCGGTGGTGAGCAGGTCGTCGATGGTTATGCCATCGGCAAGGAGGGCGAGGCATGCGGTCCTGATGCCATCGGCTGCGGGGCCGGGCGCTTCTTTCTCCAATGCCGCCAGCAGCATGTAGAGCGAGTTTTCAACGCCGAGGAAAAGGGCGCTGGAATTGGTCAGGATTTCGGGGCAGTTGAAGACGGTGGCCTTGATCCCAGACTTCCATGCTTCTTCGGCAATCTCTTCCAGTCTTATCTTTGCCCAGCCTTGCAGGTAGGGGGTGTATGACTGCCAGGTGTAGTTGCCATCGATAAGAACCTCGCAGCCATGGTAGCCGTAAGCCGTGTAGCGCCCATTGATCTTGTCCCTGAGACCGGCGGTGGCATCGATCAGGTAGCGGAAGGTGTCGCCGGTGACATCATCGAAGCTTATCTTGCACAGCTTGCCCAGATCGGATTTCCAGAAGGTCTCCGATGGGAGGAAGCGCTCTCCCTGCCCCTTGAAAACGCGGTTGAGAAGGGGCATGAAAATACGGGCTCTTGGTATGCCTCCTGCCATGGTGTGGGCAAATATTACATTGGCTCCTGAGGGAAGTAGCCGGGCAAGCTCGTCGGCAACAAGCCCCAGGTTGGCTTTGAAACGACGGGCACCCTGCTGGCGTGCCTGCTCGATTTGGTTCCAATCAAAACTCACCTTCTCCCAATCGTCAGGCTTCACCCCCTTGAGCTGGTCAGCAATTGATCGGCCATCAGGGCCGCATGGCTCCATATCGAAACCCGCCTCCAGGGGGATATTTATGATCTTGCCGCCGATGTTTGCTTCAGCCTCGGCAAGTTCCTCACCGTTCAACGAACGCAGGGTGCCGTCACCGTCGCGTCTGCCCACGGTTGTGCCGATAATTGTCATCCCGGCCTTCCGTGCCTCGTCGACAATGCCGTTGGCGTAGCCCCGGCCGAACAGTTCGCCGCAGAGGACCAGCACGTCCCCTTCCTTGTATTGAGCCGCTGCCGGTACCTGGCGTAGTGCGTGATAAGTAGTCATATCTACAATATTCCTTTCGTAAGTAACTGGTGTGAGATCAGAAATCTTCCCGTTTGCTCAAATTCTCGAACCTGGTGTGTTCGCCGAGGAAGGCGAGATCGACAATACCGATGGGGCCGTTCCTCTGTTTGCCGATGATGATCTCCGCCTTGCCCACATGGCTTTCTTCACAGGTTTGCTCCTTGTTCTTGCATTTCTCGCAGTAGACCGACTCCCGGTAGACGAACATGATAATGTCGGCATCCTGTTCGATAGCGCCCGATTCGCGGAGGTCGCTCATCATGGGCCTTTTGTCGGTGCGGCTTTCCAGACCGCGATTCAGCTGGGAAAGGGCGACCACCGGCACATCCAGTTCCTTGGCCAGCGCCTTAAGCGATCTGGATATTTCCGAGATCTCCTGCTGGCGGGATTCCGGGTTGGAGCTGCCGCGCATGAGCTGCAGGTAGTCGACGACGATCAGGCCGATATCATGCTCAGCCTTCATGCGCCGGCATTTGGAACGCATTTCCAGCACCGAGATGGCGGGAGTGTCGTCGATGAAGATCTTTGCATCATGGAGAGCGCCTGCCGCCTTGATCAGCTTCGGCCAGTCCGTTTCCTGGAAATGGCCGGTGCGCACCCTGCTGGCGTCAACTCTGGATTCGGAGCAGAGGAGACGGGTAACCAGCTGCTCCTTGCTCATCTCCAGCGAGAAAACGGCTGCCGGGCATCTGGGATCGCCATGGATGGCTGCGTGCTGGGCAATGTTCAGGGCAAAGGCAGTCTTGCCCATGGAAGGTCGCCCGGCAATGATTATCAGGTCTCCCCGTTGAAAACCGGCGGTCATGCCGTCAAGGTCTACGAACCCGGTGGGAACGCCGGTTACGTGCTCCTTTTTCTCATAGAGCGCCTCCAGGTTCTTTATGGTGTCCTTGAGGATGGCGCCGACCGGATAGAAGGCGGGGCGCAGCTTGTTCTCGGAGATTTCGAAGATCACCTTCTGGGCGGTGTCCAGCAGTTCTTCCACGTCCACCTTATCCTCGTAACCCTGGCTGACGATCTCGGTGGCGGCGCTGATAAGCTTGCGGGTGACCCCTTTTTCTTTGACGATCTTGCAGTAATAGGCAATGTTGGCCGCCATGGGGACGTAATCGACCAGGGTGGCCAGATATGCGCCCCCTCCGGTTTCCTCCAGTTCCCCTCTTTTTTTCAGGATCGAGGTGAGGGTGATGAGGTCGCACGGCTCGTTGCGGTTGTTGAGTTCGATCATGGCGCGCATGATCTTCCGATGGGATTCGCGGTACAGATCGTCGGGGGTGATGATCTCCAGAGCCCGGTTGATAGCATCGTTATCCACAAGAATGCCGCCAAGGATGGACATCTCGGCTTCGAGACTCTGTGGCGGCAGTTTTCTCATATCTGTTGTTTGCATCTGCATATCCGTGGGCAATAAACCCGGTAGTGAAAATGAACGCGTCAATATACCTTGCTGCCGTTATGGGGTCAACAGGAAACCTGCTCCATGAAGTTCAGGGATTTGAGCGGGCGGGTTAGATGACAGGCGATTGCTGCATCAAGGATGGCGCCTGCCTCTGCCAGCCCATCCGGCGAAAAGTGCACCAGCCCGAACCTGCCCGTTGTCAGGGACCGGATCAGCAGGGAGAGGGTTTCGGGCGAAACGGGCCGGCCGGTTCTGCCGCATGAGCTGCAGAGGATGCCGGCAAAGGATGGTGAGAAGCGGAGCTGCGGCATGTTGGCCAGGTCCTGATCGCAAGATGCGCAACGGGCGAGCTCCGGCTGGTAGCCGAGCACCTTCAGCAGATTTGCCTCGAAGAAGCGACGGTCGGAGGGGGCGTGGTCAGTCAGGTTCAGGTGTTCGAGGTAGGCGGTAAGCAGCCGAAAGAGGCGCGGGTTTTGTTCGCCTTCGCCAACAAGCTGCTCCACCAGTTCGCAGGCATAGGCAGCGTTGGCTATCTTCGACAGGTCGGCACGGATATGGGGGAAGACGTTGATCACATCCGCACCATTCAGGGTGGAGAGCCCTTCCTTCAGCGTCAGCTGCAGGCGTAGCCTGGCAAAGGGCTCCAACGCACCCCCAAAACGTTTGCGGCTTTTTTTCGCATTCCTGGCCAGCCCCTTTACTTTGCCGTTTTCCAGTGTAAAAAGGGTCACGATTTTATCCGCATCTGCGTAATCCAGGACGCCAAGCACCACGGTGTCACACTCTATACTATGCATCGGCACACGTTACCATCTTGTCGCGCCGACAGTCAATCCTGCTCGTTTAAGAAAAAAATAATGATAATCACGGTTGACAGGGAAGAGGGCTTCGTGTTATTTGAAATCTACTTTCAGTTTTAAAAAAGGTGGGCTGGGGAAGTGTATGTGCTGTTGTATAGTGCAATGGCAACTGTGTATAGATTTATTTAAATCGAGAAAATGAAAATCACAATCAGTGGTCGAAGGAGGGTTAACGTTGCCACGCGTGAAATGTAATCAAAACAAAAGGAGAAAAGAGATGAAAAAATCATTTGTACTTATGGCTGCAGTAACCATACTGGGCAGCATGGCATCCATGGCCCGCGCGGCAACAGTTGAAGAACTGCAGCAGCAGGTTGATGAATTACGTAACCAGGTGAAGGCGATCAAGGCGCCGGCTCCTTCAGCGGAGAGTGGAGGGGACGGGTATGCGAAGAAAGTCTGGGATAATACCCGCTTTGGTGGATACGGCGAGCTGGATTACATCGTGACACGTGAAAACGGCAACGGCAAAGGGAGCAATGCCTTCGATCCGCATCGCTTCGTCCTGTATGTAAATTCCGACCTGAGCGACTGGATCACCTTGAATACCGAACTGGAATGGGAGCACGGCGGCGTCGGTGGTGACGTGAAGGACGGAAAAAAACTTTCGGGAGAGGTCTTGGTGGAGCAAGCTTTTCTCCAGTTCAAGCTGTCGCGTCCCCTCAATCTCAAAGCAGGTATCATGCTCGTTCCTCTAGGTGCGACTAATCTCTACCATGAGCCGACAAACTTCAATTCCAGCGAAAGGCCACAGCTGGACCGTTATCTGATTCCCTCAACCTGGTCTGAGATGGGAGCAGGGATCTATGGCTCTCTGGGGACCAAGGTAGATTACGAGTTGCTGGTGATGAACGGATTGGACGGCGCAGGCTTTTCGGCCAAGGACGGCGTCCGTGGCGGCAGGCAGAACCTGAATGCCGACGTAAACAGGAACAAGGCTGTTGCCGGCAGGTTGGAAGTACGTCCCTTCACCAACCTCTACACCAACTTCTCCTTTTACACCGCCAATTCAGCCAAGGTAGGCACTGCATACACCACCATCGCAGCCTTTGACGGCAAATACAGCATTGGCGATCTTGACTTGGCAGGAGAATATGTGCATGTCTACCAGGACGATCCTCGCGCATTGGGGGTAACGGATATCGGCCACAACATGTCCGGCTATTGGGTCGAGGGTGCCTACCATGTCCTGCCGAAGAGCCTGAAGAAGGGTAAGCTGTCGGAGGCCGATGCCCTGATCTTTGCCCGCTATTCTGAATTCGATACCCAGCAGGGTTCAATAGGTGATCCGAGCAAGGCCAGCGGCAAATACGACCGAAACTACACCAATTTCGGCATCGTCTTCAAACCGACGACAACCTTATCGGTGAAGGCCGATTACCAGGTTTACGACGACCATCGCAAAGCCGGAGAGAAAGCACTTGATAACGACAAGTTCCAGGTGACGCTTGGTTTCGTGTTCTGATGAAATACTCCTCTGCTTACATCCCCTCGATCTCCCTATGAAATAGGGGGGATCGAGGGGGGAAGCCGGAGAGCTTCACATCGTAAGTTTTCCGGATGGAAAACAGAAAAAAGGGCACCCCGGTCGGGGCGCCCTTTTTTTCTGTCCATGATTTATCGCAACCCCAGGCGGGAGAGCAGTAATCCCAGATATTTGTTCAAAGGGTGGCTTCGCTTGAGGGAGGGGAACAGCGGAGATTTCCTTCTTCCGCAATGGGCCAGTTCACGGCTTATCCTGTTGCCGCTGTCGTATTGGATGCCGTTACGCAGGGTCTGCAGTGCCTTTTCCTTCTCTCCTGCCAGCCAATAAACCTTTCCCAGGTTGAGGTGCAGAAGCGGGTTGGTCTGGTCGGCAGCAAGGGCTTCTCTGGCCATGCCTATGGCATCGGCGTATTCGCGCCGCGTTTTAGCCAGGCAGAGAGCCAGGCAGGACAGGTTTTCCGGTGTCTTTTCCAGAGTCGCTGCCCGCTCGAAACAGGTGCGGGCAAGATAGTCATGATCACGTTCGAGTGCTTCAAGTCCCTTGTCGTGCAGTTCCTCTGCTTCTTTCGACTTCATTGCCACACCTCTTACTGCACCCCGTTCTGTCCAGGTTGTCAGAACCGATGCAGGTATTGAACCAGCTTCACTTGACCAGCAGAAGGAAAGTATATGAGGGAAGATTATCTGCGGTGTTACTTTCCACTTCGACAAATTCTTCGGTTATTTTAGGGAAATAAGTATCACCTTCATAAACCTGGTGGATGACGGTCAGGTAGATCCTGTTGGCCAAGGGGAGCGCCTGACGATAAATGTCACCCCCCCCGCAGATAAAGATTTCCTCTACGTCGCCGGCTAGCTTGATGGCGGCAGGCAGATCATGGGCAACCAGACATCCCCTGGCTTGATAGTCTTTCTGCCTGGTGACGATGATGTTTTTCCGCCCATCCAAGGGAAAACCGATGCTTTCAAAGGTCTTTCTTCCCATTATTACCGGATGTCCGAGGGTGAGTGACCTGAATCTTTTCCTGTCTGCCGGCAGGTCCCACGGGATGGTATTTTTATCACCGATAACCCTGTTTTCTGACATGGCAGCTATTAGCGATATGATCATAAAACCGCCAACATCAGCGCATTGTAGCAAAGGTTACGCCGTTGCCCCCCTCATGCTGATCGCCGACGCGGTATTCCCTTACCAGCGGATGACCGTCCAGATGCTCACGCACCCCTTTCATCAATGCACCGGTGCCTGTGCCGTGGATTATCTTCACTTCTCCCAGTCCTGCGGTCGAAGCCCTGTTGAGGAATGTCTCCAGTTGTGAAAGGGCTTCGTCCACCCTCAATCCCAACAGCCTGAGCTCGTGAGAGGTCTCGGGCTCCTCGATGGCCTTTCGCCGTGATGGTTCTTCCTTCATCTTCACCCCGCGCTTTAATGCCACATCACCGGCAGATACTTCCACCTCCCTATGCCCTACCTTCAGTCTTAACCGCTGCTGTTTTTCGTCAATGCGGGCAATGGTGGCGTCAAAGCCAAGGGATCTGACAAAAACAGTGTCTCCCACCGAGAGTTCCTGCAAGGCAGGGGATACATCTTCCTGGTATTCCCGGAGTTTCTTTTCCAGCTCCCCCCCCATTTTCTCCAGTTTTTTCAGGGAATCCCCGGACTTTTCCCGGCGTGCCTTGTCAAGGATGGCCCTTGTCTCGCGTTTGACCGTGGTGACCACATCCCTGGCTTCGGCAAAGGCTTTGCCCATTGCCTGCCGTTTTGCTTCTTCAGCCTGGGCCAGACGCATGGAAAGAAGGCGTTCCCGCTCGGCAGCCCTCTGTTCCCGCGCATCCAGGTCCGCTATCAATTCCGAGTATCGCTGTCGTTTTTCCTTGAGCTCTGCCAGCAGGGCATGAAAATCGGCCTCTCTCGTGCCGATCATCCTTTCGGCAAAGTCGATGACTTTTGCAGGCATACCATAGCGCCTGGCGATGTCGATGGCGTGGGATTGTCCCGGCTCGCCGCTCTGCAACCGGTAAAGGGGGGTCAGGTTAGCATGGTCGAATTCCATGGAGGCGTTGGTCATGCCGGGGGTCCGATGGACAAAGGCCACTATGTCGGTCAGGTGAGTCGTGGCAATGACAAGGGCTCCCTTTTCCTGCAGCTCTTTAAGAACGCCGCAGGATATGGCGGCCCCCTGTCCGGGCTCGGTGCCGGTTCCCAATTCATCCAGGAGCACAATACTTAGTTTACCAGTTTTGTGGAGGATTTCAGCCATATTTGCCACATGGGCTGAGAAGGTGGACAGGCTGCTTTCAATGGATTGGTCATCCCCCATGTCCACGAGCAGGTTGTCGGCCAGGGGAATGGACGAAGAAGGAGCCGCCGGGATCGGTATCCCGGAGAGCCCCATGGCCAGAAGAAGTCCCACAGTCTTGATGGCGATGGTTTTTCCCCCGGCGTTGGGGCCGGTGATGACCATTATACTGTCGTCTGCCGGTGGTGTGCCGAGGCGGATATTGAGCGGTACCGGTTCGTGGCCGTTGCCCCTGTCGCGCATAAGCATCAACAGCGGGTGGCGCGCCCCATTCAGTTCGATTTCACCGCCATCGTTGATAAAGGGTGCATTTGCTCCGAGCTGATCGGCAAACCGGGCTATGCTGTTGAGGGTATCAAGTCGGACGAGGGTCTGGAATTCCACGTTTATGTCATCGGCGGCAATACGAATCTCCTGGCAGATGGCCCGGATGATGCGGATTTCCTCCCCCTTTATCTCTGCCCCCAGGTTTTCCAGCTCATTGGCTAGGCTTATGATCTCCAGTGGCTCCATGAAGGCTGTTTCACCGGTATTTGAAACATCGTGGACAACCCCTGCCACCATTCCTTTTGAATCCATGCGCACTGGAATGACCCATCTCCCCCCTCGCTGGGTTACGAACTCGTCCTGAAGGAAGAGAGCTATCTTCGGCTCGCGGATGATCTCCTCCAGCCGTTTTCTGATCCGCGCCGTCAGGCTCCTTTTTTTGCCACGCAAATCCTGGAGCAGTGGCGAAGCCGAGTCAAGGATATTGCCCTCGAAATCCAGGGTCGTTTCCAGTCGATCGAGGAGGTGTGGAAAACCGGTGAGATTTCCCGCCAGGTCCTTGATGAGAGGTATATCGTTGCGATAGGCAAGCTGTTTAGCCAGGGAAGAGAGCACCTGAAAAAAGGGGGTGAGGATGGCAAGGTCGTGGTGGTCGAGCACTGCCCCTTCCGGGCGCACTGCTTCCAGGAGCGGTGTTATATCCTCAAAGGTCGATAGCCGCAGGGGTACCCTTACCTGAGCCAGCCTTCTGATTTCTTCAATCTGGCCGAACTGTGTTTCAAGCCTTTCCCTTATATGGAAAGGGAGGATTTCCGAGATGAATTTTCGGGAGGGGGCACTATTGGCGAAACCGGCAATGAAGGAAAGAATTTTTTCGAATTCAAGGAGGTGCAGGGAATCCTTTTTTATCATCGATTCTCCGAGAGACGGTGCAAAACCGGTATTTTACCTATTGCCGCTTCCCTGCCGGCTTTGTCCGTACCCAGCTTTATCATGCCGGTCATGAAGCCGATCAGCTCCAGAAATTGCACCGCATCCGCGATGACCCCGGGGAGTTGGGCCGCAGAGGCCGGCTGGTTATCAGTGTTATAGACAAGTATCTTGTTGTTTTCAGTTAGAACGATGGCCACATAAACGTAGCATTCTTCCCCACGTTTCATGGCACAGATGTAGCCTTTACAACTCTGACTCGGATTCCCTTCCAACGCTACCCGTGCCAGGTTTGAGGATTCATGCAATTCAATGATCTCTTCTTGGGAGGAATATTCAATGCTGTGAAGTGCAGGATCGCAGGTGAAGGTACTGCCGCTGCCCCCTGTTGAAGAGTTGTTGCTGAAAAAGGTGCCATCATCGTTGTCGGGAAATGCAAATGGATCACTGCCGGCTTCCACGGGCGGTCCGCCGTAATCGATGGGGTCAGAAGCGGTCATGGCAGCTCTTTTCCATGCCCCTACCGAAGAAACGGATACATTGAGTTCCCCTTCGGAGGCCATCTTGCGCCCGGAAGATTTGTCCTGGTGCCTTTTTTTCTCCTCCTGGACGCCAGGGGCCGACGCTGAGCCAGCATTTTCCGATTGGAGGCTGAGTCGTTCTTCCTCAGCTTTCAATCTTAAAGCCATCAGACGATCTGTTTCTGCTTTCAGGCGGGATGCTTCCTCTGCTGCAGCTTTCCATTCCGCTTCGGCCTTTGTCTTTTCCTCACGCAGTCGCTCGATCTCTGCCTTATGCAGGCTGATATCTACTGCAGAGGAATGATCTTCCTTCTTTCGATCTTCCTGTACATCCGCAGACCTGTCCACCTTTCCGCCAGGGGGAGTGGGAGGTTCAGTAACTGCTTCTATGGTTTCTTCACGGCGAGCATCAGAAGCTGTCAATGGGGTGTCTGCAGCCTGATAAGCTGCTTGTTCCGCAAAGATTTTTTTCTCGAGGATTTTTTCGATCATTATCCTCTCTGCTTCAGCGGCTTCAAGTGCGCTTCTCAGTTCTGCGGTTTTTGCTGACAGCAGCTCTTCAGCAGCAGCCTTTTCAGCCGCCGCAGCTTTTGCCTCATTTTTTGCACTTATGCACCGTCCCGTTGCACGCTCTTCGAACTGGCCGATGATGTCTACGGTTTCTTCAGCAGCGATCCTGTCCTCATTGGTCTTTCTTACAGTGCGTCTTACCTCCTCCGCCTGCTCCTCTGCAATCTTTTCTTCCTCGTTTTTCTGCAGGAACAGCTGTTCTGCTTCCATACGCGCTGCAGTGGCGGCTGCCAGGGTGTCCTGTGCTGCAAGGGCTCTTTTTTCAGCCAGCTTCTCCGCTTCCAGCAGTTTCACCAATCTTTCTTCTGCAGCAAGTCTCTCCGCCCGGGCTTTTTCAGCAGCCTCTTTTTCTTCCAAAATGGTGTCTGCGGCATTTTTTTCAGCTTCCGACAGAGCTGAAATCCGTTCTTCAGCAGCCAGTTTTTCAGCTTCAAGCTTTTCCTTGATCTGCCGGGCGATTTCCGCCTTTTCCGCCACCATCTTTTCAGCTTCCTGCCGCTCTTCGGTGGCCAGTTCGGCGAGACGTCGGTTTTCTTCAGTTTTTATTCTCGCCGCTTCCTCGGCAGCCTTCCGCTCCTCTTCGGCCTTGACCCTCGCCGCTTCCTCGGCAGCCTTCCGCTCCTCTTCGGCCTTGATCCTCGCCGCTTCCTCGGCAGCCTTCCGCTCCTCTTCGGCCTTGATCCTCGCCGCTTCCTCGGCAGCCTTCCGCTCCTCTTCGGCCTTGATCCTCGCCGCTTCCTCGGCGGCCTTCCGTTCCTCCTCGGCCTTGACCCTCGCCGCTTCCTCGGCGGCCTTCCGTTCCTCCTCGGCCTTGACCCTCGCCGCTTCTTCGGCAGCCTTCCGCTCCTCCTCGGCCTTGACCCTCGCCGCTTCCTCGGCAGCCTTCCGCTCCTCTTCAGCCTTGACCCTCGCCGCTTCCTCAGCAGCCTTCCGCTCCTCTTCAGCCTTGATCCTTGCTGCCTCTTCAGCAGCTTTGCGCTCTTTATCTGCCTTAGCCTTTGCTGCTTCTTCAGCTTTTTTTCGCGCTGAGTCTTCCTCGACACGGCGCGTTTCTCCGTCTTCTATAGCTGCTGTTTTTTCTGTGGCTGCCTGTTTTCTGGCAGCCAACCTTGCGGCGCTTACCGGCCGGATAACGCGGATGCCGCGCAGCACAACTTCCCTCAAGGCAACACTGTAATTCAGGTCAACATGCTCCATTTCGAAGCCCATGTCCTTTAAAAATTCCAGGGCTTCCTCCAGCAGCAGTTCAGGTCCCGCCAGGATGGCTGCCTCACCTGCAGCAATGTAGACAAGAGCTTTTTTGCTGTTGCGGGTGGCGAGTGCAACGTAGACCTGCAGTGCTTCACCTTCTTTAATTGAACAGATGAATGCTTCGTATAGCTGCTTGGGAAGGCCGTTTGGAGTGATAGCAACGGCAGATCGCGATTTATAAATGTCTGTAATGTCCGATTCTGCTGCTTCTATGCAGTCAACCGATTCTTTCAAAGTGAACATGGAAACTCCATAAACAGGACTTCGGTGATAATAACATTAAAATTTACAACTTTATTCAAAAAATTCACAAAAACCAGCTCACTGGTGCGCAGACGCGCTCCATCATGCGAACCAACCAACCACGCTGCTCATGCTCAGCAAGTACAATCCTTCTTGATCTTGCCAGGTCAGCCATCAGCATCTGCGAAACCTGCGCGCCGAACGATGGGCTGTCGACAATGACATTGACCTCATAATTGCGATGAAAGCTGCGCTGGTCCAAATTGGCCGAGCCTATCACCGACCAGCAGCTGTCGATTATCATGACCTTCGCATGAAGAATAGTTCCTTGCCGTTCGTAAATTTCGATGCCGTTCTTCAACAGCGATGCGTAATAGCTTCTGCTGACGAGGCGGACTATGGGGACGTCGCTTTTGGCCGGGAGGATGAGGCGCACCTGTACTCCTCGGCCGACAGCGCGAAGCAGCGAGCGGATTACACGTGGCCCGGGGACAAAGTAAGGATTGGCGATGACGATGCTTTCCGAAGCACCGGCAATAGCCATGCGGAAGGCGCTGCGAATGAATGAACGGTTATGGTGGGGGCCGCCATTGACGATAAGCACTTCGTCCTCACCGGCACTGTCCAGCAGGTAAGGGTCAACGCAACCTTCAGGGATGGTCGACCTCTCCCTGTGCCAGTTTTCCCGGAAAAGCCGGTTCAATTCCGGTACGGCAGGACCTTCAAGGCGTATCCCCACATCGCGCCAACGGTCGAAGTCCTCGCCGCATCCGGCATATTCATCGCCGATGTTCAGTCCGCCGGTGAAGGCTGTTCTGCCATCGATGACGGCAATTTTCCGGTGATCGCGCTTATCGAACCAGCCTATACCCTTGCTGAAGGTGGGGGGATTGAAGGGGCAGCAGACGATCCCCCCTTTCTCAAGCCTGCGAAAATAGGCACCGGGGGTGTCGAAGCAGCCGATATAGTCGTAGAGGAGATAAACCTTTACTCCGCGTTCTGCAGCCTGGAGAACGGCATCAGCCAGGGCACGGCCGGTGTTGTCGTCACGGATGAGATAGAATTCGAGGCAGATTACCTTTTCTGCCTGGCCAATTGCCTGAAACAGAGCAGAAAAAAACTCTTCCCCGTTTCTGAAGAGTTCCACCCTGTTTCCTCTGGAGGCAGCGGCATCGGTGTTTCTTCTGAACATGTTGAAGAAGCGGGGGGTGCGAAAGATGCGATATTTTCTTTTCCGCCGTATTAGGGACATGGAATCAGCCGATGCAGGTGAGGTAAAAGTCTCCGGATTGCGCCCGAAAAAAAGTAAAGGCGCGGTTTAAAGCCGCGCCTAGGAGTCTGTCGGACTTAGGGATCGAAGCGAGAGAATGGAAAATCGAGGACGGATATTGGAAATTTGAGAGCGAATAGTGGACCTATTTGTCGAAAATTTACGGAGATCCGGACCGATTTGCCATTTTCGCAGCCGATTCATTCTAAGTCCGACAGACTCCTAGGTGAATCAGACGGAAATTACTTCTTTAACTCCCGGCACTTTTTCTTTCAGGGTTCTTTCAATACCCATCTTGAGGGTCATGGTGGACATGGGGCAATGGCCGCATGCTCCCACCAGTTTAACTTTGACGACGCCGTCTTCACCGACCTCGACCAATTCAACATCACCGCCATCCGCCTGCAGATTAGGGCGGATTGTATCGAGCACTTTTTTTACATCTTCGATCATTTCGTCTTCTCCTTTTATTTTGCGTTGCTTGTCATTATAGAACGTATTGCTCTCGTTCATCAAGCCTTTCCAGGTACTCCCGGATTGGTGAGTGGATACGGAGCCAGGATCTGCGCGAGTTCTTCCGGTGACAGGAGGTTCCGGGAAAGAATTACCTCTTTTATGCTCTGTCCGCTTCTCATGGATTCCTTGGCCACTTCCGCTGCCGCAGCGTAACCCACATATGGGGCAAGCACCGTTGCCAGACCCACCGACTCTTCCAGAAACCGGCTGCAGCGGTTTTCGTTGGCGGTGATGCCCAGGATGCAGTTTTCTCTGAATTTGGCGATGGTGTTTTTCAGGATCTCCAGGGAAAAAAGGAGGTTGTAGGCGATAACCGGCATCATTACATTCAGTTCCATCTGTCCTGCCTGGGCGGCCAGGGTGATGGTGGTATCGGCGCCGATTACCTGGAAAGCTACCATGTCGGTCACTTCAGCCATTACCGGGTTGATCTTGCCCGGCATGATCGACGAGCCCGGTTGCAGCGGAGGAAGATTGATCTCGTTGAAGCCGGTCCTGGGCCCTGAGGAGAGCAGGCGCAGGTCGTTGGCGATTCTGATCAGGTTGACGGCAAGCCCCTTGAGGGCTGAACTGAGGACAACGAAGGGGTCCATGTTCTGGGTCGATTCTATCAGGTTACCGGCATTCATCACCGGCAGGCCCGTTTCCCTGGCAATTTCCTCCACCACCAGTTCTATGTAGCGCGGTTCCGCATTGAGACCGGTGCCCACAGCGGTCCCGCCGAGACCCAGCTTGCTCAGGTCCGGCAGGCATCGATCAAGGCCGGCCACGTTCTTATCCATGGCAACGGCATAGGCCTCGAATTCCTGGCCGAGGCGGATCGGCACAGCGTCTTGCAGGTGGGTGCGCCCGGACTTGAGAATATGGTCGAACTCTCGCCCTTTTGCGGCCAGAGCATCGCGCAGCTGCTCCAGTTCATGGCGAAGGAGGGCTACCATTTGCAGGGAAGCGAGGCGCATGGCAGTGGGAAACACATCATTGGTGGACTGGGCCATGTTCACATGATCGTTGGCGTTGACCTGTTCGTAACTGCCGATCGGGCAGCCGAGAAGCTCATTGGCACGGTTGGCAAGAACTTCATTGGCATTCATGTTGTGGGAGGTGCCGGCACCCGCCTGAAAAGGGTCGACGACGAAATCCCCGGCAAATGCACCGGCCAGGGCCTCGTCCGCCGCCTGAATGATGGCCGTGGCAATCTTTTCATCCAGACGGCCTGTGGCCATGTTTGCCTTTGCCGCGCATTTCTTGATGATTAGCGTTGCCCGGAGCAGAGCTGGGTGGGGCTTCAGGCCGGAAATGGGGAAATTGGCCACGGCACGGGCCGTCTGGGCGCCGTAATATGCCCCGGCCGGGACCTGGACTGTGCCGAGAGTATCTTTTTCCTGACGGTTTACCATTAGTTTACCTTTTACCTTCTACCGTCTGCCGGCCGATTACCTTCCTGCTGCTCACAGATTGTCCTTCGCCAGAAATTTGGCCAGTGAAAGCAGCTCGATGACGCTGCTGACGAGAAAGACGGCGCTGCCCATGCCCGCTGGAATGCGCAGGTCAACATCATAGCGGTCGCCGATAAAAAGGCACTCGCTGGGATCTCTCCCGATCTGCCTGAAGATATGTTCCAGGGCTTCCGGGTCAGGTTTTGGCCGCCAGTCATCTTCGATGGTAAAGACCCTGGTGAACAGACCCTTTACCCCGATCAGCTCCATGATGCTGTTTGAGAGGCGCAGGTTGTTGTTGGTGTAGATATACATCTCGAACTTGTTGGCGAGCCCCTTCAGCATTTCCCCTACCCGACGGTCCCGGGATAGGAAGTCATCCGGGGTGATCTCCTCGGAGAAGCGGTTGTGAAGGGTTCGCAGATCGCCGCCCAGGGCGAGAATGGTGTGGCTCAATGTGGAATCCAGCCCGGTGGCCCGGGAAAGGTCCCGTCTCGTCTGGTTTATCAATTCAGCGGCTTCGTCGTTGGTGATGCTTTTCAAATCGGAGACATATCTGCAGGCGGCACGTGATATTTCCATGCCCAAGTCGTTGTTGACATAGAGGGTCCCGTCCAGATCGAAGATCAGGGCTTTGATATCGCTTTGCACGTGTGGTTGTTTCCTTTCTTCCGGCTGTATGTCTGCCCAATGCCATCAGCAGCTGATTTTCAGACTAAAAGTCTAGCAACCGGATGCCGCACTGTCAAAATTTTCCCCAGTCTCTCATGCACAAAAGACGCGGATCTTCAACTTCCTTTGCCTGGATGAGGACGCGAAAGGTGTCACCCATGCCGCCATCCGGCAGCATGAGCTTTTTAAGCGCCAGGCGGGTCTTCAAAAGTTCCGTTTCCGTTGCCCCGCTCTTTTCCAGGGCGAGCATCTCCTCCATCAGCCCCGCTCCCAGCAAAAAACGGTACTGTTCGCCGAACCAGGCCCTGTGCAGCCCGCATTTCACTCCTTCCCTGATAAGCGCGGTGAAGTTGACGTGGCTGGTTATGTCCTGGGCTCCGACGCGGGTGTATGGATCTTCGCAGGTGGTGTGCTGATAATAGCAAAGCAAGGTGCCGTTCTTGCGCATGGGGGCATAAAGCTCATCCGCTTCATAGCCATAATCGATGGTCAAGACAAAGCCCTTTTCCAGGGTATCTGCCACCGACCTCAGCCAGCCCGTAGCGGCAAGATTTATTTCCCCCCGCTGTCCGGCAAGAAGAGTCACGCCGTTTTCTTTCAGATAATCGGCCAGAGCCGGCGTGGACGGTTCATCGAGCATCTCGCCGAACTCGCCGTCAATTGCCGTCACATAAACTTCCATCAGTCCGGCGGGAGTCATCTCCACCAGGTGCACCGGCATGGCATCGATCAGCTCGTTAGAGAGCACGCAGCCCGAAAAGTGCAGTCTGCCTGCGGCAAGATCCTCCGGTGCCGACCAGCTGAGGCGGGCAAGATGCCGGGTAAGTTTTTCCTGCTGGGCCTCTTTGAGAGTCGGTTCTTTTTCAATCAAGCGATAGGTCAGGACGTCGTAGAAGGAGCGGTTTGTCTCGGCGATGGTATCCAGGATATCCCTGGCCAGCTGTCCTCCCCCTGCTCCAGCTTCGGCGATGGTGAAACTTTCCGGCGAGCCGAGTATCTCCCACATCCGGGAGATCTCCCTGGCAATGAGCCGGCCGAACATGAGATGCACGTTCATGCTGGTGTAGAAATCGCCCTCCGCGCCCACTTTCCGCCCGGGAGAGGTGTAATAGCCGAGCCCCGGCTCATAGAGGCAGGCAGCCATGAAATCGGCGAAGGTGAGCCGTCCTGCCTTCCATATCCTCTCAAGGAGAATATCTTTTAAAGCTGGTGTACTTTCCATCGGATCTCCAGAAAATGTAACTTTATAAAACAAGGGCTTTCAAATGTCAACGTGACAACCCCTGGCCGGAATCAGGGGTAGGAGGGACTACACCCATAGATGCCGGTCATTTCCATTGCGATGGCCTTCAATTCTTCCCGCAGGTCGGACGGTTCCAGGACCTCCGCATGACGGCCGTAGGAGAGGATCCAGGCGATCATCTCCATCCTTCCTCCTGCCGTAAATGAGAGTACGATGCTGCCATCCTGCTCTTGGCGGATCGTTTGCGTCGGGTGCCAGATCCGGTCGCTGATGGTATGGGCAATGGTGGGGGAAAAGCGGATGCTGACCGCCATCGGTGTTTCTTCCACCATGCCGAATGCCGATTTGAACTGGTCCTCCGGGCGGAATTCCTCCGGCATCTCGAAGCGTTCCTTCGTCACTTGGACTTTTTTTATCCGTTCAGCAGCGAAGGTGCGGATTGCCCGGCGGTTGTGGGCATAGCCCAGCAGGTAGAGCCCTCCCTTGTTGTAGATGAGAGTGTAGGGATCGACCTGGTATTCCTCGGCAGATTTTTTGGTGGGGGGGCCATAGGTGATGGTCAAACGATACTGGTAGAGAAGAGCGTCGCGGATGGTTTTCAATTGTTCGGCGACACCGCTGTAGTCGCGTGCCCCCTGCAAGAGCGGCAGGGACACCCGGGCTATGCGGTCCATATGGGCGGCATAGCGTGGGGGGAGAACCGAGTTGACCTTGTGAAAGATGGCATCCATGTCTTCGTGGAAGGACGTGCCCTTGAGAATGTCAAGCTGGGAACGGAGGAAGGAGAGGGTCATCAGTTCCTGGAGAGTGAAGTTGATGGGGGGAACATCCTTGAAGCGGGTGAGGAAGCGGTAGGTCTTCGAGCCGTTGACCCAGTCGGAGACCAGCGGGTAGCCGGCCTCCTGGATAGCGTTCAGGTCCCGGTGGATGGTGCGGCGGTTGACTCCCCCTTCTTCGGCCAGTTCTTCTATGGTGATGCCATGGCGGGCCTCGATCAGCCGGATGATGTCATGGAGCCGTCCGGCCTGGGAATACTTCTTTGCCGGTTTACCCTTCTGCATTTGGCTCCTGTCCCCCTTCACCGGCAGGTTTCTTCCTTTTCGGACGCCGCCGCCTTTTTTTCTTTACCGCTTCTCCCTCTACCGCCACGGTTTCAACCGGTTTTTCCACTGTCCTGGCAGGAGCTTTCCCCCCTGATTTGCCGTGGTTTCTACCCTTTGGTTTGGCTGCAGGTTTCGATTCAGGCTTCGGCCGTGGCTTGGTCCGCTTGTAATCATGGACAAACAGCTCGTCTTCGGCCCATTCAACAGGAATCTTTTCTTTTATGTATTCGTGTATGTCCTCGATGTGGAAAGCACCGTCTTCATCGGCCAAGGAGATAGCTTTGCCCTCGGCCCCGGCCCGGGCGGTGCGGCCGATACGGTGGACATAGTCTTCCGCATCCTGGGGCAGGTCGTAGTTGATGACATGGGAGACCCCGTCGATGTGCAGACCCCGGGAGGCGACGTCAGTGGCGATCATGATGGGAAGCTTGCCGTTTTTAAAGTCCTCCAGAATGCGCATTCGCTTGCGCTGCTCCACATCGCCTGAGATGACTCGCGCCGGGAATTCATTGGCGTTGAGCCGGTCGTAAAGATATTCGGCTTCCCGCTTGGTGTTGACGAAGATCATGGTCCGGTCCATGCCCTTTTTCCTCAAGAGCCCCAACAGCAGCGGGAATTTCTCCTTCCTCGCCACATGGTAGAGAACCTGCTCCACCCGCTCCGCCGTCATTTGCTCAGGGGTGACGGCCACCTTTTCCGGCACGTTCATGAACTCGTAGGCCAACTCCATGACCCGCTGGTTGAGGGTCGCCGAGAACATCAGGTTCTGCCTCGCGTCAAAGGGGGGAAGACGGCGGAGGATGAAGCGCAGGTCGGCAATGAAGCCCATATCGAACATGCGGTCGGCTTCGTCGATGACAAGCGCCTCGATGTTCTTGAGGCTGTAGACCTTCTGCTTCAGGTAGTCGATGAGCCGCCCCGGTGTACCGATGACAATATCTACCCCCTCCTTGAGGGCGTTTTTCTGTTTCATGTAGTCGACGCCGCCATAGATGGCCTGGATGTTGAAGCCCGTATATTTGCCAAGGGCCTGTGCATCCTTTTCGATCTGCACCACCAGTTCCCTGGTCGGGGCAAGGATCAGCGCCCGTGGATGGTGTTCGGTGCCGGCTTTTTCCTGGTTCAATAGTCTGGTGAAGAGGGAGATGAGAAAGGCGGCGGTCTTGCCGGTGCCAGTCTGGGCCTGTCCGGCCACATCTTTTCCCAGAAGAGCCGGAGGCAGGGCTTTTTCCTGGATAGGGGTACAATCGGTGAAGCCGGTGTCGGCGATGCCCTTCAGCACCTGTTCCGGCAGATTCAAATCGGTGAATTTCATGGGTTTAATCCTTCTTTTGGTATTTTGCAGTCATCCGGGCTGGTCAGGCCGAAGCGCGGCTCGCGAGGAATTCCTCAGCAGTGCAGACCGTGAGAACCGGCTTCCGGTAATCCTTTATGTTGCGCGTGATCAACCAGGCGATCTCCTTGCTCAGTGCCGTCTGGTATTGAATGGCATCCTCGAAGTCGTTGAAGCCTGTGTTCAGCGCCAGGCCGATAATCTTGTCATCCACTGCCAGCACCGTCACCAGCTGCCGCAGCTTTTTCAGCACCTCTATGGCCTTTGGGGAGGAGAGCTCTTTTCTCAGGATGTAGAAGAGGTTGGCGAAGGTGAGCGACGACACGCATGCCTTAATTTCTCCCCTTTCCACGAGAGTGAAGAGCCGTGCAGCAGGCTGATAGAATGGTTCACGGCTGGTTAATATGTCGAGAATGATGTCCGTATCGACGAAGACGGTTCTTTTCACCGGTATTTCTCCGTCAGGTATGCAGCATATTCGTCCTTGCGACGTTTTACCCGGTCCGGTTTTATGAGCCCGGACAGTTCGGCCACCAGGGGAGTGATATGCTCCTCATGGGGAACAGAGCGGGTGATCTGCTGCAGATAGTTCTCAACCAGCTTTGACAGACTCTTATGCTGCTTTCGGGAGAATTCCTTTGCTTGCTCGATGACGTCCTTCTCCAAGCTTAGTGTCAATTTTGCATTCATGATAGTACTCCTTTACGTATTATTTATCAGAATAAATACGTAAAGGCAAGGGTGATTGTAAGCAAAGCAGTGGTGCTGGCGCGACTACAAGCAAATTCTGGCAAAATTCCACGTTACGCTGTATGTTAACGTTGTAGTTAAGCCGCATCCGGGCTTCGGTCAGCCATGGATGACCTGGAGAGGCTGAAGGGAATGCTGCTCTAAAAACCAAAAAGATCACGGAAATTGATATGACCCAATCCTTCATCCACATCGAATCCCCCAATTACCTGAAAGCCGAAACCCTGGCCAGCCCGGCCGACTGGTCGGCCATCTTCGGCAACGATCGGCCGCTGGCCCTGGAAATAGGCTGCGGCATCGGCGATTTTATTGTGAAAACCGCCATGGATATGCCGGAAACCAATTTCATCGCCATCGATTATTACAATAAGGGGTGTTACAAGACCTGCCGCCGCATTGATCTCCACTGGCTGAACAATGTGCGGGTTCTGCGGGAAGAGGCACGGCAGTTTATCGTCGAGCGCATCGCCAAGGGCTCTTTGTCGGCTGTCTACATCAACTGCCCAGACCCGTGGCCGAAGAAGAAGCACCGTAAACGACGGCTGGTGAACCCCCAGTTCATGGACTTCCTCCGGGACTACCTGGCTCCTGGGGCAGATTTCTATTTTGCCACTGATTTCGACGACTACGGTATTGACGTGGCGGGGATGCTTCCCGGCGTGGAGGGATTCGAGAACTGTCTTGCCCCGGACCTTTACCGGCATGAGTTGGAGGGATATCATCTCTCCAAGTACATGCTCAAGTTCATGGGGGAGGGGAAGCGGATCTACTTCGTGCACTATGGGAAATCAGGTGCCCTTTGATCAGGCACCTGTTTGACTACTCTTCCTGAAACTGTTCGACAGCTGCCTGCAATCTGCCTATCTGTCTCCCGAGCTTGTCGAGGGAGTCATTCAGAGTCTGTACCGAACTTAGTTCTTCATCTGTGGCAATGCGGATGTTTTCCACCGCATTTATGATGCGCTCACTTCCCTTGCCCTGCTCCTGTGTTTCAACCATGATCTGACTGATCATGTCGCTCACATGCTCGGTTGCCTTAGTGATCTGTCCCCCCACGAGACATTGCTCCTGGGTGGCGTTTTTTACGATCCTTGCCAGGTCTCCCATGCTTGAGGCGGCCTTTTGAACTATTTCTCCACCTTTCTCCTGCTCCCGGTTGGCCGTTGCAATCTGGCTTACCATTTCACTCATCTGATGCATGGCCGTACTGACATATTGACTGGTGGTCGCCTGTTCATCCATGGACCGAGCGATCAAGTCGACCCTTTGTGAATTCTGTTTCACTCCCTCGACGATCTTGATGAGAGCCTCTTCCGAGGATCGGGAAAGTTTTTCTCCCTGCGTAACCTGGCTGGTCGCATCCTTGATGGCCTTGACTGCACGCTCCGTTTCCCCCTGAATGCCGCGGATGACGTCGGCGATCTCCCTGGTGGAATTTTTTGTCCGGTCAGCCAGTTCCTTGATCTCATCGGCCACTACAGCAAAGCTCTTGCCGTGCTCGCCCGCCTGCGCCGCAATGATCGATGCATTGAGTGCAAGCAGGTTTGTCTGGCCGGTCACCTCGTCGATGACCGCCAGAATGGTTCCGATATTGTCCACATTGGCTGACAGATTGTTGATGGCGTCTGCAGTGACCATAGTTGAAGAGTTGATGGCCTTAATGCCCTCGATGATGGCGTCCACCGACTGTTTCCCGTGGTTGGCGTCATTCAGTACCTGCTCCGCTATCAACACGCTTTCTCTTGTCGTTTTCTCAACCTGCTTGATGGTGGCATCCATCTGGGTGGCAGATGCGGAGGTATTTGACGCCGAGTCAGACAGGGTAGTTACGTTGGCGCCAACCTGGTGAATGGCTGCCGTCATCTGGGTAACAGAAGCGCTTACCTGTTCCACCATGTCGGCAAGAGCATCCATGTTGATAGCCGTCTCTTCGATGCCGGCAACCATTTCCGTAATCGAGGAAGAGGTCTGGGAGGCGGAAGAGGAAAGACCATCGACACTGCCGGTAACCTTTTTCACGGATGAACTGATTTCCATGACTGTAGCTGAAGTCTGCTGAACATTATCCACCTGCTGCCTTGCCGAAACCACAACTTGGGTGGAAACCTCTTGCAGCGTTGATGAAATCTGTGCCAATTCATTGCTGGACTGGCGGACACGATTGACAACCATGCTCAGATTTTCAGTCATGTTATTTATATCAACCGCGAGCTGACCTATCTCGTCGGATGTGCCCACTTCCAGTTTCTCTGCCAGATCCCAGTTTGTCGTCACATGCTGGATGTGATTTCGCAGGGATGTGAACAGTTTCATGCTTTTCTTCAAGGATAAATAGAGCGGCAGCAGTGCTCCTGCCATGATGCCTGCGAAAAGCAGTATATTGATAAGGATTCCCTTCCAAATGGAGGTATAGAGCTGAGAGACATCTTTGGTAGAAAGGAGGATGCCGGCAGCGGTGCCGGACGCGTCAAGTACAGGGCTGATTCCGACCACATATCTGCTGTTGCCGATGGTGATGGTTTGCACAAGATCTTCTTTTAGGCCCTGGTTTAACTTTCGGCCCAGCTTGGCCGCCAGTTGCAGCGTCTTTTCAGGGGCTGTCGATTCGAGAATGGTGAAATTGCCTGCCTTTTTCTTGTTTATCTCCGCCTTCCTCAGTTTGATGAAGTCTTCCACGAGAAAAAGGCTCACATCATTGCCGGTAATCCCCTTCATCTGGTCAAAGACGTGGTCGATTTCCTGGGCTACTTCCAGATATCCGACCGGGTTCCCTGCGTGGGAAATGGGACGGACGCTGCGCAGTGAGAAGAAATTTTTTCCCATCTCGAGGCCGCTTGCTATATTGCCGGTGGCGGCCGCCTGAAGATAGGTCGCCCTTTGCAACCGGTCTCCTGACTGCTCGGGTTTGTGGGCTCTCAAAAACACCGTGCCGTCAGGTTCGATGAAATAAAGATGGGTGATGTTGTTGTTCTGTTTCAGTTCTGCGAGAATTGCCGCAGCGTTTAGCATGAGGAGTTCGCGGTTTTTTGCCGCAAAAGGGGCGATTATGTCATCGAGCCGGTCCAGGCCCGAATGGGCGCGGGCAAGTCCTTCGCCGTCGATGGCGATCATTGATTTGAAAAGCCGGCTCTCATCGTGGGCCAGTTGACTATGACTCTGCTCTATTTGACGTAACTGGTTAAAGTAGCTCCATAAGCCCATCACCAGACTTCCAGCGAAGAATATGCCGGCTAGGGTAGCCAACACCCGCTGCTTAATGGTGAACCCCTTCTTCATGAAACCCCCTCTTCAATCATAATAGAAAAAGGGATGAGCAAATGTTGTACCGTGCTCATTAGGTGAGGGTCCTCCAGGATATGAAGACGCTTATCCGTGGCCTAAAGTCCGCAACAGGTGCAGTCTGATGGCATCGGCGAATGCTTCGTCCCGATCACCCTCATAGACTAGCGAAGAGCCTATCTCGGCTGCCAGGATGGCAAAAAGGTATTTCTGAGGCAATTTTTTGACACGCTGCCGGTAACGGGGCTCCTCCCTGAGCATGCGGGGGAGGTGATTGAGAATGGCCTTACGGAACAGAGGCTGCAGGCACAGCTCCGGGTGGCTCTGGAAATATCTGAAGAGACGGGCGTAATGACCATTGATCTCGCTGCTCAGTGCATCGGAAATTTCCGTGTAGAGGAGTAGCGGGTCCTCCCGGTGGCGTTTCAGAATGATCCTTGCTTCATCGGCGGCTCTTTTCTCCAGGATCTGCAGCACGTCCGACACATACCGTTCCTTGTGTTCCATGAACTCCTGCTCGGTCAGGAGCAGATTGGCTATGATCTCGTAGGAAGAGGAGATGACGCCGCATTTGTTGGCCGAGGCATCGCGCATGATGATGACTCCCTTTTGCTGCAGCTGGACACGGGCTTCCGGGGTGAGAAAGGAATTGGCTCCCTCGATGACGACCCTGGACGATGGTCTGCCGTCGTCCAGGAAATACTGCTGCCAGTTGTCCCGGTCGATGGTCTCGGGGCGTCCCCCTGCGGGTATGAACAAATCGGCTTCCACCGTGAAAGGCAGGCTGTCGAATTCCCTATGAAACTCATCATTGGAGATCCATTCCTCTGCCAGACCGGTTTCGGTTTTCCTGACCTTGCGGTAGAGCTCCTTCAACCCGTCCTTGCGGCTGCCGGTGCGAAAGAGCATGAATCCCCCCTGGTGCAAAGCCGCCGGATCAAAGGCATCCAGATCTTTTTTCAGCACTATCCGCGAGAGCTCGTTCCTGTCTGCCCCTGAAGGATCAAAGAGGGCAGCCGTGCCGTCGAGGATGAGACGGATGGACATCCGGGGACAGCGGTCAAGCATGATGCGCATGGCGTTGCCGGCCACATCGCCGTTAGGCCCGCCTGTGAACTTGACGCTGAAAAGATCCCGACCCATGCATATGCCCACATGCTCCATGGTGATCTCGGCAAACCGCACCACGCCTGTGGAGGTTACGCCATACTCCTTGTGGTTGATGCCCACTTTCTTGCTGGAGATGATGCCGATGCCGAGCATGTAGCCCCTTTGGGCGGAAAGTCTGGCGATGGTTTCGATCATGGAGTCGTGCATATTTTCATCGGGACCTATTTCAATGGGCTCGTCTTCCCGGTAGTAATCCTTGACCCGAGGATCGCTGGCAATGCCGCCGTCAGTTATGAAAATATCCAGGAAGGCGTTGATGATGCCGTATTGCAGCTTGTAGAGGCGCCAAGTCTCCATTTCCCGCTCCCGCGGACTGAGATCGGAAACATTCAGCACCATCACCAGTTTGGAGCCCCCCTCGTAAATATCCTTGTTTTTCAGGTGCTGTGTATGGGCGAGAACGAAGTTTTCCCGAAAGAGGGTGCTGACTGCAGCACGAAAATCATCATCGCTGCGGGCGATGATCGTGCGCCAGCCTCCCCGGGCGATGTCGGAAAAACCTATGTGATAACCAAAACCGAAGCGACTGAAGAAAAAGGTAATGCGAAAAGGTATTGCCTGGGGCAGGTCGGCGGTGAATTCGGGGCCAAGTGCGGCCAGGTAGGCAGGGTCCAGGCGAAAAGCCAGGGCTTGTTTCTCAAGGACGAAAAAATTTGTCTTTAAAGTATGGGTGATGAAGACCAGGCAAGAGCGGAAGATCGTCCGGCGAAGTTCGTCAAAATGTTTATGCCCGGTGTTGTACTCGTCCACCTCCCGTTTGGTATCGGCGAGTATCGTTGCATAAGTGGCTTCAGTAGTACCGGTTGGATCGAAGCGTGTCCGGAAAAGGCGGACCAATTGCAGGGCCATTTCCGGATGTGAGTGGAAGGCACTTTTCACTTCCGATTCATCGAATCTGTCAGGATTGTTGTGGGACAGACTGCTATGACAGAAGGCCATGAAGGCGCTGATCAGCGAAGCGTCTTCGCCATTCATCAGGCTGTTCATGACCAGATCACGGTACAGCAGGGATTTCGTGGATAAAATCTGGGTATTATAGAGCTCCTGCTGCAGACGGGTGAAAACCTGATCCTCTTTTGCCAGCGGTTCTCCGTCCCGGTGCAGCACATAGAACGTGCCAAGGAAATACGGGTGGACGCCGTTGGAGACGGTCAGGCAATAGGCCCGGTTGACGGCCAGCGACAGCCGGTTGAAGACCTCCATTACCTGAAAGAGAAAATCCTTTTGTGGGGGATTGCCGACAGCAAACAGGATTCTGGACTCCCTGCCCCCTGGCAGTTGTTCCAACCCCAGATAAAGCCCCCCCTGCTGATTACCCCTTTGGAGCAGCTGCAGAATCCGGGCAACCCTGATCGGCGGCGATATCCTGACATAGTTCTCATTATTCAGCCAGAGGATGCGGAGTAGCCGGTCCAGGTCTTTCAAATCAAAGGCGGGAAACCGGCTTTTCAGCTCGCTGACGATCTTTCTTCTGATGGGAGATGGTACCTCAACGTTCCTGCCGCCAACTATCTCTTCATTACTTTTGCGGTCGAACTCGAAACGCTGGATTTCCAGTGCCTGTTCCATGCCCGGCATCAGTCCATGGGAATGGGTAAACATGGCATAGGAAATATCCCGCTCCTGAAACCGGCGGAGTGAATCATACAGGGTCCCGGGAGCGTTGACCATGGCCATGATGAAGGTCTTGTCCCGGTCGGCAAGGATCAGTCTGCGGTTTTCCCGCAGTGTCCCCAGTCCCTTCTCCAGCAGAGTGAGTGCTCCGGGTTCATCCTTCATGGAGATGAAAAAGTAAGGGTTCATCTGCTCTTTGAGCCAGTGAACGTTTGCGTTTTCGCCTTTTTTCGCAGTGATTGGACTCTTCATTGTTGTCGCCTCCATAACGCCAATAGCTCGCGCCACTCCATTACCTTAGGAGTATATCCTTCGAATTAGAAAATAAACCATGGGAGTGGCAGGGATGCAAGGTGAAAATTGGAGGGAAGCAGCGGAGGCAAGTGGCCGACAGCATGCATTGGCAGGTATCAGAGGTAAAAAAAGCCCCGGTTTTCACCAAGGCTTATTAAGCATCCATTTGTTCGAGAACTACATTCTGGTCACATTTGCCGCCTGGAGACCCTTGGGTCCTCTGGTTACGTCAAAGGTTACCTTATCGCCTTCGGTGAGAGATTTGAATCCATCACCCGTTATGGCAGAAAAATGGACGAACACATCCTCACCGTTCTCCTGCTCAAGAAAACCGAACCCCTTGCTGTCGTTAAACCATTTTACCGTGCCTTTTTCCATTACTTTTTATCTCCTGGTTGATGTGATTTTATCCGGAGTATTTCCGGATATTGAAAAAACTCTAACAAATAATTCAACGTTGTCAAAAGAGGGCTAATTATATTTATTTAATTTTTAAATGCAACAAAAAAATCAGATCAAACCTTCCCTGGAGAGGGAGTCTGTAATCTCATCAGCCAGATCCTTGCTCACACTTACGGCATTGCCCGGTTCCGAACTCTCAAAAGTAGCTGCCCAGACCAGTTTGCTGCTGCTTGTATCGAAGAGATGCACCTGTATGGTGGCAACGTTATAGGTGGTGACCACGGGGGGCTCATAAAAGGTCGATGCGCCTCCGTAATAGCCATACATGTCCCAGTATGGAAATGCTGAGGGATACCAGTAGCCTGGATAATTATCCATATAGCCGGGCTGGACATTGGTCCTTTTTTCCATGTTGGTGGTCTGCATGCAGAGAATCCCTTCGGCTCCCGATTCCTGCACCGCTTTTTCCAGCGCCTGCCTTTTGGCGAGTGTATCTCCATTCTTCAGGTACATGTGGGCAGGCACCGCTTCGACACCTCTCTGCTTGAGTTCTGCACTAAGCACGTCTTCATATATTTTCTGGTTACTGTGGTTTTTGGTAACCCGTGAGACCAGCAGCTTCTGATACTTCTTGCCCTGGTTCGGTGCATGCCATGAGTCGACCATACGGGTTGCTGCACAAGAAGTAACAAACATCATCAGCAACAGGAGCACCGGGAATTTTGCATGGAATGGCTGCATGTGGTAACCTCCTAAATGAAGTATGTTTAATTATACCATGAATCTATTCGGTGCAAGACAGATTGGGAGCAATGTGGCTGGATCGGGGGAGGAATGCCTCAGAAGGTATTTGAGACAATAAGGACCGGTATCGAGGCCTTTTATGGTGGGGCCGCCGCCCTGGTTGTCAAGTACGATGAAGTTTCTAAAACCGAGCGAAACGGCCGGTTTGCCTTTGCCAGGAAAATAAGAACAGAGGCGGGTGATTTCGCCTTTCACTTTAAGCGGAGCGATATTCCCTTCACCGATACCGAGAGGAAATTCGGGGAGGAGCTCGCCTCTGCCTTCCAGGTGCTGTTCAACGGCTTCAAGAAAAATGGCCATGAAGCCCATTACCGGACAGCCCTGCTTTCTTCGCTGATGGATATAGCCATTGCCCGGTATCTGCGCCGTGAGCACCATCGGGCTTTCTGGTCCATCCAGAGGCTCATCCAGATGCTGAAGAACCTGTCTTATCACCGCAACGAGGGGGTACCGGCCACTACCGGCTTCATCATCTACCGAAAGCAACTGCATGCCTTCCGCGATGCCTGCAGCGGTCCCGAATTTTCCTGGAATGTTTTCAAACCCAACCTGAGTATTTCGCCGGAATTCTTCGCCTCTCCCCTGACATACCGGCTGGTGGACGGCATGGGAACCTACTTCACCAGCAACATCAACATGCGTGTTACCGGCATGATCAAGTTCGACAGTTATGGACACTGCGATGCCGTAGAGCGCCTGTACCATGCCAACACGTTCGGTCTTTTGAACAGGGCAGGGAAAGGGGCTTTTGCCGTGGATATCAATTTCAGTTCCGAGCTGGAGGTAATGACCTGTCCCGACAAGCTCTTTGTCTGGCGCAGGGGAAACTGGAGCCTGTTCGATCCGGACATCTACAAGTATTTTCTCGATGGGAGCATGGACGAGCGGGAACAGGAGCTGTTGATCATGACCCTGTACTCACTGTCCAAGATCCGCCACGGTACCATTGTTCTTATCTGCGAGCAGGAAAAACGAGTTCTGGATTCCCTGAAGAAGGGCTCGGTCGGGGGGCATGATTCGCTGAGCAGCATGCTCATCGACCAGGTGAAGGATCTGAAGGTGAGTGATCTGAAGAATTCCGGGCAATTGGTGAGGATTCTTTCTTCTGATGGCTTGACGGTATTCAACGAAAAGGGTGAATTGCTGGATACGGGTCTGATAATAGACACATCCATGACCCCTGACCTCATAACCGGCGGGGGGAGAACAACGGCGGCAAGCGCTGCGTCGCTGTTGGGGAAGGTGATCAAGGTCTCGGAAGATGGGCCGATACAGCTCTATGACAAGGGAAAGCTGGTCTACATGTTCGGCTGACGGACAGGAACCCTGGCATACACCAGATACTTTCCAACCCCTCGCTCACTTAAGTCCGGCATCTCGGCTGCCTGCTTGCGTTATTCAAAGGCAAGTCAGATGAAAAAACCGCTCAGGCGTGTATGGAGATCAGTGTCGGTGCCGGCTTCCTTTGTTACCAGTGCTTTGCGTTCCCTGAGGGGCATCAGCTTGATGAGGTGTTTCCGGGCACCGGCTTCATTGCCGGCTATGGCAGTTGCCATCGTGCAAAGGATCGGCAAGGGGAGTCCGTTACGGTATCCTTCGATGAGCTTGCCGATCTCTTCCCGCCGCTTTTCATCGGTCCATGATCTGTAAATATCGGCGCCTATATTTTCAATCATACATACCTTTCCTGTTACCAGATGTCGATTGCCGGCAGAGTCCTTTCCTGCATTTCGATGGCTTTCTGCCAGCAGTCCCGGTCTCTTATGAGGAGGCTTTGGCTTCTATTCTGGCCAATCTTTCGCACATAAACGGCAAAATCTCCGTTGGAAAAGTGGATAACGCGGCCATGATCTTTGCCAAGGTCTTCGGCAACGATATCGATATTCTCGTTTTTGAGAAACTCCCGGATGAACCTGCAGTTTACTTCGCTGACGCAGGCGAAATTGCCTAATGATTCCTTACTGACCATGATATTAGCCCCGCCGAATACCTTTGCCTTGAGAAAGCGCTTCTGCGCCCCCTTTTTCAGCATCTCGTTGATCAGGAGTTCCATGGCATGAATGCCGTAACGACCGGCTTCGGAGACATAGAGAGGAAGATCCCTGGAATATCGCCGGTTGCTGAGCAGGAAGTGGTTCATGCCGATGACCTTGCCGATCGGATCATAGAGGCATGCGGAAACGCATGAGCCGAGCAGGGTCGAAATCACGGTCGCATCTGTCGCCGCATGATATTCGCCCGGGTCAAGAATAACCCTTTTGAACCTGCCAATTGCTTCGATTCTCATGCCGTTTTTTCCGCGATATGTACAAGGGCTCGTAGAAGTTTATGAGAAAATATCATAGCAGGATGTGATAAGGAAACAACTATTTATCGATAACCGATGGGGGAAACGGCGGTTGAAGGCGGGGCAGGGGCACCATTGCACGGTGCCCCTGGGGAAGAGTATCGCTACTTCAGAAGCTGGATGATGTCCACGGCAGTCGGATTACCTGTCGTAACCGTTTGCAGAGAGGATGAATAGGGGAGGAAACCGCTCGCGTCAACATGGACACGATAGGTCCCGCTGGGGACGAAGGAGCTGAAGGGAACCCGGGGACCGCCGCTTGTGGCGTTGGCGAAAATGCTGCCGGCAGCGATGGCGGTGCTACTTGCCTGGGGAACGACGGAGACGGTAGCCGTCGACCAGTTGCCCAGGGTCGAGACGTAGCCGGTCAGTGAACCGAAGCTGTTGTAAACATCTCCTGACTGAACGATGCGGATGCCGGTGGGTTTGAGGACATACTTCTGATTGCTCTGGTTGCTACCGGTGATGACAATGGCGGTATTGGGGTCAAAATCGATGACGATGGCGTTGATGACTCCCGCCTTGACATCGACTTTCCCGATAATCTTCAGCCCCGACTGCTGACCGCTGGGAGTATCCAGGGGGATGGTCTGACCCGTTTTCAGCACGACATAGTTGGCCGCGTTCTGCCCCTCATTGGGTGCCAGGACAAGCCGGATCTGGTTATACTTCCCGGCCGGCAGAACGACCTCGCCCAGCGCTTCCTGCACAAAGCGCAGCGTCAGGATGTCGATCTTCCTGGGTGTTGTGAATGCGGCGACGACGGGGAGTCGGGCATCGTCGTCCTTGGCATTTTCAAGGCCTGCCGGTACGACGCGGACTTCCTTGATTGTGATGAACACGTTGGCAAAAGCATCGCTCTGGGCATCGGTCAGCCCGACCTTGAGTGTGCCGGTGGGGGTGGAACTGCCGCCACCGCCACAACCTGGCAACTGCGAAACCGCCAGTGCCAGCAAAACCGCCAATGTCAATCCCCATAAACTTCTTACCTTCTTCAGCATGACAACCTCCTAGCAGCGAATTTCCCCTTGTTCCCGGCCTTTCGGAAAAAGAAAAGCCGGGGCAGAAATATCGATGACATTTCGGCAACCCGGCTGTCTCAGAGAGACCCTTTAGGCTTTCCGCCCCATCCTCGCGGATGGTTGAGTATTATCGTCTACCACCAGGGGTATTAATGTTGTCGACATTATGCATGGCGTCCAGTGAAAGTCAAGGCATTCGGAAAACGGGGGTTATTGCAGACGGTAGCGTATCGGATAGGATTAATGTACAGGGTGCAGTCTGAACTTTTCCGTAGAGAAAACTCTATAAAAAAAGTAGAGTATGTAATAATTTTGTTGATCATTTTTATAGTAAATGTTTATATGTATTGAAGTTGTATTTAGCTTGAATGTGAGAGGCAATTATGAACGCAGCGACCAGCATCATGCGCTATTACAGGTTTTTTCAGCAGCGGAATGCAAGGCGTGTCCTTGATTATGGTGCCGGCAAGCTTCGCAATTCTCTCTTCCTTTCCGGTAAAGGATTTAACGTTTTCGCCGCAGACTTGCCGGAGCAGATAGGCCGGATGAAGGAAGAACCTGCTGCCAGTCGCCTTGCCGGACTGATTGAAGCTACTGAACTGGAACAGACAAGGCTCAATGTGGATCTGGTCATCTCAAATTTTGTCTTTAATATTATTCCTGATGGTCCGGAGAAACAGCTTTATCTGAGAAATACGGTGAGAAACCTGCGCCGGGACGGCTATCTGCTGGTTGAGGTGCGCTGCCGTCAGAACCTGGTACCTTGCGGCAGCGGCTGTACCCATTACATGAAATGCAACAGCTGCATCAAAACCTATTCCCATGATGAGTTGGACAGGCTGGTCACTCCCTACGGCTTCAAGCGAATCTGCCATTATTACCGTCACCGGGCTTTGGCAGCCGTTTATCAGCTGGTGGACGACCATGGGTGGGAACTCCGGGTGCGACCTCAGAGCGTTTACTGCTGTTAAACCAGGCGAGGACCTTTGCTCGCTCTTTCTACTTTCTTGAGATTTTCAGCACACACGGCGCGGAACGTAGATGAAATCCTATTGTCGCCGGCAGCCCGGTCCCTAGGTCAAGCTGAGCCGCTTCCAGGTATCGCGCGAGAGACTCCTCTCCAACGATCAGGTCGCCAATGATATCCTCTCCGCGACGCGCCAATGCCACAAGGGCATGATCATCATTCCAGTCCGGAAGTCTTGATGGCAGCCCGAGAGTTGGGCCAACGCGCTGAGCAAAGGCCATCCCCATAAAGCCATCGGGACGCATGTCTTGAACGAACCAAGGAAGATGACGGTATGTCTGCTCCCGGGTTGTAGCCGGCTGCCAATGGAACCCTCCACGGATGGATAGAAGATCACCCAACGGATGGGCATTACCCTCTTCATCAATGCGATATGCCGGAAAACGGCATCCTGCTCCGCGGACATCTCGCGGCCGAGCATAATGGGTTGCCTTCGACTGCCCTAAGGTTAAGACCTGGTCCTCCAGACTCGCTATCAATCGAGGCATGGTTGCACGACATAAAAATATAAAAAGATGCTGGGTTTATGAAACGCAAGATCAAACGGAATATTGATAGCGGCATCACAGGGGAGGGCAGCAACCTTATCTGTCTTTATGTCCCTTGTTTTCAGGATTTTACAAGCTTGGAAGCAGTGATTACACCAGTGAAGTCTGAGGGGATGCGGATATGGATGGGATAGTTGCCGTTCCTGTCGAGCAGATAAGACGACATAAGCCTCCTCCTGTGTAGCAAACTGGGTACACTGGGGCAACAAGGCTAAACTGTAGTCAAAACAATGGGTTAGGGTTCTGGCGGAAGCACATGGGAATCGAACCCACCAGGGAGATTTCTCATCCCCCTCACCGGTTTTGAAGACCGGGCCGCCCACCAGCGACGGTCGTGCTTCCCCTTTGTTTTCTGTATAGATAAAGCATCGGGTCTTGCTAGTCAACACAAAGTTTATTTCAGGAAATTTCCCTACCCATATTGGTTATTCGCGACCGAAATATGCTTCGGATGCTGCCGGTTTGTCTGAACATTACAGGTGCTTCATTTAGGCAGAACTTTTGCAGGAGGACAAACGCTGTGCCAGAAAATGGATCGGAGATATCGAACAATGAAACTAACGATTTTTGCGATTATGGCATCTTTGCTGTTTGGCTGTACCAGCTCCTTGCATCCTACCTTGAAAAAGCTGGATACCCTTGAGCCTGGCGTGGTGAAAACGGCGGCGCTGGGGGGGACCATGTATGAAACAGGCTATATCAGGGCTTTACCCGGTTTTGTTGCTTCGACTAACTACTACCTGCCCGAAATGGACAATCTGGTCTTTCCACCGGTTAAAAAAGGGACTGTCTGGGTGTGTAACGGAAAATTGTCCAGCGGCGATTACCTTTGTCTCTGTCCTGATATTTCCGAAAAGGATGTTACCACCAGCACCGGGATTCCACTGGCGACCAAGCTGCCCCTTTTTATCATCAAGCCCTGGGGGGAGTTTGCCGGCTTGTATTACACCGACACCGATCGGGAGTCCGGGCAGGTAAATCATCTCCACGGGCTTTTTGTTTACACGGATGTTCCTCTGGAAGACAGTTACAAGGCGCGCCTTGTCTACAGCGGCAGAACGGATTCCGCCATTAGCCTTACCTATCAGGAGTTCAACGGGACGATGAAAACTCCCACGCTTTCCCAGGTCCTGACCTACGAGATGACATCGGCGAATATGATCAACGTGAGAAATGTCATGATCGAGGTGATGGATGCGACCGAGTCGAAAATTAAATATGTAGTGAAGAACTGAAAAAAATTACGGTTGTTTCTTCAGAGGGGGGCATTGCCCCTTTTTTTGTTTTTGCTACGCAGACTCACGCTTGGTGGTGCTTCGGCAATATCAACAGTTGACAAAGCCGGTTGTTGAATGGAAAATGAGAAAATTTTTTTAACGGGAGGATTTTTTGGAAACCGTTTCAGTGGAACTTGTTGTAATTGCAATCCTCATTGTCATCAATGGTTTTTTTGCCTGTTCCGAGTTTGCCATTATCTCGATCAGAAAAAGCAGGGTAGCTCAGCTTGTGGCTGCCGGCGACGAAAGGGCGATGATAATTGAAGCCTTGCAGAAGGATCCCCACCGTCTGCTCGCTATTGTCCAGATTGGCGTGACGGTGGTAGGTTCGACCGCCTCCGCAGTGGGGGGGATAATCGCTGCGGAGCACCTGAAACCGCTTTTGCAGCAGGTTCCCTACGAACTGGTCAGTGATGCGGCCGAGCCTCTGGCCGTGTCCATCGTCGTCATCATTGTCTCCTACCTGAGTCTGATTATCGGGGAACTGGTACCGAAGACCATCGGCCTTCAATATGCCGACACCATGGCCTTATATATAGCCAAGCCATTGAACCTTCTGGCAAGGGTCAGCACCCTCGCCGTTTCATTTCTGACTATTTCAAGCAAGGCTGTACTTTCCTTGATGCGCATCGAAGGGGAGGGGCGGGCCTTCATTACCAGGGAAGAAGTGCAGCATATTGTTGCCGAAGGCCATGAAACCGGGGTTTTCAGTGCTGCCGAATCGGAATATATCCGCAATATCTTCGATTTCACCCACACCAGTGTCCGTGAAGTAATGGTTCCACGCACCAGGATGGCTGCCCTCGACCTGGACCTTTCCCGCAAGGAAATGCTGGATTTTGTCCTGGAAAACGAATATACACGCTATCCGGTATTCCATGGCAGCGTGGAGAACATTGCCGGGGTGGTCCACCTGAAGGATCTCTTGGGGCGAATCGTCACCGAGCCTGATTTTGATATCAACACCATTATCCGGCCTCCCTTTTATGTCCCGGAGGGAAAGCGTGTCAATGACCTGTTGAAGGAGATGCAGAGGAAGAGGACCCATATGGCCCTGGTTGTGGATGAATATGGAGGCTTAAATGGTCTGGTGACCACGGAAGACCTGCTGGAGGAACTGGTGGGAGAAATAGAGGACGAGCATGACATCGGCCCGGGACGGGTGCAGAGACTGCCTGACGGCAGCCTCATGGTTGATGCCCTCATTTCCATCAATGATGTGGAAGACCTGCTTGGCATCAAATTGCCGGAGGATATCCCCTATGACACCCTGGCCGGCCTGATTCTGGACCAGTTGGGAAGGTTTCCTGAGAAGGGGGAACGGGTGGAATGGCATGATTACACACTGGTTTGTGAAGAGGTGAAAAAGACTTCGATAGTCAAGGTGAGGATTGTCGGGAAGAACGGTGATTAGTGATTGGTGATTGGTGATTGGTGATTGAGGGGCGCTTTTGGGCGCCCCTTTTCATTCAGGCATGTCTGCTTTTCCGTTTGTTGCCGACGAATACCGAGATGAGTATGGCAATGGTCAGGGAGCCGACGATGACGCCCAGGGAAAAATAGATGGGCATTTCGAATACATCGCCGAGCAGCATTTTTGCACCGACAAAGCAGAGGATGAATGAGACGCCCAGTTTCAGGTAAACGAACATGTCCATGACGTGGGCCAGCAGGTAGTAGAGTGACCGAAGCCCCATTATGGCGAAGACGTTTGATGTGTAGACGATGAACGGGTCGTGGGTGACCGCGAGAACGGCGGGAATTGAATCGACGGCAAAGATCACGTCGCTGGATTCCACCACCAGCAGGGTGAGGAAAAGAGGTGTGGCGGCAATCTTGCCGCACTTTCTGATGAAAAAGCGGTCGCCGGACACCCGCTTGGTGACCGGAACGAATTTCCTCACCAGGCGTACCAGCAGGTTTTTCTCCGGCTCGATATGATCGTCTCCGCCGAAGGCCATTTTTATTCCGGTTACAACCAAAAGCCCGCCGAAGATATAGATCATCCAGTGGAATCGCTCTATCAGCCCGATACCGAGGATGATGAAGACCCCTCTCATGACCAGTGCCCCCAGTATGCCCCATTTCAATATCTTGGGCTGGTGGTGCTTTGCCACATGAAAGTAGGAAAAGATCATGATGAAGACGAAGAGGTTGTCCACGGACAATGATTCCTCAATCACGTAGCCGGTCAGGAACTCCAGCGCCTTGACCGGTCCCATGAAATAATATACGCCGGCATTGAAAATCATTGCCAGGGAGATCCAGATGATAGTCCAGGTAAGGGCTTCACGGAATTTGACCTCATGGGTCTTGCGGTTGAAAACCCCCAGGTCGAGAACGAACATTACGGTCATTACAGCGGCAAAAGCCACCCACATGATTGTCTGATTTGACACTAAGATCTCCTGACAGCATATTTATTTGGATTCAAAAAGGAAAAAACGAGGGAGAGCCTGAAACTCAGGCTCTCCTCCAGCGTCGGATTACCGGGGGCGGTAGGCCATCGCCTCAAGTTTAGCGATCCGCTCTTCCATGGGGGGGTGAGTGGAGAAAAGATTGAGCAGTGCGCCGCCTGTCAGCGGGTTGACGATGAATAGATGGGCTGTTGCCGGACGGGCTTCGTGCATGGGAAGCATCTGTGATGCGCTCTGCAGCTTGCGCAGGGCACTTGCCAGAGATAAGGGGTTGCCGCAGATTTTTGCCCCCGATTCATCCGCCATGTATTCACGGGAACGGGAAACTGCCATCTGGATCAGCATTGCCGCTATGGGGGCGATGATGGCCATGGCCAATCCGCCTATTGCACTTCCCCCTCCTTCTTCGTCGTTATGCCTGCCGCCGCCGAAGATTGCCGCCCACTGGAGCATGTTTCCGAGCATGGCGATAGCGCCGGCGATGGTGGCGGCAATGGTGGAGATGAGAATGTCGCGGTTCTTCACGTGGGACAGCTCATGGGCCATCACCCCTTCCAACTCCTCTTGGGTAAGGATGCGCAGGATTCCTTCCGTGGCAGCCACTGCCGCATGCTCCGGGTTTCGCCCGGTGGCGAAGGCATTGGGGCTCTCCGACGGGATGATGTAAACTTTAGGCATGGGAAGGCCTGCTTGAATGGCCAGCCTGCGGACCATGCCGTAAAAGGCCGGGTTTTCCATCTCGGTTATCTCTTGGGCACCGTACATGCGGAGAACGATCTTATCGGAAAACCAGTAGGAGAAGACGTTCATGGCGCAGGCCACGAAAAAGGCGAAGACCATGCCGCTTCTGCCGCCAATGGCGCTGCCCATGGCAACCATCAGCAGGGTGAGGCAGGTCAGGAGCAGGGTAGTTTTCAGTCGATTCATTTTTAACCTCCATTGAGTTTCGTCCGGGCAAACATAAAAGACCTTTACCCAGACGTGTTGATATCGCGTTGGATAAAGGTCTTGCATGCGTTGACATATGTCGCGGCCCCTGGTCCGGGCCTTTAGCAGAATGTCGAAAAACTGCTGCGGAGCCGATCTGCTGCGTTACCACTTGCTCAAAACCTCATCGTACAATGGGTACGTTTCGGCTTTTCGCTCGTTTTAGCCTTGCATTTCGGCTTCCTCTCGACGTTTTTCGACAACCTGCTGGCCGTCCTGACGAACTGAGGGTCGGCCATTTCTCCGGCCGATTGCTACTCCCCTTTACTGCTACAAATATATGCAAAGCGGTGGGCTATGTCAAGGATCGTGACAATTTAAGATTCGGTCAACAGGATAGCATCGGCTATCTGGCGCAACGACTTTCGCTTGTCCATGGCCAGTTTCTGCATTTTGCGAAAAGCCTCCGGTTCTGTCAGACCCTGGCTACGCATGAGCACCCCCTTTGCTCTTTCGATGACCTTTCTGCTTTCTATGGTTTCCTTCAGATCTTCCACCTGTTCCCTGAGTTCGTCCATTTCGTGGGCGTGGGCAAAGGCCAGCTCCATTGCAGGCCACAGGTCCTGGTCGCGGAACGGCTTGGTCAGGAATGCGGCTACACCCGCTTCTTTTGCCTTGGCCACTGTCTGCTGGTCCATGCAGGCGGTCAAGAGCAGAATCGGCACTTTCAGTTTTTTGCGGATGGCCTTTGCTGCGCTGATGCCATCCATTTTCGGCATGGAAACATCTAAAATGGCAATGTCCGGCAGGCGGCTCAAGGCCGATGCAACAGCCGCCTCTCCGTCACTGCATTCTATTATTTCGGCAAAGCCGAGATCCTTCAGCTTATTTTTTAGGCTCATCCTCAGAACCGGCTCGTCGTCGCATATCAGTACGCTTCTCAATAGAATCACCACCTTATCATGATTTTGCCCTGTAATTACAGCTCTCTACATTATTGAAACAGCACAAAGCATTCCAAAGGCGAAGAAGTGGTGGTATATAGATAGGCAGGCTTGTTACAAATTTTTCAGGAGTCAATATTGAAAAAGAAAATTGCCATTATTGCCGTACTGGCCATATTGACTGCGGCTATTGCTTACTTCGTGTTGCGCGAAGAACCCGATACAAAAAGACTGGCTGTTTCCGGCACCATAGAGGTGGTTTCGGTGGAGGCCAGCTTCAAGGTCCCCGGCAGGGTCAAATCCCGCCTGGTGGATGAGGGAGAGACGGTCCGAGTCGGCCAGGTTCTGGCCCTCTTGGAACCGGAGGACCTGAGCCATGATGTGGCACGCCTTGAAGCGGATAGGTCGGTGATGGAGGCTTCACTGGCCGAGCTTGAAGCCGGGTCGCGCCGCGAGGAAATTGCCCAGGCCCAGGCAGCTGCAGCCAGGGCAGAGGCTGAAGCCAACCGGCTGGAAAAGGAATATCAGAGGGACAAAGCCCTGTTTGCCAGGGAAGTGATTTCCCAGAGACAACTGGATGCATCCGGAACTGCCTTTGAGACTTCCCGGGCGGCTGTCAGCGAGGCAAGGGAGGGGCTGGCTCTGGTGCGCAAAGGCCCTCGCCGGGAAAAGATCGATCAGGCCAGGGGACGGCTTAAGGAAGCGCAGGCGGCCCTCGCCCAGGCTGAGACGAGACTTGGATATGCCACGTTGACCTCCCCCATCTCGGGATTGGTGCTGTCCAAACATGCGGAACCGGGTGAACTGGTGGCTGCGGGCACCCCCGTTGTCACTCTGGGGGACATCACCGATACCTGGCTGCGCGCTTACATCAGTGAGACCGATCTTGGTCGCGTTAAGGTGGGACAAGCGGTGCTGGTGAAGGTAGATACCTATCCAGGCAGGAGCTACCGCGGCAAGGTAACGTTCATTTCTCCGGAGGCCGAGTTTACGCCGAAAAATGTACAGACCGAAAAGGAGCGGGTAAAACTGGTCTATCGCATCAAAATTACGGTCCCCAATCCACAGATGGAGCTGAAGCCGGGCATGCCTGCCGACGCGGAAATTCTTCTATCTGCGCACCCTCCCTCAATCCCCCCTGTGGAATAGGGGGGATTCGAACGCAAGTGAGTAGAGGGATGTGAGAATTATGGATGCCATCAAGATCGACAACCTGACCAAACGCTTCGATGCCATGATTGCCGTTGATGGCCTGACACTCACCGTCTCCAGAGGGGAATTGTTCGGCCTGGTCGGTTCCGACGGGGCGGGGAAAACCACCACCATGCGCATGCTCGCCGGTATCATGGATCCAAGCTCTGGTGATGCATGGATCATGGACAGGCATGCGGGGCGGGAAGGTGAGTCCCTTAAAGGGAGCATTGGATACATGAGCCAGCGTTTCGGACTGTATCCCGACCTGACGGTGCTGGAAAACATCCATTTCTTCGCTGATATCCACGGCTTGCCACAAAAGGGGCGGCAGGAAAAAATCGACCGGCTGCTGGCCTTCAGTAACCTCACCCCGTTCAAAAAACGTCGCGCCGGTAATCTTTCCGGGGGCATGAAGCAGAAGCTGGGGCTGGCATGCGCCCTGATCCATACGCCGCAGGTACTTTTCCTGGACGAGCCGACCAATGGCGTCGACCCGGTTTCGCGGCGCGATTTCTGGCGCATTCTTTACCAGCTGCTCAAGGATGGCGTGACCATCTTCGTCGCCACCGCTTATCTGGATGAGGCTGACCGGTGCAACAGGGTGGGGCTGATCCACAAGGGAAAGCTGGTCGCATGCGGCACTCCCCAGGAGTTGAAACAGCTGATGCCGGGGGGGATTCTTGAAGTGCACACCGGCAATGCTCGCGCCTGTTTGCAGATTCTGCACCGGAAGCTGGAGGGTTACCAGGTCGGACTGTTCGGCGATCGTCTGCACATTGTCAGCGAAACCCCGGAGAAGACGCAGCTCCTGGTGCAGGACCTGCTAGGGGGCGAGGGTGTCGAAATTGTCAGCATTCGGCAGATCGAACCGTCCCTGGAGGATATATTTATTTCCGTCATAGGGGAAGAGGACGTCCATGCCACAGCCGGATGAATATGCCGTGTCCCTGCGCAACCTGGAAAAGCGCTTCGGCGACTTTGCCGCCGTGGACAGGATCAGTCTCGACGTGGGGAAGGGGGAGATCTTCGGCTTTCTGGGACCGAACGGCGCCGGTAAATCCACCACCATCCGTATGCTCTGCGGCATCTTGCCTCCCAGTGACGGATCGGGAACCGTTGCCGGTTTCGACGTCATCAACGAGACCGAGTCCATCAAGAAGAACATCGGCTATATGAGCCAGCGGTTTTCCCTCTACGAAGACCTGACAGTCGAGGAAAATATCGACTTCTACAGCGGCATTTACAGGATTGCGCCCGAAAAACGGCAGGTGCGCAAGGATTGGGTCATCAGGATGGCCGGGCTGGAATCCCACCGCAATTCCCCTGCTTCAGTCCTTTCCGGAGGCTGGAAGCAGCGGCTGGCACTTGGCTGTGCCATTCTCCATGAGCCCCCCATCGTCTTTCTCGACGAACCCACCTCCGGTGTGGACCCGGCAAGCCGCCGCAATTTTTGGGATCTCATCTATCGCATGGCCGGAGAAGGCACAACCGTCTTCGTCACCACCCATTACATGGACGAAGCTGAGTACTGCGACCGCCTGGGCCTCATCTATCGGGGCCAACTGATTGCACTGGGAACACCCGCCCAGCTGAAGACGGAGTTCATGACGGAAGAGGTCATCGAGCTGAAATGCCATGGGGCACAGGAACTGATGGAGGAAGTGGAGGCTCTGGACGGGGTGAAACATGCCGCCCTTTACGGCAACGGCCTGCATGTGGTGACCGTTGACGGGGAAAAGTCCATTTCAGCTATCAGTGCACTGCTTGCCGGGAAAGGGATTGCCGCCGACCGGCTGGAGAAGATCGTGCCCTCCCTGGAGGATGTGTTTGTTTCCCTGATCGAGATGCGGGACCGGCAGGAGTCTCCCCAGCGGGAGTTCAGCCGGTAAGATTGCTTGAGGCCTGGCCGGAGTAAGGGGCAAACACCGGCAACGTATGCAGCCTTAGCCCCTCCCCCTAACCCCCTCCCATAAAGGGAGGGGGGACGAAAGTATAAATCATGAAGATACAGCGCATCAAGGCCGTTGCCCGAAAAGAATTTCTCCATGTCTTCCGCGACTGGCGCAGTCTGGGTATGGGCATTGCCATACCCATGATCATGCTTTTTCTTTTCGGCTATGCCCTGACCCTGGATGTGGACCGGGTTCCACTTATCGTCTGGGACCAGAGCAATAGTCCTGCCAGCCGGGAATTTGTCAGTGGTTTTACCGGTTCGCACTTTTTTGCCCTGCAGGGCCATGCTGCCGGTTACCAGGAGATAGAACAGGCTATAGATGACCGCTCGGCGCTGATTGCCCTTGTTGTTCCCCGCGACTTCGCCCGTTCCATCGAAGCGGGAAAAACCGTGGCGGTGCAGGCCATACTTGACGGCAGCGATCCCAACACCGCCACCTTTGCCCTGGGTTATGCCGAGGCCGTCACCGGCAGCTTCTCCCGCAAGGTGGTCCTGGAGAGACTCAACCGAATGGGGATGCCTCCGTCCCGTGCCGGGATAGACATAAGGCCGCGGGTTTGGTTCAACAGCGACATGGTCTCCAAGAACTACATTTTTCCCGGCCTCATCGCCATAGTCATGATGGTGATCGCCTCCCTGCTTACCTCACTGACCATAGCCAGGGAATGGGAAAACGGTACCATGGAGCAGCTCCTGGCGACGCCGGTGACAGGTCCCGAGCTGATCCTGGGCAAACTTACGCCCTACTTTGCCATCGGCCTCCTTGACCTCATCCTCTGTGTCATCGTCGGCGAGTTCTTCTTTGCCATCCCGCTCCGGGGGAGCCTGGTGCTGCTTTTCGCACTGTCGCTTCTCTTCCTGCTGGGGGCTCTGGGGCTCGGCATGCTGATCAGCATCGTCACCAAGAGTCAGCTGGTCGCTTCCCAACTGGCCCTGGTGGCGACCATGCTCCCCGCCTTTCTTCTTTCGGGATTCATCTTCCCCATCGAGAACATGCCGGTCCCGATCCAATTCGTTACACGCCTGGTATCAGCCAGCTATTTCGTCGTGCTCATCAGGGGGATTTACCTGAAGGATGTGGGGCTGAACATTCTTGCGGTGGAAACCACTTTTCTTGCCGTCTTTTGCTTGGCGGTCATAGCCCTTTCGGTGGCGAGGCTGAAGAAGAAGATAGAATAAGGAGTGAGGAGTGAGGCTGGCTGCTGTGACTTCGTCCGTTCGTTCGGTCGCCACAGCTGCGGACCTTGCGGTGTCAATTTATATCAACGAGCCGGTAAACGATTGCCGCGAATGCGCCTCTGTTGCATCATTGGGCGGGTGTCCGCTCGCCGCTGCGGCTCTGTCACTCTCTCCCGAAGCCACAGCAGCCTGACCGGCTGCGGTTAAAAATAATAGGATGGGTATGCTGGAACGGCTCAAAGCCATGCTGATCAAAGAGTTCATCCAGGTGCTGCGGGATCGCCGCATGCGCTTCATCATCTTTGTGGTGCCGGCGGTGCAGACGATAGTTTTCGGCTATGCCGTAAATACCGATGTGAGGAATGTGGCGACGGCCGTCTATGACCTGGACAACACCAGGGAGAGCCGGGAGCTGGTGGCCCGCTTCGTTTCCTCCGGATATTTCAATGTTAAGGAATACATAGCCCGCGAGAGCAGAGTGCGGGATCTGGTTGATCGTGGCAAAGCGAAGGCGGTGCTGCGCATCGACAGCGGCTTCGGCCGGACCCTTGGCGCCGGCAATACCGCTCCGGTGCAGCTGATACTCGATGGTACCGACTCCAACACGGCCGGTATCGTCTTAAGCCACGCGGTCAGGATTGCCGCCCGTTATAGTGAGGATCTACAGGCAGGACAGCTGGCCAGGAGCAGCGGCCGCGTGCAGTCTCCTGGCGGCGTGCACCTTGAGAGCCGGGCCTGGTTTAACAGCAACCTGGAGAGCCGCAATTTTTATGTGCCTGCGGTCATCACCAATATCGTCTTCATCATTACCATGCTTCTTTCCAGCATGGCCATCGTCCGGGAAAAGGAGATCGGCACCATTGAGCAGATCATCGTCACCCCCATCAGGAAGACCGAGTTTATCCTCGGCAAAACAATTCCTTTTGTCATAATCGGTTTTATCGATGTGGGACTTATCTCGGCAGTTGGCGCCTACTGGTTTGATGTACCGATCAGGGGCAGTTTCACACTTCTCTTTGCTGCCACCGGGCTTTTTCTCATGAGCTCCCTCGGCATCGGGCTTCTCATCTCAACTGTCAGCCGGACCCAGCAGCAGGCCATGATGAGCGCCTTTATGGTCATCTTTCCCGCAATGTTGCTGTCGGGTTTTGCCTTTCCCATCGAGAACATGCCCACCCCTGTCCAGTGGCTGACCTTGCTCAATCCGATCCGCTATTACCTGGTGATCATTCGCGGTATTTTTCTCAAAGGAACGGGCATGGATATCCTCTGGCCACAGCTTGCAGCCCTTGCTGTTCTCGGCCTGGTAATCCTTCTCTTTTCCGTGCGGCGCTTCCGCAAGACGCTCTCCTGATTCGGCGGCTTACCCTTGCGCGGTCCTTGCGGATCAGGGCTTAGCTGAATCATCTCCAGATGGGTATGCACCCTCTCTTTGCTTCCATTCCACCAGACTGCTGTTCAAATAACTAATTTTCCACCATTCCCGTTGATTGAATAAATCTCCCGGCGTGGTACACTCCATTAATAATTATATTTTAATGTGTGGTTGGAGAAACCTATGCCGCGACAGAGTCCCAGGATAAAAGCGATTCTTCCCGCAAAGCTCGACACCTCTTCATCAAAAATTGAGACAGAAATTATCGATCTTGGACTCGATGGTGCCTATCTCAAGGTTTTACCTCCTGCTTTCCGCGACAAGATCCCATTGAACACCAAGGTCCTGTTGCAGTACGACCTTTTTGGTCAGGGACTTTTCGAGCATCGGGGAAACATTGTCAGAAAGGATGGCCTGGGCTACGGAGTGCAATTTGCCGGCATCGACCGCATGACAAAAAACAAGCTTTGGCAGCTCATTGCCGGAAATTTCGACAACACGGGGAGCTGTCCCTTCTGCGGTGAAAGTTATGGCCTTCTGCCGCCGGTATGCAAAAGTTGCGGCTGGCAGCTGGATTTCAATCCCCCTGGTTATCTTGACTACCATGAAAGGACCTGTCTGCTGAACAGGGTAAACGGCAACCTTGCAAAATTCGATCTGGACCAGCTGCAAAAGGTCTCCGGTTTTATCGATACGGATATCCTCAAGCTGAAAGGGAACGATGACCTTGACCAGTTTGTCGGCACCGGCAAGGCGATGCTGGATGTTTTTGCCAATATCCGCAAGGTGGCGCCCACCGATCTCACGGTGTTGATTTTGGGCGAAAGCGGTACCGGCAAGGAACTCACCGCCCAGGCGATCCACGAAAGAAGCCCACGCAAGGACAAGCCGTTCGTGGCGATAAACTGTGCCGCAATCCCGGATAATCTCCTGGAAGCCGAGCTGTTTGGTCACGAAAAGGGTGCTTTCACCGGTGCACATACCACGAAGAAGGGAAAATTCGAATATGCCGACAACGGCACGATCTTTCTCGACGAGATAGGGGACATGCCTTCCAACCTCCAGGCCAAGCTGCTGCGCTTCCTGCAGGACAAGATCGTGGAAAGGGTCGGCACCGTCGGCGGAAAAAAAGTGAACGTAAGGGTTATTGCCGCCACCAACAGGGATCTCAGCGTGGCCATTGCCGAAGGCAAATTCCGCAGCGACCTTTACTACCGCCTTGACGAATTCGCCATCAACCTGCCACCGGTACGGGAAAGGGGGGAGGATACCCTGATACTGGCTAAATATTTCCTGAACAAGTTTTCCCGGGAGGGGGGGCTGGCGAAGACCTTTACCAAGGAAGCCATCGATGTCATCAATAATTACGACTGGCCGGGAAATGTCAGGGAGATAATCAACAAGGTCAGACGGTCCATCGTCATGGCTACGGGCAGATATGTGACCCCGGCGGATCTGATGCTGGACGTGGCGAAGGTTGAGGACGGAGCAGGCAACAGCGATCTGAGCAGTGCCGTGGCCGTTCTGGAGAAGGAGAAGATAAAAGAGGTGTTCAAAAGCTGCAACTACAACATCTCTACGGCTGCCAAGCTGCTGGGGGTGAGCCGCCCCACCCTCTATCGGCGGATGAAAATCTACGGCATAGAGTGAGATGTAACAAGGAGAAAGGACGGCCAGGTGTATCAGAATTTTACAGATTCACTGCTCCGTTGGATGTCCAAGTTGCTGAAAAATAAAGAACCACCGATGACCGTAACACCTGCTTAACAGATGTCAGGTTACACATTTTTAACAATCTTTACAGAAATGGTTGCCACAGGAACCTGAACTGGAAGCAAAAAATAATAAAGATGTAGGAATAGCAGTGGGTTACAAATAAAGATGAGAGGTGGCACATCAATTGCCATAAGAGAAATAAGAGCAACGGCAGAGCGCCTTGCCAAAATCTAATTCTAGGAGGATATGTTATGAAAAAGGGAAAAATGATCGTGACGATGGCTGTGGTCTCTGCCTTGGGGTTTGGCGGGCAGGCATTGGCAAATGATGAACTCGAAGTGGACGTGGATATCACCAAGACAGTGGAAGTGAACAAGAATTCCAACAATACGCTAGAGGTTGATGCCAGCAAAAACATTGAAGTCAAAAAAGAAGTCGAGGTAAATAAAACAATTGATTCAAATAACACCAAGGAGATTGAAGTTAATAAGACCGTAGAAGTAAAGAAAGCTGAAGGCGAAGCTGAAGGTAAAGGCAATGCAGTAGCCGTCAACGGCTCCACTTCTGACGTGACCGACAATTCAAAAAAGCTTGAAGTCGGTGACGTCAACATAGACAAATCTACCGACAATTCAAAGAATCTTTCTGTCGGAGATGTGGACATCGATAAATCAAGCAAGGAAGTAGAGATTGAGAAAACTGAAAACGAAGCCCAGTACGGAAGCGTTGCAGCCATAGGGGGGAATGCTACGAAGGAGGAAGTGGACGGCGACATAGACAATCTGTCAGGCGGCGCCGTGGCAGCTACCACCGGCGGCACTGCTTCCATGACAGACAGCTTCAACACTGACTCCAGCATCAACGCCACCGCCGAAGAGGGTGCCATTGCCGTCAATGCCGCAGGCGACGCTGACATCAGCACAACCGAGGAATCTTACAACAACCATGCCGAGGATCACAGTGCAGCTGCCTATAATGGCGACGCCTACGCCCAGGAAAACTTCAACAATACCACCAACAGCAACAACCAGACCACCACCCTGACCGTCGGTGATGTGGATGTTGAAATCGCCTCCAGCGTTCTTAACGGTACAGTATCGAGCAACGTTGCCCCGACCGACGCAGAGGATGTGCCTCTGACCGGATACAATGAAATCAACGATTCCCTGGAATCTCCGAGTGGCATCACCGTCCTTTCACAGAACACCGGCTTCAGCTCACTGGTACAGCAGTCGGTCAATGTTCAGGTTAACAGGCCGTAAGTGCAAATCACATGTTCACCCCGGTGATGCATACGCGTCACCGGGTGCTTTTTTGCCGAATTTAAATTTAGCTGCACCCATAAGGAGGCAGGAAAATGCGAAGATCGACAAAAGCCCTGTTTGCCCTACTGGCTTTGTCTGCTGCCACCATCTCGGCTCAAGGGGCTTCGGCCAATGGAATCGGCCCAGGATCAGCCGGGGAGATGGTGACTACGGCCGACCTGGAACTGGGGCAGTCATTAACCAACGAAAATCTGGATGACTTGACCGGACGGCAGAACATGAACGTGGACCAGCTCGACATGCAGCTAAACACTGCAACGCAATTGGGTGAGGCAGATGGTAACCTTATTAATGATTCGAACCTCACCACCGGCGCCAACGGCATCAGCGGCAACGCCTTTGCCCAGGCGAGCGGCCTGGTGACGGTGATCCAGAACTCTGGCAACCAGGTCCTGATTCAGAACGACCTGATCATGAATCTGACGGTGAAATGAAGCGTATGAAGCATTCCATATTACCCGTTGCCTTTTTTGCATTGCTACCCATTCTTTTTGTGATATCGCCGGTCGAGGCGGGTACCATAGTGGTCCCCGGCGTGACCGGCGGTGCTTTTACCGTGAAGGTGACGAGTATAAAAGAAGCGCGTTTCCGTACCACGGTCCACCAGCAGTACGACTTCAGCTGTGGATCGGCGGCGCTGGCAACGCTGTTGACCTATAATTACGAAGAGCCCGTTACGGAACAGGAAGTATTCAAGGCCATGTTCGACAAGGGGAATAAGGAGAAGATCCGTAGGGAAGGCTTTTCATTGCTGGATATGAAGAATTACCTGGAGGAGAATGGCTACAAAGCTGCCGGGTACAAGGTAACCCTCGACCGGCTGTCGCAGATCGGCGTGCCGGCCATTGTGCTGATCAACATCAGGGGGTACAAACATTTTGTGGTGGTCAAGGGGGTTTCGGCAAAGTCGGTACTGGTCTCGGACCCGGCCGTTGGGGCCAAGACCATTCCCCGGGCCGAGTTTGAATCCACCTGGAACGGACTGATTTTCATCATATTGAACAAGAAAAATGTAGCTAAAAATTACTTCAACCGCGATCGAGAATGGCATGTCAAGGAGAAAGCGCCACTGGGCTTGGCCTTGAGCCCCAGCGAGCTTGCCAGCGTGACCTTGATGCTGCCGGGAGTATTGCGATGACGCCAAAGGGGAAAGACCATATGTGGAAAATCGCCCTATTGTTGGCAATAGTGATGTCTGCAACCAGTACGGCTTATGGGGATTGGGCGGAATGCAGGGACTGCAGCTCCCTTGCTGCCCAGGACCTTGAGCTGATCCGCGGTGGCTACCAGACCGGAGACGGCCTGGAGGTTTCTTTCGGCATCGAAAAGGCTGTGTTTATTAACGGCATACTGCAGGCTACCAGTACCTTGAACGTCCCGCTGCTGGGTGGCGAGTCGAGTCAGGCCCTGTCGGGCAACGTTCTGGCCGACAGGGCCATGACGATCCAGAAGGGCGCCGGCAATTCCATCGATATGGCCGGTGGTCGGGAGGGACTGTTTACCTTCATCCAAAACAGCCTCGATTTTGCCGCGATCAAGAACGTTACCCGCATAGATGCCACGGTTAATGTCCTCAATACTTATCGCAACATGAATCTGAGGTCTTTGATCAACGAACAGCTGATCAATGCAATGAAATAAAACATATCTGCCATGACGGCTCATATGAAAAGCCGCCAATCCCAGTTTTTGGGGCTGGCGGCTTTTTTTTCGGACAATGGACAGCCCCGGCTGCCGCGATTCGGCAATTTCATAGTAGTGAGCATGGGGTGCTTCCTTCCAGGAGGGAAAAGTACCGGACGATCTACTTTCCCGTGAGCAGGAAACTGGTGGGAAGCCTCAAGGTCAACTGCACATTGGAGGCGGCCGGCGTCAGTCCTGCGCCTATGGAGAAATTGGCCGATGTTTTTTCGGTCAACTTGTAGGAAAAGCCGAAGAGAAGGCTCCCCACCTGGGTGATGATCGAGCCGGGAATTTCGGTGCCGTCGATCTTCGGCTTGCCCAGGACGATATGGTCGTAGCCGATGCTGAAGGAGGATTTTTCGTTGAGTGCCACACCGATACCGAAGTTGAAGCCGATGGTGTCCCCCGGGTCCATTCTGCCTTGGCCCGGGACCTTTCTCGCCATATTCCACATGTAGCTCACGGTGCCGAAAAATACTGCCGGGTCGGAAGAAAAGATGGCGCTGATCCCCGGTTGGATGCCCCAGAAGCCCGACCCCGTGGGAAGTTCCGTCTGCAACGGTACCCCCGATGGGCTGGTCACGTTGGTCGCGGTGGGAACCTCGAAGGGATCCTTGCCGGTGATGGATTTTACCCGCAGGTTGGCGATGAAATAGGGACCGTTTCCCCCCGGCTGGTTAAGCTGAAAACGGGGACCGAATTCGACGTCACCCATATTGTTCCCGTCGGCGGTGAACACACTTGCCGGTATCCGGTTGCCCGTATTGGGATCGGTAGTCGGTTCGAACGAGGTGGAATCGGAACGGTAGACGTAGGGGACCCTGGCTTCGAATTCTACCCGGTTGGTGATGCCGTAGCGTGCTCCCAGGGAGACGACGTAGGTATTGCTGTTGACGTTCCGCACATCGATGAGCCCGATGGTGAAGGAGGGAATGATAGTATAGCCGCTCAGTGCCACACGGTTGGAGGAGGAATTGGAGAACTGGAATGATGGCTCCAGGACCAGCGTTCCCTTGGGGGTCAGTACCCCCGGTTGATCGAAGATCGGAGCTATATCCGGCGTCCGCGCTTCTCCAGGCTGCCCAACCGGCGGCTCATGAATATGCGTCCTAGTTGCCTCGGTGCGCATTTCTTTTTTCGCCTCGTCTGCTTTGGCAGTTGCCTTCTTTTCATTTCCTTTTTTGGTGGAGGTGATTTCCCGGTCCTGTTCCGGCGGCCGGTTTTTTCCTTTGCCGGGGGGGGGAGACTCTGCGCAAAACGAATTTGCAGACAGCAACATCAAAGCCACCCAGACGCAGGCGGTAATGGTTTTTCCACGAGCAGGCATCGAAATCCTCCAAAGAAAAATTAATTCGAATTAATTTGATTGCTTAAATTAATCCAATGGCGGCCGGATGTCAATGACCAGCTCAAATTTTTTTTTCAGGGAGACGCGAGCAAAAATATTTTTAAGTAAATTTGTAAAAATTAATTTGTGATATATAATTAGTCACGCCCGCCGGTCATGTGGATGACAGGTGGAGAGCAAGGTTAAGCGATCGGCGCCCAACCAATGAATACTTGTTTCTCTTGTTATCGGACAGGAGGGGGTAACGTGAACGGTATAAAAACGATTATCTGGTTGTATATCCTCATTACATTCGCTGTTTTCTCGGCCGTTCCCGACATTCATGCCGCCACACCTTCCGCAACACCAATAGCAGACGTCACCCAAAACGAGGCTGATATCATCAACCTTGACGTGGCAGGCTCTTTCAGCGATGGGGATGGCCACACGCTTACTTTCACCGCCACCGGCCTGCCCGAAGGCATTGGCATCAGCTCTGCCGGGCTTATTTCGGGAAAGCTGCCGAAGGTGACGGCGAATACCTCCTATAGGGTGACGGTGACCGCCACAGACCTGAGTAATCTTACTGCCGACCAGAGTTTCACCCTGACGGTCATCAACAGCATTAACGAGCTTCCTGTCCTGGCCCGCAATACCGTGCTCAGAATCAACCAGGATGCCGCTGCCGGTACCATCGGTAATAACTATTTGCAGCTTACGGATGAAAACAATCCCGGTGCCAGCTCCCTGACCTACACCCTGACCGCCGTGCCGGTCAAAGGGACCCTGCAAAAAGGGAACTCACCCCTCGCTGTCGGCGCCACCATTACCCAGGCGGACATCGACGCCGGTTCCATCAGCTTCGCTCCTTCGGGGAGCGCCAACGGCGCCGACGGTTTTTCCTTTACCTACACGGACGACGTCGGGGAAACACAGGGTCCAGCGGTTTTCACCATCACCATCGTCGATAATATACCGCCGACCATGAACGGCACTGCCGTGTATGTGGACTCGACCCATGTGGAGGTGACCTTCAGCGAGGAGGTTAAAGGCGCGGATCTCCCGGCCAATTACACGGCAGACAACGGCCTGACCATAACCGGAGCGACGCCGGTTAGCGCGAATACCTATCGTCTCACCACCTCAGTCCACAAAATCGGCGTTACCTATACCATTACCGGCAAGAATATCGCCGATCAAGCCGGCAATGGGCTGGCCGCAAATGGCAGAACTGCAGAGTTAACCCGGCCTGCCACAGCTAACAGTGCTCCCGGCACGCCGGTCCTCAAGGCACCGGCAAGCGGGGAAGCCAATTCGGCCGGAGAGGTAACGACCTTGACCCCGTCTCTCACCGTCAATGCCGTCACCGATCCGGACGGCGACCTGGTTACCTATACGTTCGAGGTTAGTACGACCGGCAACTTCGCGACTCTTGCAGTTTCAGGGGAGATGACCATTGCCGTTGATGGGGCTGTCTCCTTTGCCGTACCCACAGCAACGCCCCTTGCCGAGAACACCCTCTATTACTGGCGGGTTCAGGCCAGTGACGGCAACTTGAACAGCGGTTACATGCCGACGGCTACTTTCTTCGTCAACACAACCGCGGAGGCACCGACCGATCCAGCGGTGAGCTATCCTGCCGCCGGCACCGAAGTGCCCTTACTGACACCGGCACTTACCATTACCAATAGTGCCGATGCGGACCAGGATACCCTCACCTATGACTTCGACCTGGCAATGGATCAGGGGTTCGGCAACGGCAGTATCGTGGCCAGTGGCACCGGCATTCCCCAGGGCACTGGAGGGAGCACAGCCTGGACTGTCCCCCCGGACAAAGCAAAGGATAACAGTCGGTACTTCTGGCGATGCCGGGCCGTAGACCATGATGGGAAAACCAGTAACTACGTCACCTCATCCTTTTTCATCAACACTGCCAACGACGCCCCCACTGCACCCACTTTGAGCGCACCGGCAAACGGCTCGCCCAATGTCAATGAGGTGAATATCCTCACCCCCACACTGGTGGTCAATAATGCAACCGATCCCGACCCGGTGAAGGCGGCTCTCACCTACACCTTCGAAATCGATACGGTCAACACCTTCGATAGTGCCGGCAAGCAGGTGTCGCCGGCTATTCCCGAGGGGGCGGGGACCACCGCCTGGCCTGTAGCGGCAAATCTTACCGAGAACACCACCTATTATTGGCGCGCCAAGGCGAACGACGGTGCAGCTGACGGCCCATGGATGACCACCGGCAGCTTTTTCGTCACCACTCGCAATATCGCACCCAACGTTCCTGCACTGGTGAGTCCACCAGCAGGCGGCGAAGCGGATTCAGTGACGCCGGTGCTTTCCGTTCAAGGAAGCGATGTCAACGGTGATACCATGACCTATACATTCGAGGTGTTCACCGACAGCAGCTTGGATTCCCGTACACGAGTGGCCTATGCCGTAGACCAGCCTGCCAACTGGATCGTCACTCCGCCTCTTACGGATAACACACGATACTACTGGACCGCCATGGCAAAGGACCTCCACGGCGCCTTCAGCAGACCCATGGCGGCACAATCCTTCACGGTAAAAAACAAGGATAGCGGCAACATTGCGCCGAACATGACCATAACTGCCCCCGGTGCAAATGAACCGGTGATGAACAAATACTCCATAAATTCCTATACCATTACCTGGACTGCCGCCGACCCGGACAGTCCGGCCCTCATCGCCCTGTACCACGCCCCGGATGCCGGCGGTACCGGAGGGACCCTGATTGCCAGCGGCCTCAGCAAGAATGTGACCAGCTACACCTGGGATACCTCGGTCCTTCAGGACGGGAGCTACTACGTGTACGGTGTCATCGCCGACGGCAAGTCGCAGGTTACGGCAGTTTCGGCCGGACCCATCGTCATCGACCGCACTCTACCCACCCCCCCGGAGGTGTCGGGTGTGACGCTGACCAACAATCCCACGCCCACCTGGAGCTGGACCGGGAAAGGGGGAGGGAGCGGAACTTACCGCTACAAGCTGGACAGCGAAGATTTGACAACCGGTGCAATCGAGACGCCAGACCTTACCTTTACTCCGGCGTCGGCACTGGGCGGAGGAGAGCACACGCTGTATGTGCAGGAGCGGGATGTTGCCGGCAATTGGTCCCCAAGCGGCAGCTACAGGACCAATATAGATCTGATACCCCCTGAGGCCACAATCAGCGGTGCTCCCGTTCAGGCAACAGCTGATACCAGCGTTACCCTGACTGTCAGCGGAGATGACGTGATCATCTACCGGTACCGGCAGGATGGTGGCGAATTTTCCGGTGAAAGACCGGTCGGCGATCCCATCCAGTTGGCGGCTCTCGGGGATGGTGGACATGTCGTCGCCGTTATCGGCAGGGACAGTGCCGGAAACTGGCAAACCACCGAATCGACGGTGCAGTGGGTCGTAGACATAACCCCGCCGGGTGCTGTTATCAACAGCGTTCCATCGAGCCTAACGAACAGGACTGCGGCCACTTTGGTAGTCGGTGGGGAAGGAGTTACTGCCTACCGTTACAAGTTCGACGACGGTGCATATTCCAGCGAGACGCCCGTTTCCACCCCCATAACGCTTGCCTCCCTGACCGAGGGGAACCATACGGTGTCGGTAATCGGCCGGGACGGCGCCGGAAACTGGCAGGCCGAGGAGAGCGCCGCCACCGCCGCCTGGATGGTGGATTTGACTCCTGCAGTAATGAATGTATCCACCCTTTTGGATGGCAACTATACCAACGTGGCAGAGTTGAACATTTCCGGGACCGTCACCGATGCCAGCGGCATTGCGAGTCTTGCCCTTGAATATGCGGCCGAAGGCACTACCGGCTCCGGCGAGGTCATACTCGACGGGAAGGGAGCCTTCAGCCACATTGTGACCTTGGCCGTCGGGGCCAATAAGCTGACCCTGACTGCCACTGACCGTGCGGGTAACCGGACCGGCAATACGAGAACCATCAACTACGATCCGTTTGGGCCAGAGCTTACCATTACGAGCCCTGCAGATAATCTGAAGACCAACCAGTCATTCGTCAAGATCAACGGGACGACCAACGAAACTGCCACCATCGAGGTCACTACCTACGACCGGAATCAGATACCTGCTTCCCCCCAATTGGCGTCCATCAGCGGAGCGGATTTTACCGCCACCGCCAATCTCTTCGAAGGACTCAACACCGTCGTCATCACCGCCCAGGACCAGACCGGGACCAGAAGCTCCTACAAAAGGACCGTTACCTACGACAACCAGAAACCCAATCTGGCCATTACCGAGCCTGTCCAGGACCTGAGGACCAATCTGCACATCATGACCATCAAGGGAGCTGTTTCCGATGCCCTCAGTGAGGTTGCCGTGACGGTGAAACAGGATGGCAATGAACCCGAGCCGGTTTTCCTGATTACCGGCGAGTCGGGGCAGTCCTTTGAGAAGACGGTGACCTTTACGGATAGTAAGGTCTATCATTTTGTGGTGACGGCAACGGATGCCGCGGGGAACGAGACAACTGTCCAGCGGAACATCATCTTTGCCGCTCCAGCCTGGGGGGATATCAACAGCGACGACAGGGTGGATATCCTCGACGCCCTGATTGCGCTGCAGATTTCCAATGGCATGCTGACCCAGACTGATTTTGACCTGATCCGCGGGGATGTTGCTCCATTGATAGACGGCAAACCGGTCTCCGACGGCAGGATCAATGTGGGTGATGCCGTCGTCATTCTCCAGGCTGCAGTCAACCTGATCACACTTGAGGCACCTCAAAAATAAAAAGAAAGCGAGTGTTGCAGGTATGAAAGTGAACAGAGCGATATTATCAGGTTTTATCCTGTGGGTTTCCATTCTTTCCGGTTGCGGTTTCGGCGGTTTCACCGACAATCCCAACAACGATGCAGCATCCGCCAACCAGTCGAAGACCGACACCGATACCAAGATAACCGGCGTCGTTGCCAAAGGATTGTTCAAGGATGGTACGGTGCGGGTTTATGCCCTCAACACCGACGGCACCGAAACGTTGCTCAGGACCTCCAAGATCAACGCGTTCGGCAATTATTCATCGCGCATCAGCGCATTCAAGACCAGTACCACCGGGTCCTATAACGGTATTTACCTGATCAAGGCGACCGGCTCCTATCTCGACGAATCGACCGGCTCGGTGCTGACCATCGACGAGGGAAATCCCCTCAGAGCCGTTATCGCCAATCCGTCGGGGATCTTTACTGCCTCGGTGACCCCGCTGACGGAGCTTGCCGCCAGAAAAGTCCTGGCGCTCCAGCAGGGGGGAAAGAGTCTGGCCTCCACCGATGTAACGGCAGCAAATGCATTGATTTCGGAGATGTTCAAGGTGGACATTATCGGTACGAAGCCGGTGGAGCCGGATCAGACGCCAGCCGGTATCAAAGCCGATACCGGGCAGGGGCAGAGGGATTATACCCTGGCGCTTGCCGCCATCTCACAGATGGCCAAAGCTGATGCAGGGGCACTGGCCGGGACCTTGAATGCCCTGAGCGGCGATATCGCAGACGGCGCCATGTCAGTGGAGAGTGCCGGCGCCTTTCAGTCAGCGCTGACCGCTTTTCTCGGCTCGGATAAGAATGCCACCGGTATCACCAGCATCAACAATACCAACCTGGCCAACGCCGGCGGCACGACAAAAACCATCAAGATTGCCACCTCTGCAAAGGAGGGTGCCAACGCCCTTATCCGGGGCATAACGGTGACGCTGGTGTTGCCCCCCGGGGTTACTCTGAGAGCGAATTTTGTAACCTCCAAAGAGAAAAAAGAACCCTTGTCTGCGGTTGTTACCCTGCCAAGTACCATGTCCGCGAATACCCAATTTCAGTCGGCATATAGTCCACCTGCCTCGGGTGCTCGGGGGATGGTCACCATATCTCTGGGTAATGCATACGGTTTTGCAGCCGGGGAGTTTTTGATGATCAAATGCGATGTGGCCCCGGGGGCGGTACCAGTGACTTCGGATTTCACCATCTACCGCAATCCCGATAATCCTGAAGATCCGAAGAATTTCCAGGCGGTAGACGGCAATGGGGCGCTCTTCCCGCCTGAGGTGCTCAGCGCGGAGATAATGCCCGAGTAAACGGGGGCGATTTCACCGAGACAGGCCGATCGGGATGTATGGCAAGTCGGGATCGGCCTGTCTTTTGGATTTTTGGCAGCTGGGGCGATGGGGCGGCTACGGCAGCCGTCCTGGAAACACGGCAGCAATCTTACTTGCTGCCTATGGTGGAAAGAGTAATTCTCCGGAGGCAATTGCCGTTGTCGGTAATGCCCTTGTCTGCTTCGTCCCACAGTTTTATTTTCGATGCCGCCAGTTCCAGCTTGCCGGAGGACAGGACCCCAATGGGAATGGCAGTCTCAAGGCCATGCCCCACTATCTGCACCAGTTCCTCGTCATTGACGTTCACCTCCGAAAGGAGGCGGTCACGCCAAGCTTCTTCCTCTGCGGACGGTTGCAGGGTGTAGTTCGGTTGTGTCGAAGGGGCAGGCTCCTCTGCCTTCAGCCAGGCCGGCATCAGGCAAAGGAAAAGACAGGCAAACGCGGCGGTTTTTTTCATGTTAGCGGCTCCTTGATGGGATATTTCGCGAAAGGGCACTCCTAAATGGGGACGCACTTTTGCTGTCCATTGAAAAAAAGGAGAGCAATTCAAATGCCAAAGTGCAACTAGCCGATTTTCCACAATTTTATTGTGGCAACACTTTGATCTGTAAAGAAATCGTACAGGCGGAAATTCCATTCATTCCCGGTGATGCGGACAAAACGCAATTATTTTCAGTATGTTAAGTCTGCAATAGGGGGTGTTTGCCGCCTGTAATGATTCCATACATTCAGGAATGATGATTCCGTTCCGGGCATGCATTTGTCAGGTTGCCGTCCTTGACAGGCTATTCCTTTTTCTGTATAAAATTCTGTGCTTTATTAAAGCAAAAAGGGGCGCCTGATGTTCATAATTGCCAATTTTCTCAATGCCATTGCCTATGTCCTTGAGTTCTCACTCAACATTTACATGTACATCATAATTGCCAGGGCAATTCTTTCCTGGGTCAATCCTGATCCATACAATCCGATAGTCAATTTTCTCTACCGTGCAACCGATCCGGTACTTTACCGGGTCCGGCGTATGCTCCCGGACATGGGGGGGCTGGACTTGTCCCCAATGATCGTACTGCTTATTATCTTTTTCCTGCAGAAGTTTCTGGTCAATTCCGTTTTTGAATTGGCAAACAGGCTGAAGTTCGCCGTGGGGGCATAACTGTGAAAATAACTCCCATAGACATCCAGCAGCAACAGTTCAAGGGGAAAATGATCGGTGGCCTCGACCCGGAGGATGTGGATGCCTTCCTGCAGATGGTAGCCCAGGAGATGGAAGGGCTTCTTCGGGAAAATAACGAGCTCAAGGAACAGCTGAATCGCAACAGTGCAGCCATGGCAGCCATGGAAGGCCAGGAAACGAAGCTTCGCGATGCAGTGCTTGCTGCCCAGAACATAGCTGAAGATATGAAGGCCAATGCCCGTAAGGAGGCTACTTTGCTTGTTTCTGAAGCCGAGTTGAAGGGTGAAAGAATTATTGCCGCTGCAGAACAGAAACTGGTGGAACTGACCAGCCAGATCCAGGACCTGCGCAGGGAGAAAGTGCAGTTTGAAACTTCCTTGAAGTCTCTTCTAGATGCCCACTACAAAATGCTCTCCTTCAATGAAGAATGACGGCGACACAGGCAGTCTCAAGGTAACCGAGACCGCTGATGGGGTGATTTTCACCGTTCACGTTCAACCCCGTGCTTCTCGCAATGAGATCTGCGGCGTTCAGGGAGACGAACTCAGGCTCCGCCTCACCGCACCGCCGGTCGATGACGCGGCCAACAAGCTCTGTATAGAGCTTTTGGCCAAGGCTCTCGGCGTGGCAAAATCCCATTTGGCCCTGACCTCTGGGGCGAAATCCCGGCACAAGACCATCAGGGCCGAAGGGGTCTCAAAGAATACTGTTCTTTCTCTGGTAAAATGATTAGCAGTGCAGGAGGAGATATGAAAGCCAGAGATATAATGGTTTCGGATGTTCCGGTCATTACCACCAAGGCCACAGTCGCACAAGCGGTGCAGATGCTGAAGGATAACTATGGTGACGAGAGCTTCATCAATGCCGCTCCCGGTCTTGTGGTGCTCTCCGAACGTGGAGGTCTTGCCGGCATCCTCACCCCTCTCAGCGTCATCACGGCCCTTATCGGGGACATGACCGGCGTGACATCGGCGGCAAAACTTGATGATTCTTTTTTTTCCGAACGCTGCGACATGATAAAGGGGCTGCCGGTTTCGGAGATCATGGAACGTCAGGCAATCTCCGTCACCGAGGACGCCCACGTTGCCGATATTGCCGAACTCTTCGTCAAGCACCGGTTTCAGCGCCTGCCGGTGGTCAAGGGAAGCCGGGTCGTCGGCATTATCTACCGTTCGCGTCTGCTCTTTGCCATGACTGAAAAAATGACAACTTGACTTGACAAAACTAACTGCAAATACCTATATTAGCTACTGTGATTCATGAGAAAAAGGAGGTAGTTGGAAAATGCCACTCTACGAATATGCATGCAACAGTTGCGGAAATAACTTCGAATTGCGCCAGAAGTTCTCGGATGCCCCTGCCAGTGAATGCCCCAGCTGTGGTGGACCTGTACAGAAGCTGATTTCCCAGGCAGGTTTCTCCCTCAAGGGGGGCGGATGGTACAACGATGGGTACAGCAGTAGCAAAAGTTCCGATGCCCCGGCTTGCCCTTCGGGTGGCAGCTGCGCCGGATGTCCGTCTGCCGCTGCATAGCAACATCCCAAAAGACTGCAGCTCCGCAAGGAGCAGGGAAAATCCTCCGGCGACGGGGGATTTTTTTTGCCCTGCTTTCCCAGGAAAATACTTTACAAAGGTCCCGCTGTTACTTATTATTTCTAATTTCTACAAATGGTTAAAAGGAGCTTATCTTATGGCGAAAATAATAGACGGGAAAGCAATTGCGGCAAAAATTCGCGGTGAAATTACCGCAGAGGTGGCGAAACTGGCCGCTCAGGGCATAACACCGGGTCTTGCCGTGGTGCTTGTGGGCGAAGATCCGGCAAGCAAGGTCTATGTCAGCATGAAGGAAAAGGCGTGCAAGGATGTGGGGATCTTTTCCGACGAATACAAACTTCCTGCGGAGACGACAGAAGAAGAGCTTTTGCAACTGATTGACAAGTTGAACAAGGACAGGAAGATACATGGCATCCTCGTCCAGCTTCCGCTGCCGAAGCAGATAAATACGGAAAAGGTGCTGGAGGCAATTTCTCCGGAAAAGGACGCCGATGGGTTCCACCCCTACAATGTGGGCAGGCTGGTCATCGGCAAGCCTCTTTTTCAGCCATGCACACCTTATGGAGTCATGGTCATGCTCAAGGAAACGGGGGTCGATCTTGCCGGCAAGGAGGTGGTCGTTGTCGGCCGCTCCAACATCGTCGGTAAGCCGGTTGCTTTCATGTGTCTGCAACAGAATGCCACGGTAACCCTCTGCCACTCCAAAACACGTGACTTGGCAGCCAAAGTGGCCATGGCCGATGTGGTGATTGCCGCCGTCGGCCAGCCGGAAATGATAAAGGGTGCCTGGATCAAGAAAGGGGCGGTGGTCATCGATGTGGGGGTGAATCGTGTCGGTGAAAAGAAGCTGGTCGGCGATGTTGAATACGAAGCAGCCTCTGCCCGCGCTTCAGCAATCACTCCGGTGCCCGGTGGTGTCGGACCGATGACGATTACCATGCTCCTTTACAATACACTGGAATCGGCGAAAAGGCGGTAATTAAGGCGGTTGCAGTCGGTGATGAAAATCTCAGATTTCAAACCGCCGACTGCCGACCACCGACCGTTTTTAAAAATATGATCGTAAGCAAACAAAAACCAATAGCTGAAATCCTTGCCGTTCTCGCCGATGATGATAAAATTTTTCTCATTGGCTGCGCAAAGTGCGCCACTGTCTGCAAGGCGGGGGGCGAGGAAGAGATTTGGCAGATGCAGGATACGTTGACTGCCGCCGGCAAGGAGGTGACCGGATCGGTGGTCATCGACGAGGCTTGCCACATGCTGCGTTCAGGCCGGGACCTGCGCGCGAAGAAGGAGATGGTGGACGAGGCGGATGCGTTGCTGGTATTGGCCTGCGGTGCCGGCATCCAGTCAATTTCGTCAAGCACCCCGAAGAAAACGGTTGCCGGCCTGAATACCCTTTTCCTCGGTAATATCCGCCGTTTCGGACACTTTGAACAGAAATGCTCCCTCTGCGGCGACTGTATCCTCACTGAAACCGGCTGCATCTGTCCGGTAACCGTCTGCCCCAAGGGACTTTTGAATGGACCTTGCGGTGGCATGGACAACGGCCGGTGTGAGACGGACAAGGAAAGGGAGTGTGTCTGGTTCCAGATCTACGAGCGCCTCAAGGCCAGGGATGCATTGGATAAGCTGAAAAAAACCGTTTCTCAGAAGGATTATTCCGGAATGCTCAAGCCGGGGACCCTGAAGCTGGAGAAAGAAATCCCCCGATGATCTCCCGACTGCAGCAAAAACTCATGACAGGCAGCTTTGTCCTGACTGCTGAGGTCTGTCCTCCCAAAGGATCCGACTGCAGCGAATTTCTGGAAAAGGCCCGAAAGCTGGCACCGTTGGTGGATGCGGTCAATGTCACCGATAACCAGGGGGCGACAATGCGAATTTCCCCCCTGGCTGCAGCTGCTCTCCTGGTGCGGGAAGGGATTGAGCCGATCTATCAGATTACCTGTCGCGACAGAAACCGGCTGGCCCTGCAGAGCGACCTGCTTGGTGCGGCAGCGCTGGGCATAAACAATGTCTTGGCACTGTCCGGAGATCACATTTCTTTCGGGGACCACCGTGCAGGCAAACCGGTCTTCGATCTTGATTCGGTCCAGCTGCTACATGCCATAAGGGGGCTAGGTGAAGGGATGGATCTGGCTGGGAAGAGCATCACAGGTTTACCGTCTTTTTTTGTCGGTGCGGCCGCAGCCCCCGAAGCCGAACCTTTTGAACTTACCACCTTCAAGCTGGAGAAGAAGGTAGTTGCAGGAGCAAGCTTTTTTCAGACCCAGGCTATTTTCGACCCGGAGCGCCTCGCCCTTTTCGCTGAGGCGATAAAACCGCTTCAGGTGAAGGTAATAGCCGGTATCCTGCTTCTCAAATCGGCGGGCATGGCACGATATGTCAACAACAATATCCCTGGACTGAAAGTGCCGGCTGCATTGATAGAAGAACTGGAAAAAGCGACAGATCCGCTGGCAGCCGGTGTCGACATTGCCAAAAGGCTTGCCGCTGCCTGCAAACCCCATTGCCATGGGCTGCACATCATGGCCATGGGGAGAGAAGACCTGATTCCTGAAATCCTGGAGTCGGTGAAGAGTGAAGAGTGAAGAAAAAACATCTATCCAGGAGCTGAATCATGCAGGTGAAAAAAGCAGTATTTCCCGTTGCCGGGCTTGGCACCAGGTTTCTTCCCGCAACAAAGTCCACCCCAAAAGAGATGCTCCCCCTGATTGACAAGCCTCTGGTGCAGTATGTGGTTGAAGAGGCGGTTGCCTCGGGCATCGAACAGATACTCTTCGTCACCGGCAGGAGCAAGCGGGCTATTGAGGACCATTTCGACATCTCTTTCGAGCTGGAATCACTGCTGTACGACAAGGGGAAGGACGCTGAACTCAGCCAGATCAGGGATATTGCCGAGATGATGAATATCTTCTACGTGCGGCAGAAACAGGCACTCGGTCTTGGCCATGCCATCCTCTGCGCCAAGGAATTCATCGGCAACGAACCCTTTGCCGTTCTGCTGGGTGATGACATCATCGACGGCAAAAAACCATGTCTGGGACAACTGCTGGAGGTCTACCGCAAGTATCGCGGGCCGGTCCTGGCGCTGGAACAGGTGCCCATGGAGAATATCTCTTCCTATGGCTGTGTCGCCGCCAACACTATCTCGGACCGGATCTACGAGGTGGTGGATATGGTGGAAAAGCCGAAGCAGGAGGATGCCCCGTCCGATCTGGCGATAATCGGCCGCTACATTCTCACCCCGGATATCTTCCCCATTCTTGAAAAACAGGAGCCGGGCAAGGGGGGAGAGATCCAGCTTACCGATGCCATAAAGAAACTGGCAAAGGATGAAGCTATTTACGGCTGCCGTTTCGAAGGCATCCGCCATGACTGTGGCGACAAGCTGGGCTTTCTCAAGGCCACAGTTGATATGGCCTTGAAGCGGGAGGAATTCAACGGCGACTTCGAGAGGTTCCTGCGGGAACGGCTGGACTGCGTCAAACGGTGATTAGTGAAGTGATCCTCTGATGCCGCTGCTGCTGTTGATGTACTGAAAGAAAGCTATCAGCTTGAAGGTGTCTTTCGTGTAGCCACGGGGGAATGAACCTATACGGCCGATTTCACGCAAAGTCCTCAGGACCTCTTCATCAAGAATTCTGCTTCCCGAGCTCTCCAGCAATTTGACATCAACCACTTCGCCCTTTCTGTTGAAGGTGATCCTTACCGGTGTTACGCCTTGAATGCCATGTCGGGCCGCTTCCTGTGGGTAGCGCCATACCCCGTAAACCGCCGTCTCGAACCGGCGCAGGAATGACCCGAACAAAATATCATCGGTGTTGAGAAAAGAAGCCTCGCCGTCCTCCACCTCGGGTCCATATTTTTTGCGGTAGTTTTCTTCTATTTTGGCCATTTTGCCGGAGCTTGGAAAAAGCTTTGCCAGGGATGGCTGCTCCTGCCGGTTTGGTTTAAAGACGCTTTCTCCCCGTGGGGCTTCCTCACGGGGTATGATGCCACGCTCCTGCCGTTGCGGTATTCTTATCTCCTCTCTTGTCGCCTGTTGCCCCGGTTTCGCCACTGGTGGCTGTAACGGCGGCGCCAGCCGCTCTACTTCCCGCTCACCTTTAGGTGCGATTTCTTTTGGAACCCGTCGCTGCTTTTCCGCCAGTCTGCTTGTCTTTTTTTGCTCTTGAGGGGGCGGCGCCTTAACCTCCGGCAGGTCCCGCAATTCGACCATGTACGGTTCCTGTTTCGGGGGGTTCTTTTCCTGGGGGAACAGGATAAAGAATGCGAATACCGCCACGTGGAGGAGGAGGGATATTGCCAGGAGATAGAGGAATATCTTTTCTATGTGCTTGTCGGACATTCACTTGCCGGAGAAAATGGATTTCTCGAAAATTGTAAGCTGTCAGCGGCCAAATTGCAAATGGCGTTAAAATTTACCAGTGCCTTGAGGCGGAGCCAACGGTGCCGGATCAGAACGCCTGGTAGAGAATGGCGATGCCGAAGATAAGAAAAAGGCAGCCGGCTCCCTTGTGAATGGTGGAAAGAGGGACAAAGCGTGTAAGTTGTTTACCGACGAATATACCGAGCAGGGAAACAATCCACAAGGCCAATGTTGACCCAGCAAAAACTGACAGCGTGGAATCATGCTGGGCAGAGAGGCTGGTGGTTACCAACTGTGTCTTGTCACCCAGTTCCGCCAGCAGAATCATGATAAACGAAGTTGCTACCGGTCCCTTTGTTTTCAATTGATTTTCTTCCGCCTCTTCTTCCTCCTGGGAAAACCCGGCCGACCTCAGGGTGGTGATGCCGAAGAAAAGGAAGAGTATGCCTGAAACCATCTTGATCCAGAACAGGGGAAGGAAGGAGAACAATACCTGGCCGATGACGACTGCACCTATATTAAGCACGGCGAAGGCTGCAGCTATGCCGATGAAGATCCTTTTCCAGGGATATTTTGTCGCCAGTGCCATGGCGGTAAGTTGTGTCTTGTCCCCTAATTCTGCAAGGAAAATTATGCCGAAGGTGCTGATAAAAACGCTGAGATCCATTTGAACGCTCCTGATATGTGGTGGTGGGGATGGTAAAAGATAGCTGCACCATTTGCAAGAATGAAATGGTTGCCGGGTGTGGCGTTATTGGATATTCAAGGGAAGCCGGAGCAACTGCTGAAGTGCTTCTGACTAGCTTTTCCGGGCGAGCGCCCCGGTGACGCCATAAAAAGCAGCAGCATTCTCCCAGAGCACTTTTTTTGCCTTCTCCTCTCCCAGGGTCTCTATCACCAAGGTAAAATCGTCATCTCGGTAGGGTCTCGGCGCCCTTGTGGAGGGGAGATCGGTTCCGAACATCAACGTCTCCGGGTTTACCGCACAGAGCTCCTTAAGGGCTGTCGGCACATGGAAATCTATCCGCCCAAAGCCCGTTGCCTTGACTCGTACCCCCCGTTCTGCTAGCTTGAGGAGCACGGGAAAACCGTCACCTGAAAGCCCCAGGTGATCGATGCTGACAGCAGGCAGGCCGACCAGCGTCTCATACAGGTCCCCCAGCTCCCGGGCATCCACGTACAGCTCCACATGCCACCCTGCCAGATCGTATACCCGCCGCGCAAACTTTTCCAGATGCCGGATATCCTCCGATCCTCCCCGTTTCAAATTGAACCTCACGGCGCGTACTCCGGCCCCATTCAGCCGCAGCAGCTCCTCATCGGAAGCTGAAGCCGGCAACTGGGTCACACCGACAAAGCCGGGGCCCAGTTTTTCCAGGGCGTCGATCAGGTAGCTCTGGTCGTATGCCTGAAAGGAGCCGGATACTACGGCACCCCCGGCAAGCCGGTACCCCTTCATCCTGGCAAGATAATCCTCGCAGGTGAACATCTCGGGCAGGTAGCCCTGGTTCGGAACCAGAGGAAACCGGCCGTCGATGATGTGAAAGTGGGCGTCAAACAATTTGAAATTTTCAGCCGGCTTCATTGTTTGACCCGTTTCTGTATCTCCTGGACCTGGGGGTTATTGAGGATCTCAAGGAATCGAGGGTTTCCGGCCAGTGCGTCGATGTCCCCATTGGTAACTGCTGTCACCACATCAGGATCCTGAAGAAGTGCCTGCACTTCCGGGTTGTCCTTAAGCATGAGTATCAGTGCGACTATTTCCTTGTCCGCCAGCAGAGCATCCTGCAACTCCTCCAACTGCATCTTGACCTGCGGTTGCTTAATAGTGCTGTCGGCAGGTTCCAGTGCGGATGCCTCAAGTTGGCTGCAGCTCAGCACAAATACCAGCAAAGCGAGAATGCGGAATTTCATCATCTACCCCCGGTGTTATTTTGATTTGGCGCCTCAACGACTAAATAGTTTCCATCCGGAAAGGGTTCTTTTCTGTCCTGGCGGCGTCAATCTGCGGGCTTACTTGTGCGACGTACCGATGTACGTCTCCGCGCAAGCCCTTGATTTCCTTGCCAGAACAAAAAATCCCCTCTTTCCGAATCGGAAACCACTAGTTTCTCATCCGGAGTTTCCGGATGGAAACTAAATAATATGTCCAGGCACTGGATAATACAAGAACACTTTCCCTTGTCGCCCAAACTTAAAAAAAATCCCATCAATACTGGCAAGCCTTTTGTAAAGGGTTAAATATCCAGCCGATGATCAGCATTGGTTCCAGCGACCGACTTGCCAAAAGAAATCAGGTGCGAACGCCCTGTTTTCAGGTTTTGCAGTTGCCACTACCTCAAATCGGGGTAAGATTGAAAGTCTGATCAAGCTGGAGAAAAAAACTACATCTGCCTCTTTTTTGTGCGACAGCGCAGCCAGCTCTTTACTTGACTATCTTTGGGTTCGATGACATTCAGCAGGCATTAGTAGCGGAAATAATTTTATTGATACTAAAAAAATTTGCTCAAATTATAAGCAGCTCTATGCTTGTTTCTCTGCGGGCTTTTTGTTATTATCCCGCCTGCACAAAATTTAGACTCTGATTCATTCGACGTTATTGATCTGGCTCAAGGCCCAAACCTTTGCCACAGCTATAGTTGCTTATTACTTTATTTACGAGGTTTTCCCATGCTGATAGTCGCCTGCATCAAACAGGTTCCGGACACCACCCAGGTGCAGATCGACCCGGTTACCAACACCCTGGTCCGGGAAGGAATTCCCTTTATCGTCAATCCCTACGACACCCATGCACTGGAAGAAAGCCTGCGACTGAAAGATCGTTTCGGTTGCCGGGTTGCAGCCATCTCCATGGGGCCTCCCAATGCGGAGGCCACACTGAAAAAGGCCCTGGCCCTGGGCGTTGATGAAGCGATACTGCTCAGCGACCGGGTTTTCGGCGGCGCCGATACCCTGGCCACGAGCAATGTCCTGGCTGCTGCCATCCGCAAATTATCGGAAGAGGAAGAAGTGGGGCTGGTCATCTGCGGCAAGCAGACTATCGACGGAGATACGGCCCAGGTCGGCCCCGGTATTGCCACCCGTCTCGGTTTCACCCAGCTTACCCTCATCGACCGTGTCGAGGATTTCGACCCTAAAGGCCGCAAAATACGTGTCAGGCGCAAGCTTGAAGGGCGGCACGAGATGGTCGAGGCGCCGCTCCCTGCCATGCTGACCGTCGTTCGCGAACTGAACCGTCCCCGTTACCCGACGGTTCCCATGCGATTGGCATCAGTGGATGCGGAGGTAAAAGTATGGAACAATCAGGTGTTGAAGCTCGATGAGCAGAAAATAGGACTGAAGGGCTCGCCAACCTGGGTGAGCCGGATCTTTTCCCCTGAACGTGAAAAGGGAGAGATCATCGGCGAAGGCATCCAGGACCCGAAGCAAACTGCCCGGCTGCTGGTGGAGAAGCTGTTGAGCAAGGATCTGCTCTCAATTTGAAAACAGTGATTGGTGATTGGACAAACAGTGATTGGTGATTGGTGACGGGTGACTTCGAACCTCGAACCTCGAACTTCGAACGTTTTTTAAGAGGCTTACATGACCGAAGAAATAAAAAAACCCCTGAAAAAACCACGCGGCAAGGCCTGCGTTCTGGAAGGTAAGTGCATTGCCTGCGGCGCCCGCTGCCAGAGTTCCTGCCCGGTGGATGCCATAGAGATGAATGAAGCCGGCGAACCGGTGATCAACCCGGATAAGTGCATCGGCTGTGTCAAGTGCGTCAAAGTCTGCCCTGCCCAGGCCATCGAGATGTTCTTCACCCCCGAAGAGCAGAAGATTCTCGACGAGATCCTGAAGCAGGGTGCCCCTGCCGTTGAGGAAATGGATGAAGAGGCTGCTTCCCTGGCGAAGAAGCTCGCAGCCTACCGTGGAGTCTGGGTTTTTATCGAACAGACCGAAGGTGAAGCCGCCAAGGTATCCTGGGAATTGCTCGGCAAGGGAAAAGAACTGGCTGCGGCCCTTGGCGTTGAGCTTTCCGCGGTGGTCATTGGCGAAAATGTGGAGCATCTCTGCCGCGAAGCCTTCGCCTATGGTGCCGTCAAGGCCTATCTCATGGACGCCCCGGTCTTCCATTACTACCGTACCGAAAGCTATCTCAGGGGTATCAACCACCTGATCGACAAGTACAAACCGGAGATCATCCTCATGGGCGCCACCGGCCTTGGCCGCGACCTGGCCGGCGCCGTGGCCACTGTCGTCGGCACCGGCCTCACCGCCGACTGCACCGGCCTTGCCATCGATGACAAGCGCAACCTGATGCAGACCCGCCCCGCCTTCGGCGGCAACATCATGGCCACCATCATGTGCGATAAGTTCCGTCCCCAGATGGCCACAGTCCGTCCCCACGTCATGCCCATGGCCGAACACAAGCCCGGCGCAACGGGTGAAATCATCCGCGAAACCTGTCCCGTACGTGAAGAAGACATCCTGGTCAAGGTGCTGGAGATTATCAGCGACAAGAAAAAAGACCAGGTGGATGTGGCTGGCGCCGATTTCATCGTCTCCGGCGGCCGGGGCATGATGGGCAAGGAAAACTTTGCCATGCTCCAGGAATTGGCCAATGAATTGGGCGGCGTGGTCGGCGCTTCGAGAAGTGCAGTGGATGCAGGCTGGATGCCGCAGGAGCGCCAGGTGGGGCAAACCGGTAAGACCGTTCGCCCAAAGATATATATCGCCTGTGGCATCTCCGGAGCTATCCAGCATCTGGTGGGGATGCAGGATTCCGATGTCATTATCGCCATCAACCGCGACAAGGAGGCCCCCATTTTCGAGGTGGCCACCTACGGTATCGTCGGCGACCTTTTCCAGATCGTGCCGGCCTTTACCAATCTCCTGAGGGAGATGAAGGCTGCGAAAGGCTCAAAGTAACAATAACCAGAGATGAGGATAACCATGTCACCCAATCCGACACTATTCACCATATTACTCGTTGCTGCCCTGGTTTTTTTCGCCTGGAGCTGCTACAGGCGTTTCAGCCTCATAACCCTCGGCCGGGAGGAGAATCGCTACGACAACCCCGGGCTGCGCATCTGGGACATGCTCCTCTATGCCTTCGGCCAGAAACGGGTTGTGCAGAAGCCGTTCGGCATCAACCATTTCGTCATTTTCTGGGCGTTCGTCATTCTTCTCATCGCCAACCTGGAATTCCTGGTCCATGGCGCTTTCCCGCAATTGGGCCTGTCCGCTTTACCGGCACAGATCCACCATTTCCTGCTTTTCGCCTTCGATGGGGTATCCCTTCTTACCCTGATTGCCATTGCCTTATCCTTTGCCCGACGGATCTTCTTCCCGCCTCCATACCTCAGTACCCAGTACGTAAAGGCGAGAAGCCCCGAGGCCTTTCTCATCCTTGCTTTCATCGGCCTGCTCATGCTGGCCTACTTCGGCTTCCACGGCGCTGAAATCGCCCTGGGAGAAACGGAAGCCGCAGCTTATATGCCCGTTTCAGCCTTTGTTGCACAGCTTATCGCACCTTACCCCTCACTCCTCGCTCCTTTCGCCGCCATAAGCTGGTGGATCCATGCCCTGGTGCTGCTCGCTTTCATGTGCTTCCTTCCCCACAGCAAGCACATGCACATTCTTACCGCCATTCCCAACTGCTTCTTCCAGACCCTGGGCAAGGCCAACACCCAGCCCCGGGAGGAATTCATCAAGGGTAACTCCTTCGGTGTCGCCAGGGTGGATCAGTTCACCTGGAAGGATCTCTTCGATGGCTACTCCTGCACCGAATGCGGCAGATGCCAGGATGCCTGCCCGGCCACCAACACCGGCAAGCCCCTCAATCCTCGCCAAGTGATCCATGCCATCAAAACCAACCTCCTGCAGAACGGCCCGCTTATGCAGGAAGGGGGCAAACCGGTGGTGCCGCTGATCGGTGAAGAAGGGGAGGGGACCAATACCGAGGAGACCATCTGGTCGTGCACCACCTGCGGCGCCTGTCTGCAGGCCTGCCCGGTGATGATCGAGCAAATGCCGAAAATCATCAAGATGCGCCGCCACCTGGTGCAGATGGAGAGCAAATTCCCGGAAGAACTCCTGAACCTGTTCGAGAACATGGAACAGCGATCCAACCCATGGGGTATTGCACCGTCGGAGCGGACCAAGTGGGTTTCGACCATGAACGTGCAGCCTTTTGAAAAGGGAAAGACGGAATATCTTTTCTATGTGGGCTGTGCCGGTTCATTTGATTCCCGGGCCAAGCATATCACCGTGGCCATGGCCACCATACTTGATGCCGCCGGTGTCTCCTGGGGCATCCTGGGCAAGGAAGAGAACTGCTGCGGCGACAGTCTGCGCAGGCTCGGCAATGAGTTCGTCTTCGACAAGATGGCGAAGGAAAATGTCAGGCAGTTCCAGGAGAAAGGCATCACCAAGGTTATTACCCTTTGCCCCCATTGTTTTACTACCTTCAAGAACGATTATCGCCAATATGGGCTGGAACTGGAAGTGATCCACCATACGGAGTTCATCAACCAGTTGTTGCAACAGAACAGACTTAAGCTCACCCATCAGGTGAAAGAGCTCGGCAATATCGTTTTCCATGATTCCTGCTACATGGGGCGGCATAATGATGTCTTTGACGCCCCCCGTCAGGTGATAGAGGCCGCAACAGGCAACATGCCCCGAGAAATGGAGCGCAGCAGGGAAAATTCCTTCTGTTGCGGCGCCGGTGGCGGCCGCATGTGGATGGAGGAGTTCAGCGGCGAGCGGATCAACCTGAACCGGGTCAGTGAGGCTCTGACCACCAACCCCGACACCATCTGTGTCAGCTGCCCCTATTGCATGACCATGTTCGAGGACGGCCTCAAGGACAAGCAGGCGGGGGAGACGAGGGTGAGGGATATAGCAGAACTGGTAGCCGAAGGCCTCAGGTAGGACGAGACGCGGCAAAAGTCATCTGCTGCGTTACGCGCACCCTTCTATCTTCCCCCCTTTATTGGGGGCGATTGAAGGGTGGAATGCTACGCCTTACTTGGCAGGTTCGCAAGCCTTGCACATGGGCTTTTCCCTGATTCGTGCGACATGGATAGGGCCAATCGGCATTCACTGTAAAAACCATCTGAGTAACGATCTTCCGCTCCTTACTTATCCACTCCCTTGATGGGAGGGTCGGGGGAGGGTGAAAATGAGTCTAAAGGCTACCCATGCTGCTCGTAGTACAAAACGATCCGCGAGTGCCCCTTGGAACCTATGCCGACTATCTCGCGGAGGCCGGGGTACCATTCCGCACTATTCATCCCTATGCCGGCGAAACGCTCCCTAACCCTGCCGGTATCGGTGCCGTGATCGTTCTTGGCGGCGCGATGGGGGTCCATGATGTGGATCAGCATCCCTTTATTGCCGAGGTAGAGTTTTTCATTGCCCATGTGGTTGCTAAAGAAATCCCATTTCTCGGCATCTGCCTTGGCGGCCAGTTTCTTGCCCATGTCCTCGGGGCGACGATAACATCCAACTCTCCATGGAGAGAGAAAGGGATGCTGTCGGTGACGCTGACCGAATCGGGTTCGGCTGATCCCCTATTCAGAAAAATCGGCCGCCAGTTTATGACCTTCCAGTGGCATAACGACAGCTTTGCCATCCCCGATGGAGCAGAACTCCTTGCCTCGTCCCCTGCCTGTCCCAGCCAGGCCTTCCGCTTCGGCTCAAATGCCTACGGCATCCAATTCCACCCCGAGGTCAACCGGCAGATCATCGAAAACTGGAGCGGCTGGACCTCTGAAACCAGGGGCCGGAGGCAGGAATTTCTCTCCATCTTCGCTGCCGCTGCTGCTGCCTATAATGCAGCCTCCCACCGCCTGCTTCTAAATTTCCTGCAGCTGTCCGGGTTGGACAGCAAAACCCAAACACAATAATTCTCTTATCGGGAAAACTGTGCTATAAAGCGGCTGGCAGCAATCATCTTCAGTGTACTTCAATATCAGGAGGAATTATGAAACTTGTTCGTGCAGTACTTTTGGCGTCGGTTGTATCCGCATTTAGCGTATCGTCGCTCTTTGCGGCTGATGAAGCACCGCTCCCCAAGCCTGACGTGCTTACGGAAGAGGCGGTAATGACTTCCAGGCGCCTTTCCACTTACGATACCATCATTTTGCGTGATCTGAAGGTGGAGGGGGCGGAATACTCCAACATCGATGAAGAGGAAAAGCCGAAAGTCGAAGCAATGAAGCCGTTTCTGGTGCGTACGGTTGCAGAGTCACTGGAGATGGAGTTGAAGAGACGGAACATGTTCAAAAAGATCCAGAAAAATGGCGAGGCAAAGCAGAAGGCGGTAATACTGGAGGGAGATTTCACCGAATTTAATGCCGGTAACCGTGCCGTACGTTTCTGGGTGGGCTTCGGCGCAGGCAAGACCTATCTTAGGATGAAGGGGCGTTTGATCGATGCCGAGACCGGCAAGGAGCTGGCAACGTTCGAAGACCGTGAAACCGGCTACCGTGGTTCCATGACCATGGAGAGTTTCGACGATCTGTTCCCCCATCAAGCCAAATCTCTTGGGGAAAACATCGCTAACTTCATCGAAAAACTTTACTGATCAACCGATGAAGAAAAAAAGCCGGGACTGTCACTGCAGTCCCGGCTTTTTTGTTTATAGAGGATAAAGGCCGCTGTGGGAAAATCTCTTCAATTCTTATCCCTCGCCGGCATCTCTGCGGTTGGAGTCCGGCAGGTGGTAGGTCCTTTTGAAGTCTGCCCGGGCGAAGGAATAGGGGAAGTGGGCCGGGTCGGTATAGGTCCCGGCCAGGATGGCAGCAGTGTCCTCGGCAAAGACCAGCTCCTCGGCGGTGGGGATGACAAATATCTTTACCGGCGAGTGATTGGCGGAAATCTTCATTTCGGACTCAAGGGAAACCGCCTTGCGGTTGGCCTCCTTATCCAGAACAATGCCGAAAATTTCCAGTCCCTGCAGCGTCTGCTCCCTTATCTGCCAGGCCATGACTCCCACTCCTGCGGTAAATACCAGCGCATCAAGCGGCCCGATGGCAGCCAGATAGGCGCCGATATATTTTTTCAGCCGGTACGCCTCTATCTCGAAGGCGAGCCTGCACCGGTCATCCCCTGCCTCCATTTCACGGATGATGTCCCGCCGGTCCTTGTATCTGCCGGTAATGCCCAGCATGCCGCTCTTCATGTTGAGGATGGTGTCCATCTCTCGCGGCGAAACATCCTTCTCCTGCATGATGAATGGGGGAATGCCAGGGTCGATGTCGCCGCAACGGGTACCCATGGCAGCCCCCTCGATGGGAGTGAGTCCCATGCTTGTGTCGATGGAGGCGCCATTCTTGATGGCACAGAGCGACGCGCCTTTTCCGATGTGCAGGGTGATCAGATTGCACTGGGTGGCGGGTTTACCGAGAAGGGCTGCAGCCCGCCTGGAAACAAAAAGGTGGGATGCGCCATGGAAGCCGTAGCGGCGGACGCCGTATTCTTCGTACCATTCGTGGGGGAGGGGATAAATGAAGGCATGTTCGGGCATGGTTTGGTGAAAAGCGGTATCGAAGATGGCTACGTGGGGAATGCCGGGCAACAGGGCCTGTGCAGCCTCGATGCCGGCTATGTTGTTGCTGTTGTGCTGGGGAGCCAGTTGAACCATCTCCCGCACCGCTGCCATCACTTCATCATCGATGAGCAGCGAGTGGGTGAACTTTTCTCCGCCATGGGCAACGCGGTGGCCGACGGCGCCGATCTCCGAAATGTCGCTTATAACTCCCAGTTCGGAACTGGTCAGGGTTCTCAGAATAAGTTCGATGGCAGTGCGGTGGTCCGGGCAGTCCTGCTCGATGCGGACGGTCGGAGAGCCGGGTATTTCATGGTCGAAGAAGGAATCACCGATAATGACCCGTTCAACAGTGCCTCCGGCCAGGACCTTGTTGTTGTCCCAGTCGAAGAGCTGATAACGTACCGAGTAGCTCCAGCAATTGATGGTTAAAATGATCACGGACACTCCCGAAGCGGACAGGAGCCCAGCAAATAAAAAAGCCGGCCTTCAAAAGCCAGCTCCGTTGCCGATTAAGTTTCTGGAGCAATACTGTCCAAGCTTCTATAGATTTCGCTGCTCATCTTCTGCTTTTATACACATATTTTTCTACTCCATGCAACCGGTCGAAATCAACCCAAAACTGCGATAAAATGTAGGATAATTAGGCCAAGCAAATGTGGTGGTGTGGTCGGGAAATGAAAAGAGGGCTTCTTTTCCTTTGTTTTTTCGTGCTATAACAATCGACCCAGATCACAGAATATACGGGAGTTGTACATGAAACCAGCCTGGTTATCCATTCTCTGCCTGCTTATCTTTGCCACTTCAGTATGTGCCGTTTCGGAAGTGATTCCCATGAAGAACAAGGTACGCTTCAACCATTTCAATCATATGAATTATACGGAGACCTGTTTCCAATGCCATGTGGAAGAACCGGCGAGAATCAAGGGGTTCGGCAAGGACTGGGGCCATGAGAAATGCAAGGGCTGCCACACCAAAATGACCAGGGGGCCACAGCGGTGCTCCGGGTGCCACAAGTGGAATGAAGCTGCGCCGAATGATTAGCCTTTAGGCATTTTGACAAACGGATATCAAGCCTACCCCCATCTGCTTTCATTGCTTGACACAGCGCATCCACGGGTATATCGTTTTACGAAATACAGATCGATAAAGGATGCTAAATGGAAGCGGTCAAAATCTCTCCTAAATTTCAGGTAGTGATCCCCCGCGAAGTCCGGGAAAAGCTGCGCCTGGTTGCCGGCCAACGGATGCAGGTAATCGCCTATGGTAACAGGATCGAGCTGATTCCGGAGAGGGATATTGCCGATATGCGCGGTTTTTTGAAGGGGCTTGATACTAACGTTGAGCGGGAATCGGACCGCTTATGAATGTGGTGGACTCGTGTGGCTGGCTCGAATATCTCGCCGATGGCCCCAATGCTGAGTCCTTCGCCGGTCCTCTTGCCGATCGGGACTCCATTATTATCCCAACCATAACTATTTATGAGGTATTCAAAGTTGTGGCCCGACAGCGTGGTGAAGATGCTGCATTACAGGCTACTGCCCTCATGCAGCAAGGAAAGGTAGTGGAACTGTCGCCATCACTGGCAATGATCGCTGCACACATCAGCCTTGAGCTGGCACTCCCCATGGCCGACAGTATTATCCTGGCGACAAGCCGATTCCATGGGGCAGTCCTCTGGACCCAGGACGAGCATTTCAGAACCCTTTCCGAAGTTCGATATTTTCCAAAACGATAATTTCAGGACCGTTCACACCTTTACCCGGATCGGCAGGATTACCGTCGTGATTCCTTCCCACTGCAAGCGGCGCTGAATGGCGAAAGCCGTCTCATTGTGAAGTAGCCGGTGATAGAACTTTTCCAGCCTGAAGGTGAGTTGTCCGGAAAACACCGCTGAGCGGGGAAACTCCTCCGCAATTTCTCTGCATAATTTTATAGCAGTTTCTACCACGTCGATGCCGGTTGCCATGCGATACTCGGCGGCAAAGCCGAGACGCCGGGCCAGATCCACATATTTCTCCAGCCCTTCTCGCACCGAATCCTCCAACGCCTCCATCTCATGCACACCTTTGAAGGACCCGGAATCGATGACTGCCACCGAGACGAAGACGATATTTTTATAGGTTTCGGGAAAGGTCGTAAGAATTGAGAGCAGGGTGTGGATGCCGAAACCATTGTAGGATGTGACGAGTTGGATGGCGGTGGAATCGTTGGCGTTGAGGGGATCGGTATTGACCGGTCCGCTGGTGGGGAAGTCCAGCAGTGTTTCGTCCAGCTCGGCAATCCCCTTGCGTACCCTGAGATAATGGCTCCTGATCAGGTAGCAGAGCCCGATTACAAGTGACGTGATGACGAGGGTCAGCCAGCCCCCTTCGGTGAATTTCTCCACCGTAGTTATCACCAGGATGGTGGCACAGAGGGCGAGACCCACCAGGTGAACCGACAGGTGCTGCATCCATTTCGGGTCCTTGTCCCGTCGTTTAAGATAGAGCCTGGACATGCCGAGCTGGGACAGGGTAAAGGTGACAAAGACATTGATCGAATACATGACCACCAGTGCGGAGACCGAGCCGCGCGTATAAATGAGGAGGGCAATCGCCGCCCCCCCCATCATGAAGATGCCGTTGCGCATGGTCAGCCGCTCCGACAGGGCGGCAAAGCGGTGGGGGAGCCATGAATCCACCGCCATGTTGGACATTACCCTGGGGCCTCCGACAAAGCCTGTCTGTGCTGCTACCAATAGAAGCGCACCTTCTGAAAAGATGGTGACGAAGGCGATTGCCCCTCCCAGGGGCCAATCGGAGAACAGCATGTCGGCGAGAACGGCGTTCAGCGTTTTGCCTTCTATGGGTTTTACTCCTAAAAGTGCATAGCAGATGAACAGCGCTGCTGCGGTAAAAGCAAGGGATGTGGCCATGTAAAGCATGGTCCGCTTGCCGGTCTTGACTCGCGGCTCGCGCATGATCTGCATGCTGTTGGAAACTGCTTCGATACCGGTATAGGTCCCGCCCCCCAGGGAGTAGGCGCGGAGGAAAAGGAGGGCAATGCCGACGAAGCCCATGGTGGAAAGATCGTAATCCAGTCCGCGCTGGAACTCCTCCGCCAGCGGCCCAAAGCGGTCCCGGTGGGTGATGACCCCGTCCAGCAGCATGGTCAGGTGCATGATGACGAAGACGATGAAGATTGGAGCCATTACGTAGATGGATTCCTTAAGTCCGCGAATATTGAGTACGATGAGCATCAGGGCCAGGAGGCAGGTAAGCGGCACCTTGTACTGGTGGAGATGGAGCGGCAGGTAGCTAAAAATTGCGTCGGCACAGGACGCGATGGAAACGGTAATGGTTAAAATGTAATCGACCAGCAGTGCGCAACCGGATATTACCCCCGCCCGTTGTCCCAGCATGTGGGTGGCCACCATGTAACCCCCGCCGCCATGGGGGAAGACCTCGATGATGCGGGCATAGGCATAGGAAATGATGAAAACGGTGATGGCGGTTGCCAGTCCAAGCACGATTGCCAGATAGGTATGGGAACCCAAGGCACGGAAAGCTTCTTCCGGGCCGTAAGAGGAGGATGACAAGCCATCGGCGCCAAGGCCAATCCAGGCCAGCACCGGAATGAGCGACATCCTGTGGAACAGGGTCGGATCATTGAGCTGTTTAGGGGCGCCTACCACGGCCCGCCTGATTTTATTGGCAACGCCCGGCCTTCTCTGATCAGGACTGTTAGGGCTCACCCCGCCTCCTGGAAGAACTCCATTAGCTTCTGCCCCCCCCTAACAACTATACGATGCGGCGCATCATTTTCAATTGGCCCCTGCCATTGATGGTTTTTATTTCCTTGTTGCACAAAAAATAATCAGCTGTCCCCTGTTGGCAAAATGCCCGTTTGTCTCCTTATTATTTTAAATTCATTTTTATCCGGTAAGTGATTGAAAATAGATGTGCTGCTTGATGAAAAACAGGATGGCACGCCTCGTGCTACCACCATAACAAAACCATAACTAAACAGTGCACAAGGTTGTGCAGATTGATGTGACGGCAATGGCGCCTTTCACCTTCCGGTGAGAGGCGCCTTTTTATTTAAGAACCGGAAAGGGGGCTCACACGTCAACACTTGTTCTACCAGATATTAAAATTTCAGGGATTAACTACAAAGGAGTATGAAATGAAAAAGATCACCAGAGTTCTCACAATGGCAATGACGCTGACAATGGCAGCAACCGGCATGGCACTGGCAACCCCGTCGACACAGATCTGGATTCCTTCCACTGATGTGAGGGATTTCAAGCAGGTTCACCTGGATGTGGACAACTATGTGCGGACCTCCACCACCAAGGGGGGCAACACCTATGACCTTGGCCTTGGCGTCGGCGTTCTTCCCTTTGAGAAGCTGAAGCTGGAAATCGGCGTCGATTATATCAGCACCGCCGGATCTGCCGATGGGCACCCCATATATTTCAATGCCAAGCTCGGCACCCCTGAAGACTCGATGTTCAAAGGTTCTCCGGCCCTTGCTGTCGGCGGGTATGGCATCGGGACAAAAAAAGACGTGACCAACCAGAACGTCCTGTACGCCCTGGCCGCCAAGACAGTTCCTGTGCTGGGCCGTCTTTCCGCGGGTTATTACAATGGCAACGGGGACGTCCTTTTGAGCCTGGAGGACGGCCGCAAGGACAACGACGGCGTGCTTCTTTCCTGGGACCGCACTTTGAGCGAGATTTCCGACAAGCTCTGGGCTGCCGTCGACTACCAGGGTGGCAAGAACTCGTTGGGTGCCCTCAATTTCGGTGTCGCCTGGTGCTTCACTCCAAAAATCTCCCTGATTCTGGGTTACGATATCTATAACGCAAAAAATACAGCCGATACCTTCACCACTCAGCTGGATATCAACTTTTAACAGGCTGCCAGTCTCCTTCAATGTTATGGGGCTTTCCAGCCCCCCATTTTTCCGGGAAGGGAAACGACAAAAGGCCGGCAAAGGGGAGAAACAACATGAAAATCATAGAAGCGATTATAAAGCCGTTCAAGCTGGATGAAGTTAAAAACGCACTCAGCGAGGTGGGCATAGAAGGAATAACAGTGACCGAAGTAAAGGGTTTCGGCCGGCAGAAAGGCCATACCGAGCTTTACCGCGGTGCAGAATACGTCGTCGATTTCATTCCCAAGGTGAAACTGGAGATCGTGGTAGCCGACGAGTTGGTGGCAAAGGTAATCGAAACAATCGCAGAAAGCGCAAAAACAGGACGGATTGGCGATGGCAAGATATTTGTCCTGCCTTTGGAAGAAGCACTGCGGATCAGGACCGGTGAAAAAGGAAATGACGCAATTTAAGCAATTATAGTTCTGGAGGCTATTATGAAAATCAAACTTTCTTTAATCAAACTGCTCATGGCTGTGACAATTGTCATGGTGCCAATGGCAGTCCTGGCTGAAGAACCGGCCAAGGGCACTGAGTCAGTGGCAGCTGAGACTAAACTTGCACCAGCCCCTTCGGCTTCCGCCGCGGCCCCTGAAGCTGCTGCATCGGCCGCTGCCGCCCCTGTCGAGGCTGCTACGCCTAAACCGGTCGATCCGGTGCTCAATACCGGCGACACCGCCTGGATACTTACTTCGGCAGCGCTGGTCCTGTTCATGATCCCAGGACTGGCCTTCTTCTACGGCGGCATGGTCCGGAGCAAGAACGTTCTCTCCACGCTCATGCATTCCTTCGTCGCCATGGGCATCGTCGGCGTGCAGTGGGCGGTCATCGGCTATTCCCTCTCATTCGGACCCGATGCCTTCATGGGGCTCATAGGCAATACCAGCAAGGCATTGCTCAACGGCCTCATCACCTTCAAGGACGGCAATCCGGTTTATACCCTCTTCCAGAATGTGGCGACCGAACCGGGCGCCATTCCCGAGTACGTTTTTGCCATGTTCCAGTGCATGTTCGCCATGATCACCGTGGCTCTAATCTCCGGCGCCCTGGCCGAGAGGATCAAGTTTTCCGCCTACTGCCTCTTCGTCCTGCTCTGGACCACCCTGGTCTATGATCCTCTGGCCCATTGGGTATGGATGGTCGATGGTTGGTTGTTCAAAAAAGGAGCACTGGACTTTGCCGGCGGTACCGTCGTTCACCTCTCTTCAGGTATCTCCGCCCTGGCAGCGATCATGTTCCTCGGCAAGCGTCATGGATTTCCTCAGGAAAGGATGGCCCCCCACAATCTGCCGCTGACCATGCTCGGCGTCGGTATGCTCTGGTTCGGCTGGTATGGCTTCAACGCAGGCTCGGCCATTGTCGGCGTCAACTGTTCCGATGCGGCAGGCGGCCTGGCCGGTCTCGCCTTTGCCACAACCACCATCGCCCCGGCAGCAGCCGGCCTTTCCTGGATGATTGCCGAGTGGATTCATGCCGGAAAACCGTCGGCCCTTGGTTTCGGTTCGGGCGTGGTGGCGGGGCTGGTCGTCATCACCCCGGCAGCCGGTTTCGTGCAACCCGGTGCGGCCCTGATCTTTGGCCTCGTTGCCGGTGTCGTCTGTTACGGTGGCGTCTTGCTCAAAGCCAGGATGAAATATGACGACTCCCTGGATGCCTTCGGCGTTCACGGCATCGGCGGCACCACCGGCGCCATCCTGACCGGCGTCTTTGCCACCGTCGGCGCCACCGGCCTTATGTCGGGCAATTTCAAGCAGCTTGTGACCCAAATTATTGCCGTAGTGGCGGCAGGCGCCTATGCTTTTATCGTAACCCTGGTCATCGCCTTTGTTCTCGACAAGACTATTGGTCTCAGGGTCGAAAAAGACGACGAGATCGTCGGACTCGACCAAACCCAGCATTCGGAAAGTGCCTACAACTGATCATCTGCAATCGCACTTGTCATACCAGGCCGCTTCCTTAAGGGGGCGGCCTTTTTTCTTTGCATGATTTTTGTGCAGAAAGCTGCCTTGTTTTTACGCATCACTCAGCTATGCATAGGGCTTTATACTGATAACTAGCTGGAATTCTGTTCAGGTCCTCTTGGCACGACTTGTGCCTCGGAAAAGGCATCTAACGCGCCCCGGTTATGGGGGGATAAATGGAAAAAAGTCTGGGAAAAATAGTTGATGCCAACGGCCTGCTGCTGGACGAGCAGGTTCTGGAACAACTGGCGTTCAACGAAAAGATGGCTGAGCTGGGCAAGCTCTCAACCGGGTTGGTGCATGAGCTGAATTCTCCCCTGTCGGTGATAGTTTCCGCTGCCCAGATGATCCTGCGCGAAGAGCAGCTTCCCGACTTCGTCAAGGAAATGGTTGAACGGATCGGAATGGAGGCCCAGCGTTTGTCTCTTTTTACCAGAAGCCTCCTTTCCTTTGCCCGCAGCGACGCCGGTGTCGATTCGGAAGCGGATGTGAACCTGGTGCTGCAGGAGGTGATGGACTTTCTCAGGTATGAGGCCCGGAAAGACTCCATAATGGTGATCGAAGAAAAAGATTTCGACCTTCCACCCATTGCTGCCGACGCCAACAAGCTCAAGCAGGTATTCATCAACCTGATCATGAATGCTTTTCAGTCCATGGAAGACGGCGGGACGCTGCTGCTGAAAACCTACGCTGTCGATGGCCCTTTTGTGGCGGTGGAACTGGCCGATACCGGTAAAGGAATCCCTGTCGGGGCCATAGACCATATTTTCGAGCCCTTTTTCACCACCAAAGCGGCCAACGAAGGGACCGGCCTTGGCCTCTATATAACCCGTCACATCATCGAGCGCCTTGGCGGTAAAATACAAGTCCAGAGCGTCGTTAACGAGGGTACGACGTTCACTCTCCTGTTTCCTCTCCCGTAATTCCATCCGTTTAGCGTCGATTTTTCTGCTGACCCTTCTCCTTGGGGGAGAAGGTGGCCGATCCCAGCAGGGTTTTTCCCGTTATTTCTGCCGTTCATCTTGCCGATGGACGGCTTTTTTGTCCCTTGATTTATCATTTTTAACGGTTTAGCATACCGCAACTGCCAATTCAAATGGAGGAATCGACAATGCAGCAATATCTGGAAACAGCCGTCCGTGCCGCCAGGGCTGCCGGGGCAATGCAGAAGGAGCGGCTTTGGTCCGAGCATGACATAGAGTTCAAGGGCGAGATCAACCTGGTGACGGAGGTGGACAAGGCCTGTGAAGACCTGATTGTCCGGACCATCCGCGCCGAGTTCCCCGATCATGACATCCTGGCCGAAGAGAATGATTATGCCGCCGTCAACTCCCCATGCAAGTGGATCATCGATCCTTTGGACGGCACCACCAATTATGCCCATGGCTTTCCCTGGTTCTGCGTCTCCATTGCCCTTGAGATCGAGGGGATTGTCCAAACCGGTGTCGTCTACCACCCGATGATGGGTGAAATGTTCATCGCCATTAAAGGGCAGGGGGCCTTTGTCAACGGCAGACAGCTCCATGTCTCATCGAAGGGGCCGCTGAAGAACTGCCTGCTGGCCACCGGCTTCCCCTATGACCGGTCCTGGGACAACGAGAACAACTTCAACAACTTCATGAATTTCCAGATGACCGCCCGCGCCGTGCGTCGATTCGGCGCAGCTGCTCTTGATCTTGCCTATGTTGCTGCAGGGAGGCTGGATGGCTATTGGGAGTGCAAACTGAAGCCGTGGGATGTGGCGGCTGGACAGCTGCTGGTTTCCGAAGCCGGGGGAAAAGTTACCAATCACGATCTTGAGCCTTTTTCCGTCTACGATCATCGCATTCTGGCCACAAATGGAATAATTCACCAGGAAATGGCCGGGGTGCTGGCAAGCAAGGAAAGTCGCTCCGCTCTCGCCGATTGATACCATCCTGTCTAAACCGGCGTCTGCCACCATGGAGGCGCTGCACCATTCCCTCATTCCCCTTGCCCCCTGATAATGAATATGTTAAAAGTGTTGCACAAATAACACACAAGGGGGTCGGGCCATGGCCATAGCAACAAAAATTCAGGCATCCATCGAGAGCGCCTCATGGATTCGCAAGATGTTCGAGGAAGGGGAACGGCTACGCAAGATCCATGGCGCCGACAATGTCTATGACTTCACCCTCGGCAATCCCAATATAGAGCCGCCGGCTGAATTTTACGCCGAGTTCCGCAGCCTGGCCCAGAATCCGCTGCCGGGCATGCACCGTTACATGAGCAACGCCGGTTACGAAGATACACGCCGGGCGGTGGCGGAATTCATGGCCGGGGCATCGGGCCAGGCAGTCACCGCTGGCCAGGTAATGATGGCCTGCGGTGCCAGCGGTGCCCTGAATGTTGTGTTGAAGACCATCCTCAACCCCGGCGAAGAGGTGATCATTCTCACCCCCCATTTCGTCGAGTATAAATTCTATATCGACAATCACGGTGGCGTTCCGCGAGAGGTCTGGACTGACCGCAAGACCTTCCAGCTCGATCTTGCCGCCATCGAGGCCGCCATCAACAGCAAGACCAGGGCCATCATCGTCAACAATCCCAATAACCCGACCGGCGTCGTTTATAGTGCAGAGAGCCTGAAACAGCTGGGGGACCTGGTGCAGAAAAAAGAGCGGGTGCTGGAGCGGCAGATCTATGTCATCTCAGATGAGCCCTATTCCCGCATCGCTTACGATGGCAAACAGGTGCCGAATATATTCAACGCCGTCGACAACTCGGTCATCGTTACCTCACATTCCAAGGATCTGGCCCTGCCCGGAGAGCGGATCGGCTTCCTGGTTGCCAATCCGCGCATGACCCATGTGGATCTGTTCATGGAAGGCGCCGTTTTCTGCAACCGCACCTTGGGCTTCGTCAACGCTCCGGCCCTGATGCAGCGGCTGGTGGCCAAACTGCAGCACGCCTCGGTGGATATGAAGGCATACGAGCGGAAGCGGGACCTGCTCTACAACAACCTCACCGCCATGGGCTTCAGGATGGTCAAGCCCGACGGGGCCTTCTACCTCTTTCCCCAGTCCCCCCTTGCCGATGACGTTGAGTTCGTAAAGGCCGCCCAGAAGCACAACATCCTCCTGGTCCCCGGAGCGGGCTTCGGCGCCCCCGGCTTCTTCCGCATCGCCTACTGCGTGGATGAAGCCATGATTGAGCGGAGCCTTCCTGCCTGGCAGGCCCTGGCCGAGGAAGTGGGGATTAAACAGTGATTGGTGATTGGTGATTGGTGATTGGTGACTGGTGACTGGGGACGGAATTTGAACTTCGAACTCCGAACTTCGAACTTTGACCAAGAACCTAGAACATAGAACATAGAACTGGGGTTAAAGATGAGCGCAACGATATTGGTGGTGGACGATGAGGAGAGCATCCGCACTTCTCTGGCCGGAATTCTTGAAGACGAGGGTTACAAGACAGCCTTTGCCGTGGATGGTGTCGAGGCCCTGACCGTGGTCCAGCAGGAGATGCCTAGCCTGGTGCTCCTGGACATCTGGATGCCGCGCATGGACGGTATGCAGACGCTGCAGAAACTGAAGGACCTTTATCCAAACCTGACCGTGGTGATGATGTCGGGCCACGGCACCATCGAGACCGCGGTCAGATCGACAAAAATGGGGGCCTATGATTTTGTCGAGAAGCCCCTGTCTCTGGAGAAGGTTCTCGTCTGCGTCAATAATGCCATCAGCATGAGCAGGCTCAAGGAAGAGAACACCTCCTTGCGCAGCATCGTCCTCAAGGATCATGAGATGATCGGCAACTCAGCGCCCATGAAGCAGTTGCGCGAGCACATCAGGCTGGCCGCCCCCACTAACGCATCGGTCCTTATCACCGGTGAAAACGGCACCGGCAAGGAACTGGTAGCCCGCTCCATCCACTATGGCAGCCAGCGAGGGGACAAGCCCTTCATCGAGATCAACTGTGCCGCCATTCCTGAGGAGCTGATCGAGTCCGAGCTGTTCGGCCACGAAAAAGGGGCCTTTACCGGCGCCATTGCCCAAAAGAAGGGTAAATTCGACCTTGCCGACGGTGGCACCATCTTTCTCGATGAAATTGGCGATATGTCCCTGAAGACCCAGGCCAAGGTCTTGCGCATTCTCCAGGAGCGGAAGTTCGAGCGTGTAGGCGGCACCAGAGTGGTGGAGGTGGATGTGCGGATAATTGCCGCCACCAACAAGGTATTGGAGGAGGAAATCCGATCGGGCCACTTCCGCGAGGACCTTTTTTACCGGTTGAATGTCGTGCCGTTTCACGTGTCCCCCCTACGGGAGCGGCAGGATGACATTCCCCTGCTTGTGGAGCACTTCCTGGATAACTTCTGCCGGCGGGAAGGTCGTGACCGCAAAACCGTCGTTCCCGAGGCTGTGGAGCTGATGAAGCGCTACGAGTGGCCGGGCAACGTCCGCGAACTGAAAAACATCATCGAAAGGCTGGTGATCATGACCCCCGGCCGCACCATATCCGCCGCGCAGGTTCCCTCCTATATCGGAGCTCACGAAGGTCCACGGGATGGGGGAAAACATGGCAGTGCCCTGGAACTGAGCTCCCTGCGAGAGGCCCGGGAGGAGTTCGAGAAGGAGTTCATCATCCAAAAACTGGAAGAGAACGACTGGAACATCAGCAAGACCGCCGATGTCATCGAGCTGGAACGGAGTAACCTGCACCGCAAGATCAAGAGCTACGGCATCGATATGAAGAAGTAACCTTGTTGCCTGCCGCTCCGACGCTGCCGGTGGCCGGAGTGGCCGGTATCCCATCCCGCTTTCACTCTGCTGTTTTCATTAGATAATTTGTGTTTTCCCGAATCGGTTCTACTATTTAGGTAGAAGTTATCGCCACCATTGCATTTCTGAGCCATATGCACCCGGAGGCAGAAATCAAAATGGAGCGTCGCCTGCGATGCTTTGCCGTCGGGGCCGGAGCCGTTGCTGCGGCAATTGGTGTCGTCTGTCTCCTCGCCTGGCTCTCCGGCGCCATGACCTACCGCGGTTTATCCAGCCTGACAATCAAAACCAACGCCTCACTCTGTTTGATTCTATGTGGTACGGCCCTGATGCAGGCAGTGCCAGCCGACCCCTCTCCCCTATTGCGCTGGACAGCACGCTGTTTTGCGGCAATTTGCCTGGTGGTGGGAGGGCTGACGGTCATGGAATACCTTCCCGGCTGGGAACTGGCCATCGACCAGCTGTTGGCTGTCGAGCCCCCCGGCGCACTGGGTGTCGTAAGCCCCAATCGCATGGGGCTGCCTGCCGCTGTCAGTTTTACCCTGGGAGGAATCGCCATTTTATTCCTTCTGCACACCCCCAGGCCTTTGGTGCGCCAGAGCCAGTGGATCGGCATCATACTATGCCTGATTGCACTGCTGGGCCTGCTTGGCTATATCTATGGGGCCAGAGCATTTCATGGCGTTTCCAGTTATACGTTTGTTGCGTGGCCGACTGCCATAGCCATTGCCTTTCTTGGAGCAGGGCTCCTCTGCGCACGACCTAAGGAGGGGCTCATGGTTTCGATCACCTCTGCTGATGCGGGAGGTGTTGCAATCCGGCGGTTGCTTGCAGCCGCGATTCTGGTTCCCATAGCTCTGGGATGGCTTCATCTGCAGGGGGAGTCGCACGGGTTTTACGGGCGCATTTCCGGCACCAGGTTCCTGGTGATAGCCTGGATCGTCATCTTCTCATGGCTGGTGCATCAGACAGCGAAACGTCTTTTCCGCGCAGACGAGGCGAAGCGATCGGCACTGACGGCGCTTCAACGGACCCAGGCCCTTCTCCTGGAGGCAGAAAGACTCTCCCACACCGGCGCCTGGGAGTGGGACCTGACCAGCGACATCTGGACCTTTTCCGACGAATGGCAGCGGCTTCACGGCACCCGTGACCGGTCCCTGCGTCCCGACGAACTCTTTTCCATCGCCCATCCCGAAGACCGTCCGGCCATACGGTCAGCATTTGATGCGTTGCGCCGGGGGGCAAGCCCATACGAGATGGAGCACAGGATCGTTCGCCAGGACACTGGCGAGGTGCGTACCGTCAAGGCCAGTGGCCAGTATCTCAGGGACAGATCTGGCCGGGTGGTGAAAATATATGGGTTCGTTCAGGACATCACCGAGCAGAAACGGGCCGAGGATGAGCTGCGGAAGAGCGAAGCACGCCTGAGTACGGCACTGGATAACCTTCGTGAGGGTGTCGTCATCGCCACCGAGCGGGGGGAGGTGTTCTACTGGAATCCGTCGGGCTGGATGATGCATGGCTATGCCAATCCCGAAGAAGGACGCCGTCATCTTGCCGAGTTTGAGCAGATATTTCAACTCTCCCTGGCCGACGGCCGGGTACTGACACTCGATGAGTGGCCCATGCTCCGCATCATCCGGGGGGAAAAGGTGCAGAACTTGGAACTCCGGTTGCGCCGCCTGGATCAAGAGTGGGAGAGGGTGGTCTCTTATTCCGGCACCATTCTCCAGACCCTGGGGGAAGAGCGCCTCGTCTATCTGTCCATATGTGACATGACGGAGCAGAGGCGGGCGGAAGAGGCCCTGCAGGAACGGGAGGAGCGGTTGAGGATTTTTATCGAGCACGCCCCTGCCGCCCTTGCCATGTTCGACCGGCAGATGCGCTACGTGCATGTGAGCCGGCGCTGGCTTACGGACTATGACCTGGAAGGGCGCAATCTGCGCGGCATATGCCATTATCAGGTCTTTCCCGAGATCCCCGACCACTGGCGCCAGGTCCATGCCCGTGCCTTGGCAGGGGAGATTTTACGGGCCGATGAGGACCAATTTGTTCGCAGCGATGGTTCCATTCAGTGGGTCAGGTGGGAGGTGCGCCCCTGGCAGGACGCCAGCGGAAGAGTTGCCGGAATACTGGTATTCAGTGAGGATATCACCCACCGCAAGCACGCAGAGCAGGAGCGGGAGCGGCTGATTACCGAATTGCAGCAGTCGAACGCAGAACTGCAGCAGTTTGCCTACGTCTCGTCCCATGACCTTCAGGAGCCCATTCGCATGGTAACCAGTTACGTCCAGCTTCTGCAGAAACGCTACCAGGGAAAACTGGATGAAAAGGCAGAGATGTACATCTCGTTTATTGTCGAGGCCGCCCATCGCATGTCGTGCCTCATCAACGACCTGCTTGCCCTGTCCCGGGTGGGAAGGCGGGAACGGGAGTTCATGCCGGTAGAAACGGAACTGGTGGTGAAGGAGGCGCTGGATAACCTGCGGTTTGCCATGGAGGAAAGCGGGGCACGGATAACGAAAGACACGCTGCCGATGGTCATGGGGGACCCAGTGCAGTTGCTGCAGCTCTTCCAGAATCTGCTCGGCAATGCCATCAAATACAGGAAAAAAGAGGTGACCCCAGAGGTGCATATCTCGGCAGAACGGAAGAAAAATCAGTGGCTATTCGGGATTCACGACAACGGCATCGGCATCGAGCCCCAATACCATGAGCGAATTTTTGTCATCTTTCAGCGGCTGCACCAGAGGGAGGAATACCAGGGGACCGGCATCGGGCTCGCTATCTGTCAGAAGATCGTGGAAAATCATGGCGGCAGAATCTGGGTAGAGTCAAAGCCCGGCCTGGGCAGTACCTTTTTCTTTTCCCTTCCCATCAATAAATGAAGCCCGCCTGCACATAACCCTCATCATCCGGAAACTCAATGCTTCACTCCATTGCCGTTCCTGAGAGGGAGGATAAAATTAAAGAGAATTAAATAAATGCCGGTCTTCCAGCAGGGAGCAGGAATGCTATCTCCTCCGCACAATCGGAAGCGGACTCTACCGTCCCAGGAACAGCTCCACAGGATCAGTCTCGGACTTCTTCGGCTGCCCCTTGCCCTTGTGTCGGCCGATGCAGACGGCATGGTCGATTTCGTCAATGACAAATTCACGGAAATAACCGGCTACGAAGCCGGGGAAACCGTCGGCCGGAGTCTCTGGAGCCTGCAGTGCCAAGAAACCCCCACCTGCACCGACCTGGAGAAGTTTGTTCTCACCCGCGGGGATTGGCATGGGGAAATGGTGAACAGGAGAAAAGACGGCGCGCCGTACTGGGAATCAGTCTCCATTGCCGTGGTCAGGGATAGGGATGGTGCGATCTCCGGGTACGTGGCGGTGAAACAGGACGTATCCGAGGGAAAACAAACGGAAGAGCGACTGAAGGCGAGGGAGGCAGAGCTTAGCGAGGCCCAGCGAATCGCCCGGGTGGGCAGCTGGACCTGGGATGCGGAATCGGACACGGTCTACTGGTCGGAGCAGACCTATCGTACCTGTGGTTTCGACCAATCAGTGGCGCCGCCATCTTTTTACGGGGGCCATGGCAAGCTTTTCCCCCCCGAAGACCTGGCCCGCCTTACGCAATGTATCGATCTTGCCCTGCGGGATGGGACTCCCTATCAGTTGGATCTTCAGATGTTGTGCCCGGATACCCCCCGTTGGATAACGGTGCGGGGGGAGGCTACCCGGGATGCGGAGGGGCGGATCAAAGGCCTCAGAGGGAGCATCCAGGACATCACTGAACGGAAGCGGGCGGAGGAGGAGATTCAGTGCCAGCGCCGGCTGTTGGAGTCGGTAATCATGAATTTACCCGCCGCAGTCCTCATTGCCGTGGGCCATGACCTGCGCATCAAGATGATAAATCCTGCCTATTCCCGGCTCGCCCCGGGAAAAGAGATAATCGGCAAGACTTTTCCGGAAGTGTGGCCGGAAATTCCGGCTTTGAGGGATGTGTTTCTAAAAGTGCTGGAAACGGGTGAGCCCTATGAAGTGGTGGACGAACCCTACCATATCAGTCGCTTCCCCGGTGGCCTCCTGGAGAAGAGATACTTCAGCTGGTCACTGTTCCGGGTTCGGCTTCCGGGCAATGAGGAGTGGGGACTGCTGAATACGGCATGGGAGACTACGGAACGGAAACGGAGCGAGGATGCCCTGCGTGTCAGCGAGGAGAAATTCCGGTCCTTTTTCGAGCACGCTGCTGTCGGCATGGGAAGGGTCAGATTCACCGATGCCTGCTGGATAGACGTGAATGGGGCCTTCTGCAGGATGCTGGGTTACAGTCCCGACGCAATGAAGGCGACTCCCTGGCCCCAGATTACCCACCCGGAGGATGTGGACATGGATTTGATCCCGTTCCGCCGCATGGCCGTCGGTGAGCTCGACACCTACAGTGTCGAGAAACGCTTCATCCACAAAGACGGCCACCACGTCTGGGCCCGGCTGGCCCTGTCCCTGGTCAGGAATGCCGAAGGCCTCCCCGATTACGAAATTGCCGTCATCGAGGACATTACCGACCGGAAACGGTCGGAAGCGGAGCGGGAGCGGCTGCTGTCGGAAGTGCAACGATCCAATCAAGAACTGCAGCAGTTTGCCTATATCGCCTCCCACGATCTCCAGGAGCCCTTGCGCATGATCTCCAGCTACATTTCCCTTCTGGAACGGAAGTATAGCGGGCAGCTTGATGAAAAAGCTATAACCTACCTCAGTTATGTTGTCGATGGCGCCAAAAGGATGCAGAAGCTCATCGAGGGGCTTCTCAACTATTCCCGCATTTCCCGCGAAGCCCGGCTTGTTCCCGTGGACACCAATGAGAGCTTTTCCGCGGCAGTGGCCAATCTGGAGCAGCGGATACGGGAGTCGGGAGGGGATGTGACCAATGACCCGCTCCCCATTGTTTTAGGGGATGAGACGCAGCTCGTACAGCTCTTTCAGAACCTGGTCGGCAATGGCCTCAAGTACCGGAAGCCGGGCAGCATTCCCCATGTCCACCTGTCGGCAAGGCCCGCCGGACTGGAGTGGCTTTTTTCCGTCAGCGACAACGGTATCGGCATCGAATCCCAGCACTACGACCGCGTCTTCCAGATATTTCAGCGCCTGCACACGAAGGAGGAATATCCTGGGACCGGCATTGGCCTAGCCTTGTGCAAAAAGATCGTCGAGCGGCATGGGGGGAGGATCTGGGTTGAATCGAGGCCGGGAGAGGGAACCACCTTCTACTTTATCCTCCCCGGCGAACACTGACAACAACCTGTGAATCTGCGGGAAACAGAAGGAGAATGGGATGGCGACAGTGGCAGGGGTCGGCTTCAGCACCAACAGGAATCCCCGGGAGGCGGGTAGAGAGGCTGCTCTCAAGGCCCTTGAGCAGAAGGGGATAGGGGTGCCGGATTTTGTTTTCGTCTTTGCCTCGGTTGGGTACGATCAGCAACTCCTGATCCAGACTATTCGTGGGGCAACCGGGAGAGCCCCCCTGGCCGGCTGCTCCGGAGAAGGGATAATCACCCAGAGGGTAGCCCTTGAAACAAACTTCTGTGTCTGCGTCATGACGATAAAGTCCGATGAGCTGCATTTTCTCGGCACCCATGTTACCCATATCGCCCATGAATCGGATTATGGCGGAGAACGGCTGGCGGCTGAGATACGGCCATGGCTGGGTGCCGACACCATCGGCTGTTTTCTGTTCATAGACGGCCTTATCTTCGATTTCGACCCATTCAAAGCATCCCTGGAGAGATGCCTTCCCGGAGGAAACGAACTGCGCCTTTTTGGCGGCCTGGCAGCCGACAACTGGGTTTCCCGCAGGACATACCAGTATCATGACGATGAGGTCTTTTCGGAAGGGATCTCCTGCGTCCACATGTCCGGCAGCGGCCGCATCGCCTGCGGCATCAACCATGGCTGCGTGCCCATAGGGACAAAACATGTCATCACCCGCAGCAAAGGGAATGTGATCTATGAGATCGACGGGATCCCCGTTCTTGAACTGTTGAAGGACTACGTGGAAGGGGACTGGGAGAGCCAGTGGAACAAGATCTCCCTTAACCTCTGTCTCGGCTTCAGGGCTCCCGAGTCGATCAAGGAAGAATATGGCGATTTGGTCGTCCGCTACATGATGGGCAAGGATGACCGGCAGGGTTGCGTCATGATCCAGTCGGACGTAAGGGCTGGTACGGAGCTGTGGATCGTGCGGCGGGACAAGGAATTGATCCGCAACGGTCTTGTGGCCATTTCCGACCGGATCAAGCAGCAGACCGGCAACCGGCAGCCGAAATTCGTCATGCAGTTCGAGTGCATGGGGCGAGGGAAGGTGGTCTTCAGGGAACAGGAAAAGAACGACTTGATAACGACGCTCCAGCAGAGGATCGGGCAGGATGTACCATGGATCGGCTTTTACACCTACGGCGAAATCGGACCGGTGAGCCGTTACAACTGTCTCCATAACTTCACGGCGGTGGTCACTGCCGTTTACTGACCGGCATTTGCGGGAGCGGCATGAGTAGAGACGGTGTCCCGATAGACCCCGATGACGGCAACAGGATTCCAATGCTGCAACGGGAGATCAAGAACCTGTCCGAGCAGGTAAAACGGCTGGTCAAGGCCGAGAGCCGGCTTTACCGCTACCAGGAGGAACTTGATGCCCAATTGAAGGAGTACAAGGACCTCTATGAGCTGAACAGGAAGCTGAATGAAACCTTCGATGTGACCAGCATATTCCTGCACACGGTCGACTATCTTACCCAGCACCTGGAATACGAACGGGCCATAGCCCTGCAACGGACCGCTAACGGCGACTACCGGGTTGCAGCCTTGGCCGGATATTACGATGACCTGGAGAAAAGCTGCGTTGCAGCGCTGACCATCAGCCCTGACGCTCCTCTGCTGGCACCTCTGTCAAGGGGTGAGGAATTCCTGATCAGCACAACAGATGCAGCAGACGGTGCATTGAGAGAATTCGGCGCCAGGGGCTACCTCAATGAATTTTTCATTTTTCCCCTTGGCCGCTACGCGCCACGCGCCTTGATAGTTGTAGGGAATTCGGCAGACAAGGCGGAATTCTATCGCAAGGTGGATGCCGGTCATGAAAACCTGGTCAGTACGGGCAATGTCATCGGACTTGTCTCGTCGGCCCTGGAAAAAAACTCCCTCTATGCCGCCCTGGGGGAGAGCGAGTACCGGCTGAAAAGCGTGGTCGAAAACCTTACCGAGGGGTTGATCCTCATCGACCCTGCCGGCGAAGGTCTGCAGTGGAACCGTGCTGCCTTACTGATGCACGGGTATAGCCGTTCTGTGGACGAGGTGGCTTCTTGCCCGAAACTCGATCAGGTTTTCCAGTTGCTGCAGGTGGACGGGAAACCGTTGCCGATGGAGCAATTGCCCATCAAGCGGATCTTGCGCGGGGAGGAATTTAAAGACTACCATCTGGTTGTCCGGCGCAGAAATACCGATTGGCAGCGGACCTTCTCTTTCAGCGGCGTTCTAATCCGTGACTGTCGGGGGGAGCCGTTCATCGGCGTTCTTACCCTCCATGATGTCACATCCCGGAAGCAGTCCGAGGATGAGCGGGAGCGGCTCATTGCCGAGCTGCAGCGGTCCAATGGGGAACTTCAGCAGTTCGCCTACGTCTCGTCCCACGATCTCCAGGAGCCGATTCGCATGGTAACCAGTTACGCCCAGCTTCTGCAGAAACGGTACCAGGGGAAACTGGACGATAAGGCAGACTCCTACATATCCTACATGGTTGAAGCAGCCCACCGCATGTCCTCACTCATCGACGACCTGCTTGCCCTTTCCCGCGTCGGCCGGAGCAAAAGTCCGCCGGCCCCGGTGGCGCTGGAACCGGTGGTGCAACAGGCCCTAGATAACATGAGGATTTCCATCGGGGAAAGCGGCGCCGAGGTCACCTATGGACCTCTGCCGACGGTGCCGGGGGATGAAATACAGTTGCTGCAGCTTTTTAAGAATCTCATCGGCAATGCGGTCAAGTACCGGAAGAAGGATGTGCCGCCACGGGTCCATATCTCCGCGGTGCGCAAGGGGAATCAGTGGGTATTCGGCGTGCATGACAACGGCATCGGCATCGAGCCCCAGTACCATGAGCGGATCTTTGTCATCTTCCAGCGTCTCCACTATCGCGAAGACTATCCCGGGACCGGCATCGGGCTTTCCATCTGCCAGAAGATCGTGGAGAACCACGGGGGGAGGATCTGGGTTGAGTCAACGCTGGGGGAAGGTTCCACCTTCTATTTCACCCTTCCGGCAAAGGATGACTGATTTCGGCCCTGTTTTCTGCAAAGACCGGGCAGGTATCAGGTTTCGGCTATCTCGATCCTGTTCCTGCCCATGTTTTTTGCCCTGTAAAGTGCAGTATCTGCACGTCTGATTGCCTGGGAGAGATCCTTTTCACCCGGCAGGGTGCAGGCCACCCCTACGCTGATGGTAACGGCCAGGTCGTGTTGCTCCACATGGAACGGCTTTTCCCCCACCGAGCGGTGAATCCTTTCTGCTATGGCGATTATCTCCGTCATTGCCGTATCGGGGAGAAGAACGATGAATTCTTCTCCACCTATGCGCCCGGCCAGGTCGGAGGCGCGGCAGGAATCGGTCAGCCGGCGCGAGATTTCTTTCAGCACCTCGTCTCCCACCAGATGCCCGTAAGTATCGTTCACTGACTTGAAATAATCCACATCCATATTGAGGACGCCAATCGTCAGTTCCCCCTCCCGTTGTCGGCTGATGGCCTTGAAGTTGGCTTTGCTGAGAATATGCCGTCGGTTGAAGATGCCGGTGAGCTCATCCTTGATGGCCATCTGCTCAAGTTCAGCATGTACCTTTTTCAGTTGCCCGGTCAGTTTCCTGACCACGACGAGGGCGCCCACATGCACGGCTGAAATTACGAGCAGCAGCATGATTGCCGATGTGACCACTACATTGATGTGCTCGTTCCGGTATTTGGTCACATCAACGTAGATTTCGAAACTGCCGATGATCTTGCCGAGCTTGTCCCTGATAGGGACATAGGTTTCCACCACATCCACGTCGAAATGTTTTTCATCGGCCAGATCCAGCACCTCTTCCTTCTTTTCCAGCAGCGAATCGTTATTTCCCGCCAGTGCCCGTCCCAGCCGCACGTTATTTCCGTCCATATGGCCGATGATCTTTCGGTCCGTACTGTAGAGGATTTCTTTCTGCGGGGAATAAATCTTGATCTTGATGATGGAAAAAGGTTTGAGAAACTTGCGCAGATCCCGGTCGAGAGCCTCCACGGAATTATCGTCGATGCGGACCACGCTTCTTCCGTTTTCTTCGGAAAGAAGCAGATTCCGGTGGGCATTCAGCAGGGCGTTGCTCACATCCACCGCATCATCCTCCGCGCCGGCGACGATATGCCGCGCATAGACGGTATACAAGCCATAGGTGGAGGCAGTCATGATGAATAGCACTGAGATGGTGGCGATTATCGTCAGTGACCTGAGCAGTGAGGCAGGGTTGCTTGCGTGGGGTTTTTCGAATTTCAGGTTAGGTCGGTTCATTTGGTCCGCTTTGGTCATCTTGATAAGATTCATCGGCAAAATTTGTCATATATGAAGTTTTTTGTTGCATGGGCGGCAATTTTACGAATTTCTTCGAAGCCATACCGACCGTCAGGCGACTCTACCAGATGTGGATTAAAAAAACACGTAAACATGGCGAAGCCATGGCTATTTTGTGCCGGCGGCAGACGATAAAACATTTAATGGAGGTGGCAACTGTGCTATAGATATGCAGGCATTCCTGCTACAATTCTTACCCTGCACACCCCACCAATCGAAGGAGCCAGTCATGTATCTGTTGCGAAAGGCTATTTCTCTGCTGAAAGTGGCAGCACTTTTCATTATCCTGACTTCCTGCGCTGCCGGCAATGCCCCACTCACCAAGGGAGCGAATACTCTGAATGCCGAGCGCCCCAAAGACGAAGCGTGCCGCACGGAATTGAAAAGGGAAGTTTCCACGCTGAACGTGGGTGTGGAGGCGTCGGCGGGGGAGCTTGCCGACATGTTGAACCGGATGATACCCAAGGAGCTCTACAAGGGCTCGACCAAGACCAAGGGACTTACTGCCGACCTGCTGCGAACTGGTCCCATTGCCGTCAGTGCCGCCGATAACTTCATCCATCTGACCATTCCCATCTCCATGTCCCTGAGCTACGGCATGTTCGAGACTCCGGCCGTGGCCACCAAGCTCAAGTTCAAGATGGGCGCCAGGGTCGCCCCGGACTGGAAAGTCAACGCCGAGGTCTATTATGTGGGACTTACCGACCTTCTTGCTGAAAATGTGGGCATCGGCCCCATCTCCATCAAGCCGCGCAGCATCGTCGAAGGAATCACCCAGCCGGTGCAACGGACCCTGTCGGAGCTCATCAGCAGAAAGCTCAACGAACAGTTCCCCCTTAAGGCCCAGGTGGCAAAAGCCTGGAGCGCCGCCCAAAAGCCGGTTCTGCTGGATAAGAACTACAACGCCTGGCTGACCATCATCCCCCAGGAGGTGATCCTTTACCCGCTCTATGCCCAGAAAAACCAGGTGAAGCTCAGTGTCGGGCTGAAATCTTATGCCGAACTGGTGGTGGGTCCCCAGCCACCGGTTCGCCCTATCGTTCCCCTGCCGAACCTGAAACTGATCAGCGGAAGCGAGCGGAATTTTCGCGTCGCCCTCAACACCGACCTCTTTTACAGGGATCTTCGCGCCATTGCCCAACCGCTTCTTCTCAACAAGGAACTGGGCAGCGACGGCAGAAAAGTGATGCTGAAGGACCTGGACCTGTACGGCAACGGCGAGCGGCTGATGGTAAAGGTGGTGACGACCGGTGACCTGGAGGGAACCTTCTACCTTACCTGCAAGCCATCCTTCAATGCACAGACCAATGTTTTTTCCGTGGAGGACGTGGATTTCGAGATGCAGACCAAAAGCCTGCTGCTCCAGTCAGCCGACTGGTTCCTTCACGGCACCATCAGGAACACCATCCGGGAAAAGCTCAACATGGACCTGACCCAGCGCGTAACACAGGCCAGGGAGATGGCTGGCAAGGCCATGGCAAAGGTCAGCCTGGCGGAAAATGTCTTTCTCAACGGCAGCGTCAAGACTTTGAAGCTGAATGACGTCATGGTACAGAAAGACAAGATCTCCATTCAGGTCTATGCGGAAGGGGAGACGGCGGTGGTGTTTCATTGAGTGTGGCCGGCAGAGTTTTGGGATTTCCCGGTGCGGAGAGCACATAAAAGGTTGAACAATTGCGAAGGAGTAGGTTGTGCTGAGACTTTTCAGGATAGAGAACGGGCTGATCAAGGAGATGGTAGTGGATCCGGCGGCGCTGTCGGACCAGCTCCGGCATGCGGACTGGATAGATATTCACGAGCCGAACGACAGTGAGCGGGAGCTCCTGGAGCTGCTGCTGCATACCGATCTGCCCGAATCGGACGAGTACGACGAAATCGAGACTTCGGCCCGCTGTTTCGTGGATCAGGCGGGAATCCACGTCCACTCGCTGTTTTTGTCCCAGTCGGAGGGGCGGCATTCAACCGTTACCGTGGCCTGTATTCTCCAGAGCAGCCATCTCATCACGATCCGCGAGGGGGACCTTGCCGACTTCCGGCTGCTGCGCATGCGCGCCCGGCGGGGGCAGATCGAGTGCCGTTCACCATCTGAACTGCTGGTCACCCTTTTCGAGCAGAAAGTTGAGAACCACGCCGACATCCTTGAGGACATCCATCGTCAATTGGAGAGCGTCGGCCACCTGGTCCTGGAAAATGAGGAGGCCGACCTGGAAGACGCCATCAGCAAGCTGGCCAGGCTGGAAGACAGCAACGGCAAGATCCGCCTCTGCCTCATGGATACCCAGAGGATCGTCTCCTTCCTCCTGCGCCATCTGCGCGACCAGCCCGGTCACGGGGACACCCTGCGCGAGATCATGCGGGATACGGAAACCCTCATGTCCCACACCACCTTTCTCTTCGATAAGATCAACTTCCTCATGGACTCCACCCAAGGGTTCATCAACATCGAGCAGAACAAGATCATCAAGATCTTTTCCATCGCCGCCGTGGTCTTTCTGCCCCCCACACTGGTGGCCAGCATCTACGGCATGAACTTCGACTTCATGCCGGAACTGAAACTGCAACTTGGCTATCCCGGCTCCCTGGTCCTGATGCTCCTTTCCGGCATCGCCCCGTACTGGTATTTCAAGCGCAAAGGATGGCTGTGAAAAGGCTTCGCTTTCTGCCGCTAAATTAAAGACTTCGCAAGAGGTGTCGTGTCTACACATTGACAAAAAATATCTCAACCAGCCGGTTGCACACCGCCCAAAAACCGGCGGGTGAACCGGGCACCCCGTTGGGCAATTAAGAGAAAATGATAGAAACTGACCATAAAGCACTGAAGCACATCTATCGAGAACTTATTATGATCGTTACCGCAGCGGTCAACGAATGGGATCCTTATGCCCTCATCAAAGGTGGTGCACCAGAGGATGAATTTTCAGAAGAGGTCTCGAGAATAGCTGCCAAGGTCTTGGACATTAAATCGTCTACAGCGAAACTAAAACCGATAAAAACTAGGAACAGTGATGTATTGCAAGGGAAACGGCTGGTTGTCTTGGATATTCCCGATAACTATGGCCATATAAACCCAGAGCTGGTGAGGATCTAGAAAACAAGATTCCCCAGTATTGAAATGATACAACAAACCCCGCTGGCAACAGCGGGGTTTGTTGTTGTGGCGCGGACTCCCAAGGGGAGTCCACTCATATGGCAGGGGGGGCTACTGCTTCAGTAAGAGGGAAATGGTGCTGGTCGATCCGTCGTCCAGGACGGCCCGGATCTGGTAGGTGCCGGAAGTAAGGTCCTTGGTGTAGAGATTGTAAATGTACATGCCCTCACTGACCCTGAAGTAATTTCCGGTGTCTGCGTTGGTGGAAGTCACTTCTATGGGATCTCCAACCGGCTCGCTGGCCGAGTATTGCTGCAGAAAGAGCATTGCGACTGCAGAAGTGACGGTGGAGCCGTTTGCATCGCACAGAGCAAGTTTTACCGGTATTGTGGAGCCAAGTTTGAAGGGCCTGAGCAGGCTTACCGGGGTTAAGAAGTTGCCGCTACAACCATATCTAACCTGAATAGTCGCTGTAGCGGTCGTAGTGTTGCCGAAATCGTCAACCGCGGTGAACACTACCTGTTTTGCCCCGACACTGTCAAGAACGGGAGTTGTGAAGGTGATGGTGACCGATTGATCCACATAATCAACGGCTGTAGCGCCATTGAGAAATGCCTGCACAGCGGGATCATTGACTGAGGTGTTCAGCAGCACGGTGATGGCGGCGGGTACCGTCAGAAGTGGTGATGTCGTGTCGCGTACAGTAACGGTGAAGCTTCCCGTGGCTTTATTGTTGTAATCATCGGTTGCGGTGCAGGTTACGGTCGTTGTCCCCAGCGGGAATACAGACCCGGAAGGGGGCGTGCAGACCACGGCTGGCGCCGCTGTAACGAGATCTTTTGCGGTCACGCTGAATTGCACCGTCGCGCCGTTTGCAGACAGAGCTTCGACGGTCTGAGCGGCAGGGATGGAAAGTTCCGGAGGGGTGGTATCGACAATGGTTATGGTCTGTGCGGCCGTTCCCTTATTACCTGCCTTGTCCACTGCGGTCCAGGTTACGACGGTTGTGCCGATCGGGAATCCTGCAGGAGGGGCATCGCTGGTGACTGAGACGACGCCAACGAGATCTGTAGCGGTGGCAGTGCCGATGGCTACGGCCGTAAGCTTACCGGTTGCCTCGACGGTCAGGTTGAGTGGGGGCGTGACGAGCGGCGCAGTGGTATCGACGACTGTGGCCTTTCGGGTTACCTCTGGGGCGAGGTTGCCCGCGGCATCGGCGACGTTATAGGTAATGGTGTAGTCTCCGGGCTTCAGGGTATCCACCAGATTGACCGTCACGATGCTGCTGGTGATGTCACCGTCACGATCGTCAAAGGCTGTGGCTCCGGCATCCGCATAGGCATTTCCTGCTTCCACCGATACTGTCGGGGAACCAAGGAGGGTGATGACCGGCGGAACCATGTCGCGGGCCAGATAGACTTCGATTATGCTCTCGAATGTGGTGCTGTTTCCGGCCCGATCGGTGGCAACGGCGGTAATGACGTGCTCACCGATAGAGGGCCGGTCCAGGGTTCCTGCATAGGAAACGGCAACCGGTGTTGTGTCGTTTTCAGCACCGGTAGTGGTGCTGATCAGGGCGCCGTCCAGATAGACTTGAAGCGTGTAGCCATACCCCTGATCGGAGGCCTGGACGGAGAAGGGAATAACCGTCTCGGTGTCGGGGAAGCGGGTACCGCTGGCTGGGGTTATGGAAACCGCAGGCAGCCAATGATCGGCAAATACCACACGTTGGTCGGTTGCCTGGGCGTTGGACACATCGGTGGCGGTTATATTCAGGATATTCTTGCCGGAAGAAAGGGGGATGGTGTGATCGAAGGTAACCTCATTGGTCGAGCTCCCCGGTACGGGGGTGACGACCGCGGCTTCACTGTTCACGACTATGTTTTCTATGGTGGAGCCACTGTACGATCTTCCTGTTACCGGTACGGAACTGGCATTGGTGATCAGGTCCTCCTGGGGGGACATGACGATCAGCGTCGGACCGGGGACGTCGAAAAATTTAGTCGTATTGCAGGCCAGACTGAAGGTTATGGGAGGAAAGATGATCTGGCTGCCGTCTTCCGCATAGACACGAACGGTGGTCAAGGTGTAGTTCGCTGCGGGGCCGAAAATTTCCAGGTCGGGGTTGGCAATCTTGTTAACCGAAGAGGATGCGCTGACAGCTGCGGAAAGGTCGTCAACATTATTGGTTTTGTGGGTGCCATTGCCGGACATGTAGGGGGAACTCAGCAAACCGCCTCCCACGGCGCGGAACCTGAAAATAGCCGAGCCGAAACAATAATTGAAATCTTTCTGGTTTTCCGCTCCTGAGGCAATGTGCACAGGATTGCCGAAATAGTTTCTGCCATCGTAGCTGAGTTTGTAATCGTTAAAGCTCAAGATTGAATATTTTGTGTATGGAGCGACGAAGTCTTTTCTCAGGCTGAAACCAACGGTATCCCAATCGCCGGTTGTCATGAACAGTTTGTACTGACGCACCGGCGGACGCTTGTAGTTCCCCGTTACATCTCTGCGGAGGTAGACGTAGGCATAATTGGTGTTTTTATAGGCCCATTTGTTCGTTTCCCAGATGGCATCCTGTCCATTCAAGGTCATCGTGTAGTATCTCAGATCCTCGTTCTTGACGGTGCCGGAGAAGTTGATCGAACCGTTCAGGAAGGCTCCTTCGCCGGAAAAATCGAGAAGGGTGGTCTGGTTGGGATATACCGTGAACCTGTTGTTGATTTGGCTGCCGTTTTTGTACGGCCAGCGCAGGTTGCTGTCTATACTGCTGTCAAAGAAGGTGTAGGGATAGACGTAATAGCTGTAGGAGTTGCCGGAAAAGGTGTAATTCCTGGTGTAGCTTCCAGGGTTTGCAGGTATGGTGATGCCGGCAGCCGAGTGGCTGGCGAAATTTGCAGCGGGCAGCCCGGCGAGGTCGACATTCCCGGCCAAAGTACCCGTATAAGTGGTCGGTGGTGGGGGCGGGTCGCTGGGGACAGGGGCGACAAAACTAATATTCAGGGGGACGATCACCGTTTCACCCGGTTGCACGTCCTGCAGCGACAGGTTGTATGGGGCGGCTGCGTTCGAGTTGAAGTAATAATACCTTCCTCCGGTGGCGCTATAGACATACACCGCGGCGGCAAGGGCAATCTGCTGGTTCGGCACCACGGGAATGTCCCAGTAATAGCTTCTGGTCGTAAAGCTGGTCGTATAGGAGCTGGTCGTGTATGTTCTTTCGCCCGTCGTTACATTTTTAACAGCGCTGGAATTGTAGCCATAGGAATAAGTTGTGGGATCGCCGGTGATATTCACCTGGAATCGCACCGTGCCCACGTTGTAGATGTAGTCGTTGGCAACCGTCTGGTTGGGTGCGACCTTGATGGTCCTGTTGTTGAAGGAGACGGTCGAGTACGGTGCATTCGCCCCCGAGACACCGCAGGAAGCGGCTACGCTGTAATTCCAGTCTCCACCCTGGACTGTCAGCTGATAATTGGGACTGTTGTAGGTGGTTTTGCTTGCCGTATAGCCGCCCCCGGTGGCGTTCAATGAAATACTGGTAGGGGTGTAGCCGGGAAGGCTGACCTGACCCGCGATGTAGCCTGGGTCGAGCGTAACTGCTGCGGCTTGTGACACGGGAAGTAAAGTGATAAAAAGCAGCAGGATAATCCTAAGATAGTGTGATGTCATATATGAACTCCTCTGAAATGTTCATTATAAAATCAGAACCCGTTCTCTCCCTTGACGTCGACCGATGTACGTTCACCGGCCTGGTTGGTGTATTCGATCCGCCACACCAACTTTTCTTCAGGCTCAGCTGCCGCAATGATGTCGTTTGCCAATGTCGCTATCTGTAGCACCTCTGACTGGCGGCCATCAGGAATGGTGCCGAAAAAAACAGGAACATCATTGGGCAGGTAGGGGTTCTGCATGGGAATTGAGACAAGGATGTCCTGGGCATCACTACCACTGCGGTTGATGACATTGATCATCACGTTAGCGCTGGTTTTCACCTCGTCCTTGACTACGTTTTCCTGCCGGAAAATCAGATGAAACGGGGGCGGGCCCTCCGCCGCCAGGGTCGGTAGCGCGGGTAAGGACAGGAGCAGACATACCACGATAAGAGCTTTTCTCATTTGACGCACCTCCATAGATTTTGTGACCTCGACAAGTCAGTAATGTAAAACAATTAAGTAGAAATGTGTAATATTATAAAATTAATTTTCACATATTAAGTGTGGTGCTCGCCCCCATGTTTTGGCAGGTATGTGAGGATTTAATGTTGGGACCATTCCTGTGTGCTGCTTTCTTCCTCCCCCTCTTATCCAACCGTCGTTGAGCTCATTGTAATGAAAAGATAATGTCGTTTTATAATAATAGTTTAATAATTCTTTGCGTTGGGCCTTGAAGCCGAAGAGTAGATGCCCGTGTCTTGAATTGGCGGGAGCAAACTTTAAAAAAACTTATGTTTTATTTCGCGCCAGAAAGTTTTATAAACTAATTAAAATCCGACAAGTGTTTTGCTCGAGAATCTCCTTTTTCCCCTTTCTTGGCGCCCCTTCCTTCGTCCGTTCGGTGTTTGTCAGTCGGAAACCATCGCCCGGCACCTGGTGCAGAGTCTTTTCTTGTTGGGTTAATCAATAACTTTTTTATTTTCTGATGATATGCAGGGGGGTGGCGTGGGCAGAATTGTTACTTTGGTGCTGGTATTGGTGGTCATGGGTGTGTCCGTACCGGCAATGCCGGCGGTCGCATTTCAGTGCAACGACTGCCACGGTCAGAAGGGTACGGCCGATCTCAGGCCGGTGGATGAATCCTACCGAAACATTACCACCGGCGGCTTTCAGGGGAACCACCGCAGCCATATGACCGCTGCGGCCACTGCCGCCAGCTGTGCTGTCTGCCATCCCGGCAGCCGGGATTACACCAATGGCCATCGCAATGACGTAATCTCCCTTTCTTCCTCCATCAATGGTTCACGCAACACCACCACCTACAACAACCGGACTTCCGCCCATCCCCAGACTTCGACCCCGCAACTGGCAAGCTGCTCCAACGTCAACTGCCACTTCGAAAAGGATACCCCACGCTGGGGAAGCCAGATGCTGGCTCAGCCCCAGGATTGCAACGTCTGCCATGGCGCGCCCCCTGCCGATGGCGGACATCCGGCTGGTGCGGGAAGCGGCAAGAAGCATGGCGACTATCTCGGCACCGACACCGACAGTTGCCGACATTGTCACACTGACCACCGGGCCGGCGCGGCCCCCTTTGCCCACGCCACCAGTGCGGGCAAGAGGGGACTGATCGTACAGTTCACCACCTCCCCCAACAGCGGCGGTTCATATTCCGGCGACGTAAGCTACCCCACCTACCTGGACAACGGCAGCAGGACCGGTACCTGCAACGGCATATACTGCCACAGCAACGGCGCTCCCTACGACAAAAGCAACGAGTACCGTTCCCCCACCTGGGGAGGGACTTTGACCTGCAGTGGCTGCCATGACTCAGCCGGAGCCCAGACCGGCCTCAGCGGCAGGCACGGCAAGCATACCGCACCCACCGGTTATGGATTCACCTGCGAGCGCTGCCACCGTGACACGGTCACAGGCAGCGACACCATCATCGACACGACCCTCCATGTGAACGCCTCCAAAAACGTGGCCTTGAACAGCGGCGGCAACTACGACAGCGAAACCAGGGGCTGCAGCAATACCTACTGTCACAGCAATGCCCTTGGTGGGGCGCCCACCACCGGCGTCAAGTGGTCTGACACCCAGGAACTGAAATGCTATTCATGCCACAAGGGAAGAACCGCCGACAACAACGCCACCGACTGCGTTCAGCCGGTGGGGGGCTGGGACCCGTCAAGCCAGCTCTGCACTCCGTACATCAACATCACTACCAATGGCCACAGCACCCTGGTCGGGCCTCAATGGGTGAGAAAATATCCCTGCTATTACTGTCACGATGCAACCGTTGACGGCGACGGCGCCATCAAGGACAAGTCACGGCATGTGAACCAGCAGAAGGACATCCAGGTGGCATCCCAATGGGCGATCATCGGCCGCCCCGCCCCAACCTACAACGGGGAGACCAAGGAGTGCGATAACGTCTACTGCCATAGCGACGGTACCGGTTCCCCCGAGGTTATCCGCCCCCTGGGCTGGACCGGCAAGGACAAGAGCAAGTGCAACTCCTGCCATGGCCATCCCCAGGGTACCTGTTCCAGCAGCGGCTGCCACGACGGCAGAACGGACGCCAATGGCAAGACCTGGACCGTGCGGACCGGCTGGGCTCCCGGTGAAGAATGGAAGGAGGCCATGCCCATCTATCTCAACCAGGGGCCCGGTACCTCCCGCGCCAACTCCCATGCCCGCCACATGCAGACCAACTTCACCTGCGACAACTGCCACGACGACACTATCCGCAACGGGGTCTGTACCGACTGCCACAACGGCGCCGCCCCCAGCGGCACCATGCGCGAAACCGCCCATATCAATGCCCAGCGCCACGTCAACAAAAGCAGGGACGTGGTCTTTAAAAACAACAGCGGTGCCTTCGTCGTCAACCCACAGAACAACAACAAGAGTTGTTCGAACACCAAGTGCCATCGGGCAGGAGCCGATCCGGTCTGGGGCGAGTCGGTAAATACCACCATTCTCTGTATCAACTGCCATGGCACCACCGGCCAGGATGTGGACGACTTCAGCCCCTTCAACGGCAAGCAGGCGAAGATCAACCTGACCGAGTTCAACTCCTCCGGGCATGGGCGTAGCGCTTCCCTGGGGGCGTATGCCTGGTCGGGGAATCCGGCGGCAAATTTCCCCGGCAACCCCTGCTGGTATTGTCACGATAACAACGTCCTCCATAAGGACAGCGAAAATCCTTTCCGGCTGCGTCGGCATGCCCAGTACCAGAAGCAGTTCGACCATGAATGCGTTTACTGCCACATGGAGGGCAAGGAGTCTGAGTGTCTTGACTGCCACAACTCCACGTCGTCGCTGGCACCGCAACTGAGCACCATAACCGGGCGGCAGGACCCATACCGCCCTTCCCACCAGGGAATGACCGGCGGCTGCCTGGGCACGGGCTGCCATGAAACGGACGACAAGCGGCACAAGACGGGCGCCGGTCTGTGGACCGCCGAGCAGAAGGAAGACGTCAAGAATGCATACGTGATGATGGGGGTCTGCCTCAAATGTCACGACGACGACAGCGACGACAAATGTACCAGTTGCCACAACAACAGCCAGTACACCCCCGGTTTCGACCCCGGGACCGGGCTGGTCAAGGCAAAATCCAGAGCCACCTCCATGCACTTCGGCTACAAGCACTACCGTGGCTTCCTTGCCAGCGGCGGCTGGAGCAAAGATGCCAACGGCAAGACCATCGGCACCTGGAAGGGGGGCAAATTCTGCTGGGATTGCCACGATCCCCATGGCGATTCCAACATCTACATGATCCAGTCCAAGGTGGCCACGGCCACCGACGGCAAGTTCGGCATTCCCAAGACCGGAGCCAGGGCTGACGTGGTCTTCACCCAGAAGGTGAGCGGCAGCGATTATGCCAAGGTCCAGGACCCGCAGAACCCGGTACCCATAAACGGTATCTGCAACGTCTGCCACGATAAGGCCAATAAGCAGCACTACCACAAGGATGGAGGGGACAGCCACAACAGCGGCCGAATCTGTACCGGCTGCCATGAACACCGGTTTACCGACAGCCATGCTTCCAGGCAGAAATGCGACACCTGCCACCGCAACAAGGCCGTACCACGCCACAACGGCTTCAGCCTGCCGCGGGATTGCACAAAATGTCACAATGGTGCAGTGGGTGGACGTATAGACGTCATGGGGCAGATGAAAGCATCGTCACATCACGTGCAAGGGGTAACGGTTACCAACAAGCACTGCTATGCCTGCCATTGGGAGGCCACCAGCCAGGGGCTCATCGATCTCGACCATCATGCCGGGTACAACTACAAGCTCTACACATCAGTGAAGAAGCAGGCCTCGGACCTGGTCATCTGGGGACCCGGGGTAAGGCCCACCGCCTACCGCACCTATTCCACCATGGAGGGGAGGGCGACGGCACAGCCGTTTGTGGCCACCAACTTAAGCTTCGGCATTCTTTCCACCGAGCGGAAAGAGGTTAACAAGCTGACTAATGTCTGTCTCGGCTGTCACAGCGACCAGAACAACGATACCCAGCCGTTCGGCGACTGCAAGACGCCGCGCCAGTATGCCTGGGACAGGCAGAGTATCGCCTCCCGCTATTCCCAGACCGGCACGACCACCTGGGGCAAGTACGCGGGCACTCCGGGCGCTTCCCAGAAGAACCAGGCCAAGGCCTTCTCCGCCCACGGTAATGCGGTGAACAACGCCGGAGGCGGCTGGGACACGACTCCTGCCTCGGAGAGCGGTGCGGAAACCGGCACCGGCAGTGACGGCACCCTCACCAACAGCCGCGGTGGCGCCTACAATGTGGCTTGCTATGACTGCCACAGCTCCCATGGCTCGAAACTGGTAGGAGTCACCTCCAGCTACGCCGGTTTCAACGGGCTGAAAAACGGCGGGAACCTGAAAGAAACGGTAGCCGGCAAGGGGGGCTACATGAATAACTATAAGGCTGCCGACAACACCACCGGCATCAACCCGTACAGCGCCGGAGCGGGGCAGTGTTTCGACTGCCATGAATCGGCAACACCGGGCACCCAGACCCGTAACGGCAAGACACCCTGGGGCTACAGCACCACCTTCGGCGCCACTTCGCCGATCATCGGCTATAAGGACACCCCGCGCTTCGGCCAAGGTGTCAAGGCCTCCACTGCCCGCTTCGCCTACCGCAACAGCAGGCAGACAATCATCGGCGGCCATATGAAGGCATCGGAGCCGAACGGATCTCTGCCGCACCTGGCTAAGGAAACGGGCACTGCCGCCGGCGGTACGACAAGCACCATAGAGGACGCTAAAGGATGGGCTGTCGATAAGTGGAGGAACTTCTACGCCCTCATAACCAGCGGCACCAATAGCGGCCAGGCACGGCGGATCACCGGCAACAGCGCTGGAACCCTGACCATGGAACCCTTCGGCAACACCATCAATGCCGGCGACACCTACCAGATCGTCCCCTATGCCGCCAGCGTCGACGGCCTGTGCACCCCCTGCCATGATCCCCATGGGGTCAGCCCAATTCTGGGGGCGAACCAGGGTTACGCGGTTCCCATGCTGAAAGGCACCTGGCTGACCTCTCCCTACAAGGAGGATTTCACCGCTCCGGCGCCCTACGGCAATAACGTGACCAATGACAGCTCCGGCAACCCCCGTTCGTGGGGACGTTACCAGGGCAACCCCTATCCCACGCAGCCTTACGCCAATTACAACATCGACCGCAACACCTTCGGCGGCGCCAATAACCGTATGAAGGAGAACGACGAGCAGTTTGCCGGGTTATGCGTCACCTGCCATAAGAAAGAGGTCCTCACCGACGGAATAAACAAGAACCAGAGCTGGAAATCCACCGACCGGATCCATGAATCGGTCAAGGGCTGGGGAGCCAATACCGAGCATTCCTACAGTTGTTCCAAATGTCATCAGCCCCACAACTCGGGCCTGCCCCGGTTGATGCGCATCAACTGCCTTGATTTCAACCATCGCGGGAAAAAGGCCTCCGGCGGAGTGCCTTGGGCAGCCGACAAGCAGGACGGCAATGCCCACTGGCAGGGAGGGGGTGGAGGCCAGCACAGGGGTTACCCTGTCGGCAACGTCTATAACGGTGCCGGCGGCGACGGTGAGGCGCTGACTGCCTGTCACCTGCGCAGGAACGAGCTTCCGGCCAATCCTTGGCCCAACCAGAACCTGTGGAACAACGTGACGCCATGGTAGTTGGTATGGACTCTCCCAGCGTGGATACGAGGAATGCGTTTATGAATAGATCGACGACGGAAAAATGCCGGAACAAATGGGGTGCAGGCACCCTCCTTCTTATGGGGCTGCTCCTCCCGATGATGATGGTTTGGACCGGTACGGCCCTGGCCGCCGGTGGCGACCTGCTGTGGCAGGCGGGTGACCTGCAGGCAGGACGACAAATGCCGGTGGCCAGTGCCGTGGACGGCAATGGCAATGTTGTCGTCACCGGTTACCGCAACTTGGGTTCGGGTATCGACGACGACTTTTATACGGTGAAATTCAAGCAGGACGGCAGCGGCGTTGCCTGGACCGCTGCCTATGACGCTGCAGGCGGCTCTGACAGAGGGACGGCAATAGCGGTTGACCGGGACAACAACGTCATTGTCGCCGGCAATGCCTGGAACGGCCAAAATTACGATATCCGCGTCATCAAATACAGGGGGACCCCTTCCGGGGCCGCTGCCGAGGTAATCTGGGCCGATACCTATGCCTATCCCGGTTCCCCCGGAGGGCAGGATTACGCCACCTCCCTGGTGGTGGACGGGGATAACAACATCTATGTGGGGGGGTACACCAACGGGGGAGGGAACGACGATTTCCTCATCGTCAAGTGGACAGCTGCCGGGGTTCGTGAGGCCGCCTGGCCCCTGATCGACAATGCCGGCAGCGGAGACGACCGCATCACCGTCCTTGCCCTTGCCGGCGACGGCATTGTTGCCGGCGGCTATTCCCAGAATGCCGGCGGCGACTTTGATTTTCTGGTGCGCAAATACGACTACAACCGGGGGCTGCTCTGGGAAAAGCGGCATTCTTCCCCGGGGAGCTTCGACGACCGGATCGTGGCCCTCAAACTGAACGGCGCAGGCGATGTCATCGCCACCGGCTATTTTACCGATGCCGTCGGCAAGCATATCAGCACCATCAAGCTGGCCGCGGCAAGCGGCAACTACCTCTGGACTCTGCCACGGGGAGAGCAGGTCTACAAAGGCGTTTACGAGGACGAACCCACTGCCGTCGCCCTGGATGCCGCCGGAGATATTTATGTCACCGGTTATTCCTTTACCCTTGACGGCAAGCACGATTTCTTCACCGCCAGATACAGTGGCGCCACCGGCGATACGGTCTGGCAGAAAACCTTCAATTCCGGCAGCGACTACACGGATATTGCCACCGGTATCGTGGTGGACGAGGCGGGGGATGTCTCGGTTGCAGGTTATGCCGGCATCGAGGGGAGTTATGATTTTCAGACCGTCAAGTACCACAAGGGTTCCGGCGCCCAGCTCTGGACCCGGCGGTTCAACGGCAGTGCCAACAGGACCGACAAGGCGGTGGCCGTTGCCCTTTCCCCGGAGAGGGACCTCTACGTGGTCGGCTGGTCCGACAAAAACGGCGGGTCCAATGACTACGATTACTACCTGGTCAAATACGACTATGGCCGCATCAATCCCCCCACCGGGCTTACGGCAGCCGCTGCTTCCGACACCTCGGTCAATCTGGCCTGGACCGATAACGCAGCCAACGAAGAGAAATTCGTCATAGAGCGCAAGCTGGGCGAGGGGGGAACCTGGGCCGCCATTTCGCCCGAACCGGCCCAGGATGTCCAGAGCCTGACCGACAGCAGCGGCCTTGCCCCCAACAACTATTATTACTACAGGATCCGCGCCTACAACACGGCGAACGGCTATTCCAGCTACAGCAACGAAGCGAGGGTGTTAACCAAGGTCATCACCTATGGCGTGCCCGACTGGACATTCGGCTACGGCGGGAGCAATGAAGACGTCGCCACCTCCGTCGCCGTCGGGGCGGACGACCACCCCGTCGTCACCGGTTACAGCAACCTGGTGGAATCGGGCACGGAACTGGATCCGGAGCCGACCGTCTCCTTTGATTACTATACACTGAAGGTGGACCGGGCCGCCAAGACGTCCCTGTGGCAGGCGCGCTACGACAGCGGTTCCGGCGGCAACGATAAAGCGGCGAGCGTGGCTGTGGATGCCGAGAAGAACGTTATCGTTACCGGTTCATCCCTGGTGCTCGGCACGGGTGCCCAGATGGGCGACCCCTACAGCGATGACCTCTATACCATCAAGTATCAGACCTATCAGGGCCCCAACGGCAGCGATACCCTCTCGCCTCCGCCGACGCTGTGGGAGATGCAGTACGGAAACAAGGACGACCTTGACCGGGCAGTGATGGTCACCACGGCCACCGATGGCTCCAACAACGTGGTTGTCGTCGGTTTCGGCAAGAACAACGCCGTCCCCGGCAACGACGATATTAAAATCGTCAAGTACACCCCGGCAGGCACCATGGCCTGGACCCCGAAGGTGTACGACGGCGGCCGCAACGACTATCCCACCGGTGTTGCCATGGACGGCGCCGGAGACATCTTCGTCACCGGATTCAGCGAAAATGCCCAGGGAAGCACGGATTTCTTCACCGCCAAATACAGCGGCACCAACGGCACCCTGCTCTGGGCCGATACCTATGCCAATCCCGTCGCCGCCGGAGATGCCCGAGCCATGTCCATTGCCGTCGACAAGGCAGGCGATGCCTTTGTAACCGGCTACCTGGTCAACGACCAGACCCCTGCAAATCGCGATTTCTTCACCATCAAATATGCGGGCGCAGCCGATGCGGTCAAGAGGCGGGTGTGGGAAAAACGGTACCAGGGGGCAGGCAACGGCGACGACTGGGGTGTTGCGGTCAAGCTGGATCCAATCGACGGCGCGGTGGTCGTGGCCGGAACATCGTTCGCCACACCCGCCGAAACTGACATCCACCTCATCCGCTATCGTGGTACGGACGGAGAGGTGGTCTGGGAGAGGAACCTGGATCGTTCCGGCAGCTACGAATACCTTTCCGCCATGGAAATCGACTCTTCCGGTTACATCTATGCCGCCGGCAATACCCGCATTGGTCCCCAGGGAGATGCGGGGTACGATGCCTCTTCCGACATGCTTTCGGTCATCTGGGATTTCGAGGGGACCTTCCTCGGCGCAAAGATCCATGACAACGGGGGCAAGCAGGATGAGGCCAGGAGCATTGCCGTCAACTACCAGGGAGAGGCATTCATCGCCGGCTTCAAACGTACCGCGGTAGGGGATGCCGACTATTCCCTGTTCAAGCACAAGAACGACTATATTCTGGTCCCGGCTCCCTTTGCCGCCGTTGCCCAGGCCGATTACAGCAAAATAAACCTCTCCTGGAGGGAGAATACCGGGGGCACCGGTTTCAGAATCGAGCGGACCTTTGGGCCGGCCAATGATGCCAGCACCTGGGAAAGCATCGGCACCTTTCCATCCGGAACCCTTACCCATCAGGACACCGGAAGGTCCGCCGGGGTCAGCTACTGCTACCGCATCGATGCCTTCTCCGGCAGCATCAGCTCCAGAAAGCTGATTACCTGCGTCACCACCACGCTTCCGGCACCGGTCCTCTCCCCACTCACCGTCGATTCCTCCAGCCAGATCAGCCTTTCATGGAGCAGCGTTCAGGGCAGCACCGGCTATCGCATCGAGCGCAAAACCGGAAGCGGCGGCAGCTGGGGAGTTGTTGCCGATAAGGGTGCAGGCGAGACTACCCACCAGGATTCGCCCCTGTCGCCGGGCACCACCTATTACTATCGCATCATGACCAACAGCCCCTCCGGCTATTCCCAGGCAGGCAACGAGAGCAGCGCCATTACCCGACCGGCAGCCCCAACCCTCAATGCCCCCACTGACGGCAACACGGCTAAGAACCAGATCGCTCTGAATTGGAACGGGGTGACCGGTGCCGCCGCCTACACGCTGCAATTCAAAACCGAAGGAGGCGCCTGGGCCGATGCCGTCGGTTGTACTGCCATCACCGGCACCTCCTGCACGGTCAATTCCCTGGTCGACGACACCTTGTATTACTTCCAGTTGAAGGCTGCCAATGCCGGCGGTGATTCCGCCTGGAGCAACACGGTGCAGAAGTACACCAAGCTGGTGGAACCGACCCTGCTGACAGTGACTCCGGCTTCAACCGGCCAGCTGAACATCGGGTGGACCGACAACACCGACAAGGAAACCGGTTATGTGCTTGAGGAAGCATACTGCTACGATTCCAACAACAATCCTGCCAACTGCGGCATTAACGGTTGGTGGAGCGGCTGGACTGCCGTCAACGGTCTGGATGCGGCCAGTCAGCCCTTCCAGCGGAGCGGATTGAATGCAGGTTCAGCATACAAGTACCGCCTGAGAGCGGTTAACGCAAACCACGGCAATAATTACTCGGCATACAGCAGCGATGTAGTCGGCTGGACATGGCTCAACCCCCCCACCTTGTCTTCCATCGAGCCCATGACGCAGAATTCGCTCAAGGCCATCTGGACGGACGTTTCAGGGGAAAACAAATACACCCTGGAGCGGAAGCAGACCTCGACTGGCTCCTGGGCTGAGGTCGCAGCCGCGGCCAGCCTCGGCGCCAATGTTCTTACCTATACCGACGGCTCTCTTTCCGAGCAGACCGAGTATTGCTACCGAATCAAGGCGACCAACACCTATAACGGCAATGCCGTTTACAGTACCAACGAGCTGTGCAAGACCACCCCTCTTCCTTCACCAGTTGTTGCGGCGGTGACAGCTCTGTCCACCACCCAGATCAAGATAGACTGGACCAGTGTCGCCGGCGCCAATGGATACGAGATTCAAAGGGCACAGGGTAATTATCCGGATTCGCCAGGTTATTATATTTATTCCGATTGGACCACTCTGCCGAAGATCTCCGCCGATCCCCTGGAGCCGGGTGGAACGGCGCATACCTTCACCGATACCGTGCCCAATGTGGGTTATACCTACAGGTACCGCATCCGCGTTACCTATGGCGTGTCTGACTTTTCCGGCTGGAGTGCGGAGCCGTACAAATACGCCACAACAGTACCGGCCGCGCCTGCCATGTACACGCCTACCGCCAACTCCACTTCCCAGTTGACTCCTTCCTGGGGAAATGTCTACGGCGACACCGGCTATAAGCTGGAATGGAAGGAACGGGTCGGTGGAGACTGTACCGCCGGCACCTGGAGCGATCCCATATGGGTCGACTCATACAACAACTACTACAGCCACGGCGGACTGAGCCAAGCCACCTGGTACTGCTACCGGGTCAGGGCGACCAACGGCCTCGATTCCGCATACAGTAATGTGGTTTCCCAGACGACCCTCCTGCCGGCGCCGGTACTGGAATTGCCGACCGGTGTTACAACCGGCAAAATCGATCTTTCATGGAACAATATCACCGGCAATATCGGCTATGACATCTATCGCAGCACCGATGGGGTTACCTATACCTACAGGGGAAGTTCTCCACAGGATTACAGCTATTACTCCGATACCGGGCTTACTGCCGGGACCCTTTACCATTACCGGGTCTCCGCCAAAAATGCAGGGGGGCTGTCAGCGGCAAGCAATGTCCAGTCGGCTACCACTACCCCCGCGGCAACCAGCGTCACTCTTAAGGTGGCGTCGCCATGGCAGATCGACCTGGCATGGCCGGTACGCCTGGGGGCCACCAATTACAAGATCGACCGGAAAGAAAGCGGCGGCTCGTACAGCGAGATCGAAAACGTTGCCGTATCCTACGAAAAGCTCTACTGCGGCTCTGCCTACCCGACGACCTCCTGCCAAACCCTGAGCGACAAGGTGGCCGCCTATGCCGCCACGGGGCTCAAGGCGAATACCTCCTACTGCTTCCAGGTCAGGGCCTGGAACAGCACCGGCGGCGACTCGATACCCAGCACGGAAGCATGTCTGTCCACCCTGAAGCTTGCCGCACCCACATTGTCGGCTGCGCCTGTCACAGGTGCCAGCATCGGTTTGACGGCTACCTATGACGCCAGTGCCTGCGGCAGCGTCAGTTGCACCGATATTGACGGCTTCGAGCTGGAAGTGAACCTGAACGGCAACTGGATCAGGCTGGCAACCATCGCCGGTACCGCCGGCGCCACCTATACCGACCGGGTAGGTGTCGGTCCAAATACCCGGCACGCCTACCGGGCGCGGGTCTTCAAGGGAGGGGAATTCTCCAACTACAGCGCCGAGGCAGTGACCAGTACTCCGTCACTGACAGCGGCGCCGGATACCTGCCCCTGACGGGCGGCGTAAGGAAGTCGATATAAAGCGTCGGTTGAAAATATTATATTATCCCTTGACGATAATATCTGGTCGGGATACTATTTTTCCATGATCAAGTCGTTTAACTGCAAAGAGACCGAAAAGCTTTTTTTCGGGCGCTTTCCCACGAAGTTGCCGCAAGCGATCCAGCGCTCGGCTGCGATCAAGCTCAAAATTCTTAATGCTGCGACTATTCTTGAGAACTTTGCGAGTACCTCCTGCTAATCACCTGGAAGCCTTGCACGATGACCGGGAAGGGCAACACAGCATCCGGATCAACAAGCAGTGGCGCATCTGCTTTGTGTGGAAAGACAGTGATGCCTATAACGTCGAGATCGTCGATTATCATTGAGAGGTGACATTATGGCAAAACGTGATTTTTCTCCGATTCACCCTGGCGAAATCCTGTTGACGGAATTCCTGGAGCCCCTGGGCGTTACTCAATATCGGCTGGCCAAAGATATTGGCGTGACGCCACGGCGAATAAATGAAATCGTCCATGGACGGCGCGCCATAACCGCCGACACTGCACTGCGCCTTGGGCGCTTCTTTAATATGGAAGCACAATTCTGGCTGAATCTTCAGACACATTACGATATGGAGGTGGCCCTGGAAAACCTTCAGGACCGTCTTGACAAAGAGGTTCATCCACTTTCCCATGCCGCATAGGGGGGCGTCGGATAACAGGATTGACTCCCTTCTACCTAATAGAGGAGCCAACCTCACTCCAGTTCGGTAATAAAGGAATGATAAATGGTTGAACTTATCGCCTTTGATGCAGATGACACTCTCTGGCATGACATGCCCTTATTTCAATGTTTAGTAGAGAAATTCAAGGCGCTCTTGAGAGAATACCAGTCTGAAGAATTGATCGAAAAGGCTTTGCTTGAAACAGAGGCAAAGAACCTGAAGCATTTTGGCTACGGGGTAAAAGGCTTTACGCTGTCATTGATCGAAACAGCTTTGGATCTCTCAGAAGGACGTATTTCCCCATCCGTGATACGGGAAATCCTGGAACTTGGAAAAGAGATGATGGGGGCACCGGTTGAACTGCTTCCAGGAGCAAAAGAAACAGTCGAAGCTCTTGCAAACAAGCACAAACTGATTCTTGTGACCAAGGGGGATTTATTTCATCAGGAATCAAAATTGGCCAGATCGGGAATGGGAGATAACTTTTCTGAATTGGAGATAGTCGCAAGCAAAGATAGTCGTACATATGAAGCAATACTGAAAAAATTCAAGGTCAGGGCAGACCGGTTCATGATGGTCGGCAATTCCATCCGGTCTGATATTTTGCCTGTTTTGGCATTGGGAGCATATGCGGTTCACATACCGTATCATGCAGAATGGGCACATGAAACCGTACAGGAGAAGCAAAAGCAGAAATTGAAGTTGGAGAATAGATACATCCAAATCGAGAACATTGGCATGCTTCTGCAGGTGGCAATCAAAATCGAGTCGAATCATTTTTGTGCTCAGGCAAGCGAGCAGTCCGAACAATCGGCGGCAGACGGACAAGCCGCGACGCCTTGAACCGTTGCGGAAGGGCTGAAATTGCCAATGTATCGGATCAATACCTATTCCATGTGCTGGATGCTTCATGCCGAGGCCTTAACAGTTTCATTAACAAGTGCAACAACATACAAAGGACAAACATGACGACTTTACCCAAATGCCCCTCATGCAGTTCTGAATATACCTATGAAGACGGCGAACTTTACGTCTGCCCCGAGTGCGCCAACGAGTGGGCAAAGACGGCAGCGGAGACCGCAGAGGCCGACAGTGTCGTCCGTGACGCCTTCGGCAACCTGCTCAGCGACGGCGATTCGGTGACCGTCATCAAGGATCTGAAAATAAAGGGATCGTCATCGGTGGTCAAGGTCGGCACCAAGGTCAGGAACATCCGCATTGTATCGGGAGACCACGATATTGACTGCAAGATCGACGGCATCGGCGCCATGCAGTTGAAATCGGAGTTCGTCAAAAAGGCGTGAATGCCTAGGAGTCTGTCGGACTTAGGGATCGAAGCGAGAGAAAGGAAAATCGAGGACGGATATTTGGAAATTTGAGAGCGAATAGTGGACCTGTTTGTCGAAAATTTACGGAGATCCGGACCGATTTGCCATTTTCGCAGCCGATTCATTCTAAGTCCGACAGACTCCTAGCAATCCCCCTTGCCCCGGAGTGACACATGAACCTCTACGTCGGCACCAGCGGATATTCCTACAAAGAATGGAAAGGCACCTTCTACCCGGGGGATCTGCCCGACAGGCAGATGCTCCATTACTACGCCGGGCATTTTCGGGCGGTGGAGATCAACAACACCTTTCATAGAATGCCCAAGGTGTCGGTTCTGGAAGCATGGGCGAGCCAGGTTCCGGCCGACTTCAAATTCGTGCTCAAGGCGCCGCAACAGATCACCCACGTGCAGCGGCTGCAGAATGCCGATGATTCGCTGTCCTATCTCCTGGAGGTGGCGGGGGTGCTGGAGGGGCGCCTGGGGCCGCTGCTGTTCCAGTTGCCGCCGGGCTTGAAAAAGGATCTGCCTAGGCTGGCGGATTTTTTGTCGTTATTGCCGCCCCGGTGCCGCGCGGCATTCGAATTCCGGCACGCATCCTGGTTCGTGGATGAGCTTTTCGACCTGCTGCATAAGCATCGGGCGGCGCTGTGCATTGCCGACGCCGAAGGGGATCTGCAGGTGCCCTTTGTTGCCACTGCCAACTGGGGCTATTTCCGGCTGCGCAGGCCGGACTATGGCGACCATGAACTGAACTGCTGGGTAAAGCGGCTGCGGGAGCAATATTGGGAGGATGCCTTCGTCTTTTTCAAACACGAGGAAGAGGGAAAGGGCCCACAGATGGCGAAGCGATTCATGGAACTGGCTGAGGGTTAAGACGAGGAAAAATTATTTATCATTAATGATTTGTGGCCGAAACCGGAATAATATCAAGAACGAGAGGCCCTCAACCTCTTGCAGGAAGGGACACGACGGGCATGCGTCACTGATGCGTGACGGTTAAAATCAAGATTTTTCAGCAACCTTCTTTTTGTCCGGCAGAACCCCCACTTGTTTATCAATTTGGGTGAGGTAAATTATGTGCAGATTAAATTGCTCATAATGATTCCACATCCACCAACCCAACAGGCCCACACTAAGACAAACGATAAAACATGCTGTCCAAAAAAACAGCTGCCTGATCAGGATTTGAGATGCCGATGCAATTTTCGACGCGGGAGGTGCAGAATGTATAAACGGACCCTGTTTTTGATTTCGATCTGTCTGCTGCTGGCGGGTATCACCGTTTCGGGATGTTCAGATGATAGGGGCGATTCCCGGACTGCTTCCGACAATGTCACCAAGGTTTATTACGACTATCTGGCAGAGGGCAAGCATGTGGCGCTTGCGGCAGCCCAGCCACAATTTCCTGCCAGCGGCGAACTTTATTCCGATAACGCAAGCATCTTTAAATTGTTGCCGGCGAAAGCGACCGCACTGCAAAAAAGCCAGGCTGAGCCGATACTCACCGACTTCGTCCTTTATTCACCTCCTGCGCCCTTAAGCAAACGGGTAGCATCGACGGTCACTGACGCCCCGTTTTCCTCCGCACCAGGTATCCCGAGCCTCAAAAAACCGGATGTTATTCCGCTCGCCTGCTCGGGGCTGACCGGCACCGATCTTCGGCTCTGTCTGGACAACCTGGGGGTAAGCTCGGCCCCAGAGAGCGAGCATGTTTCCCAGCATGACCCGCAATCACTGAGTATCCAGGTGGGGCAATCGATCATCGATGCAATACCCGATAAAAGCATCCAGTCTCTGACCTCCAACGTTTCCAAAGCGGATCGGGATGCCATACTGGCCAGGCTCACCGATTTCACCAATGATGATTCAGCCCATGCAACCGTCGATATGGCCGCGTTCGATCCCTTTGACGAAACTGATTACTCCCTCAGCACGGTAGCCATCTCCGACAATAGCAGTTCTGACATCGATGGTGACGGCGCACTGGAACCACATTCGACAATGATCACGGAAATTGTAAAGCCCGTGGCATACAACAGGAATCCGTCTCCAACCCTGGATGCCTGCATCAGCAAGTATGGGGTGGCGATCAAGGATCGTTATGTGGTTAAGCTGAGTACCTATGTTCACCTGGACTATCTGAAATCACAGCGACAGGTAATACCCCCGGTGCAGGACGGATCTTCCGGAAATGCCATCGACATGGAGGCCTCTCTCACCAATTACGAAGCCACCCACAATCTCAGAGCCATCAATCAGGCACTGGACGCGAACATAATCAAGGCAATATATGGCTCACCTGCCATATTGCCCGGATCAGCCACTGAATATACCTTCATGTTCCAGTTGGCGCCCGATCTGATCAGTGGAGATTACAAAGAGCTATTAGGTCAGATATCATCTGCAGAAGATGCTGCTTGCCAGGAAGTTGTCGAGCAGCATATCAATCCCCGTACCGCCATTATCAGCGGCGTCTCCTCGGTAGGCAGCCGCCTGCAGAAAGGCACCGGCAATTCTCTGAGCGTTTTTTACCAGGTTCCGGCTGCCTTCAGCCGGCAACTGTCCGCCAAGCTTGCCTCGGCTCTAACCGGTGAGGCTGCTGCGTTGACGGCGGATGATGAGCCCATACGCGACTATTGCATGGTTGACGGCAATGGCCAAAAAGTTGCCGTGGTCGATCCACTGAATGGGGCCGTCATTCCTGCCTGCGAAAAATTCGATCAGAAGAGCATGGCCAAAATGGCGCTGTTCACCAAAAGCGGCGCCTGTAGCAATAATAAAGATGACTGGGCTTTTTACTACCCGTCACGGGCACGAACGCCGCGCTTCGGCAGGGGCATCCAGTTCATTCTGACCGAGTGGCTTTTGCACGACCAGGTGGGGGATTACAAAAATATCCACTGGTATCAGAGCCATTGGAAGAGCGCCTTTCAGGTGCTGGTGAAAGGGTCGAAATTCGTCGCTGCCACCTATTTCAAAGTCCAACTGGGAGCGATCAAATATCCAAAACAGGCAGAGGCCACGATAGCTGTCTACATGGTCAATGCCCTTTTCCCACTCATGGGGGACATGCTGGCTAAATCAACCGGGATGAAGATTGCCGGCGTGGCCTTCTCCATGCCGGCCTATGTGGTGAACTTCTTTCTCGACATGGGTGCTGCCGATGCCGGCAATGCAACCTTCGGCGACAAGGTGGCTGCTGGTGCAAAAGGTGCGTTGATCGGTTTTCTCGTCGACCGATTTACCGATGCGGTGGCCCAGATGATCGATGTGGAGGTGACCGGCTGGCAGGATATTTCCGATGACAGCCACCATGGGTGCTTTCAATTTGATTGACCAGGGGAGTAGCAACGATTCCCGTTACAGTAAAATTTGACCCGGAGCGCAGCAGTGACGCTGCTGCGCTCCATTTCCCTTCCCATGCCCATTCAGTTCGGCCTCGATTCCGGCTCTCCTTCCTTCTCTCTTCCTTTCTATAAATTGTGTGGCCCCTCCCTTGTTTGCAACTGCCGACACCCAAGTCACCCTTCGGGCCGCTTCTGTTCAGGCCCGCAAAAGATTGCGGTACGTGGATGAGGCTAGACGGAGACCCCATCAAGTATTTTCATAACGCTCGATTCTTACTAAAGCCAAGTCCCCAACCTTCTCAGTTGAAACCTGCAATATGTATGGCATTATTTGATTGGATTTTTGAATTTGCAGTGAGGTTGAAACCCTGCTGTGTGACTTGCCGGTCGTGAAGGTATCTATGATCCCATCTCTGATCTTGCAACCTTCGCAATGACTATCTTTCCCGCAGCCGTCTTCTGTAAATGCATAAATGCAGTCAAAGACCTGCCCACCTCTGCGTCCTTCTACTTCATGGAGTTCTTTCCCGAACAACTCAAGAGCTCGACGGTTTGCCGTTATAACTTGCCTGGGATTTCCCTGCATTAAAAGAGTTGGTACATCGATTGCGTTGATCCATTCACGGCAACTCAACTCATCAGGTACTTGCTGGGATGATTTTTCACTGATGTCATTTTTAACGGCAATCTTCTCTGCTCCACAACAATTAGTCTGTCTCATATGTGCCTCCATCTATGGAATTGACTGCTTCGGCTCTCTTGTGTAACGTGATGGTTCACCTGACACTCGGTCACAAATAGAGTGGCCATACCGTCCTTGAATGAGGTTACACCCTTGATTATCTTAAGAATAGAGGCAATAAAGAGAAATGCACAGATGCAACTCGACACTTTTTCGACACCAGCAGTTGAGCGGAAACAGCAACTGTTACCCTGTTATTTCCCTTGAACTGTATCTGTTTTGCATGACTGCCACGCCGATATATAAATCAAAGAATACAAGGGGGGGCGGAGTGCTGCTCTACGAAGAGATTGTTGCCAAAGTCCGGGAGATGATTAAGGTGGGTACCTACCTGCCCGGCGAGCGGATACCATCTGTCAGGACCTTGAGCAGACAGATGCGCGTCAGTGTTAATACGGTCATGGAGGCTTACCTCCGGCTGGAAAATGCGGGGTTGATCGAGGCTCGCCCCCGGTCCGGCTACTATGTCTGTGCTCCCCAACGGCAGGCGGTATGCCGGCAGGCAAGCGGCGCCCCTTTGCCCGCCATCGTCCCTAGCCCCGTAACCATAGATGATGCCGCCTTGCAGGTCATGCAAGCCATTGGGAACCCTAAACTCGTCCCGCTCGGCTCCGGGGTTCCCAACATCGACTTGCTGCCGATTGATCGACTGAACCGAATGCTTGGCTCTGAATCGAAGCGTTTCCCTCTCCAAAGTGTTGCTTATCCGTCCGCACGGGGGCACAAGCGTTTGCGCACGGAGATTGTCAAGCGATTGCTCGACGCCGGTTGTTCCTTGATGCCTGATGATATCATCATCACTTCGGGCTGCGTGGAAGCGACTACCCTCGCGCTCCAGGCTGTCTGCCGCCACGGCGATACCGTTGCCATCGGTTCTCCGGTTTATCCCACATTTCTCAGGGCGATCGAGTGGATGGGGCTGAAGGTGCTTGAAATCCCCTACAATAGCGAGGGAATGAACCTGGACGTTCTTGACTATGCCATCAGGCAAAACCCGGTCCATGCTTGTATCACCATCGCCAATTTCAATAATCCACTGGGAAGCCTCTTGCCCAATGAACGCAAGCATCAGCTGGTGGAGCTACTGGCGAAACACGAAATCCCGCTGATCGAAGATGATGTTTACGGTGACTTGTGTTTTGGCTCTAATCGTCCCGCCGCCATCAAGTCCTTCGACAAATATGGGCTGGTTCTCTACTGTTCCTCGTTCTCCAAAACCTTGGCACCTGGCTACCGGGTCGGTTGGATAGCACCCGGTCGATTTTTGGACAAGGTGCTACATTTGAAGACGTTGCTCAATATTGCTACTGCGTCACCGACTCAACTCACCGTGACGGAGTTCCTTACCAACGGAGGCTACGACCGCCACCTGCGGACGCTCCGCAAGGTCTATGCGAGGCAGATTGCAAAGATGCTGGATGCCGTCGGACGTTATTTCCCCCACGGAACCCACGTCAATCCCCCTGAAGGTGGCTATATTCTCTGGGTGGTGATGCCGGACGGATTCGATAGCTTCAAACTCTACGAACTGGCCTTGAATGAAGGTATCAGCATTGCTCCAGGGAACATCTTTACATTAAGTGACAGGTACCGAAATTGTTTTCGGCTCAATGCCGCGTTATGGTCGGAACAGATCGAACAGGCACTGGAGACTTTGGGGCGGCTGGCAAAAACGTTGATAAAATAAATCCCCCGCCATAGCATTTTTCCCCCCTTATTAATTGGTTTCCATCCGGAAAGGGTTCTTTTCTGCCCTGGCGGCGTCAATCTGGGGGCTTACTTGTGCGACGTACCGATGTACGTCTCCGCGCAAGCCATTGATTTCCTTGCCAGAACAAAAAATCCCCTCTTTCCGAATCGGAAACCACTAGTTTCTCATCCGGAGTTTCCGGATGGAAACTAATTGAATCTCCTGCGAAAATGCCGATAAGTAAAGTGGACTTAAACACCGGTGACGGAGGTTGCGACATGGGGTGGTACGCCAATCTGAAAATAGGCAAGAAGCTTGCCTGCGGTTTTGCGGTCGTCATCGTTTTTTCCATTCTTATCGGCATCGTCGGCTTCCAGGGCATGCGAAGCATGGACGATACCCTTGATGAAATCTACAACAAAAACATGCAGTCGGTCTTCCTGGCCAATCAGCTCTATGTGGAAGTGCTGTACCACTATCGGAGGGTCTACCGCCACGCTTTGGCTCCAAGCCTGGATGTCAAGGATACCGTTGCGTCACAGACCCAGATAAACGAAAAGACCATCGCCGAGGTTCTTGCCAAGTATCACAAGATGGAGCTGAATGCGCAGGAGGCGGAACTGGTGGACCGGTTCGAAAAGATCTGGCCTGAATATCTCCTGGTCAAGGAACGGGTCTTCAAGTTGTCCAGGGACAAGAGGGCGCCGGAAGCGGACGCTATTCTGGAAAAAGACGGGCGGGAGATTTTCAAGAAGCTGGACGACACCCTGGCAGAGCTGATCCGCAGGGAAATGTCCCATGCAAAAGAAGGGCGGGATCATGCTTCAAACCTGTTTCACTCCCGCATCGGCTGGTTTGTGGCCATGGTGCTGTTTGCCGTAACGACCGGGTTCATCATGGCCTCATACATTACCCGGAGCATTGTCCGACCCATAACGGCCATCCTCGATGCCCTCCTCGGTATTTCCGGCTCATCCATGGAAAAATCCCATCTAGCCGAGGCTATCGCTTCGGGCGACCTGAGCCGCGACCTGCCCGACAGCAGGCCTATCCAGGTTGACCGCTCCTCCATCTCGAAGGATGAGACCGGCGATCTGGTCAGGGCTGTCTGCAACCTGGAGGAGGCGCAAACCACTCTGGACAGCGCCTTTCGTCAGATGACCAGTTCTCTGCGGCACAACCGCCAGGTGGAGCAGGATCTGGACTGGCTGAAAACGGGGCAGAACGAGTTGAATGCTTTGCTGAGGGGCGAACAGGCCATGAATGAAATGGCCGAAAAGGTGCTGGCCTACCTGGCCCGATACCTGGATTGCGGGGTCGGAACCTTCTACTTTCATGATACGCAGGAGCAGAATCTGCGCATCATTGCCACCTATGCCTTCACCCGGAGGAAAAACCTTAACGACCGTCTCAATATGGGCGAAGGAGTCGCAGGTCAGGCGGCCAGGGAGCGGAAGATGATCTGCCTCTCTAATGTCCCCGACGATTACCTGGCCATTGCCTCTTCTTTGGGAGAGGCGGCGCCGCGCAATGTGGTGGTGCTTCCCCTGGTACACGACAATACCCTGCTGGGGGTGGTGGAGCTGGGGGCTTTCCACGGTTTTAACGAAAGGGAGTTGCAGCTGCTCGATTCGGTAATGGAAGGGCTGGCGGTGGGAATCAGCGTCAACATCTCTCGCCAGAGGGTCAATGAACTTCTGGAACAGACCCAGCAGCAGACCGAGGAGCTGCGCGTCCAGCAGGAAGAGCTGCAGCAATCCAACGAGGAACTTGAGGAACGTGCCCAGATGCTGGAACAGCAGCGGGAACAGATTCGGAACAAGAATAAAGAGGTGGAGGAGGCGAGCCGGGAACTGCAAAGGAAAGCCGACGAACTTGAACGGATCAGTGCCTATAAATCGGAATTTCTGGCCAATATGTCCCACGAGTTGCGCACGCCCCTCAACAGCCTGATGATCCTCTCCCACCTGCTCATGGACAACAAGGAAGGGAACCTGAGCGAGAAACAGGTGGGGTTCGCCCGCACCATGAACGATGCAGGGAACGATCTCCTGAACCTGATCAACGACATCCTCGATCTGTCCAAGGTGGAGGCGGGGAGGCTGGAATTCCACTTCGAGGAACTGAAAGTAATCGATCTGCTGGAACCGCTGGAGACCATGTTCAGACCACTGGCCGAGCAGAAGGGGCTTGCTTTCCAGATAAAGACCGGGGCAGGGGTGCCGGAATGCATCAGCACCGATATGCAGCGCACCCAGCAGATCCTGAAAAACCTCCTTTCCAATGCCTTCAAATTTACCCATAACGGAGGTGTAGAAGTGCTGGCCGGGATTCCGGCCCCCGGCGAAAATATCCTGCCGGTACCGGCCCTGGCCATTGCCATCAGAGACAGCGGCATCGGCATTTCTGCGGAAAAACAGGAGATCGTGTTCAATGCCTTCCAGCAGGGGGACGGCAGCACCAGCCGCAAGTTCGGCGGTACCGGCCTTGGCTTGTCCATCTCCCGGCAGCTTGCACGCGGCATGCAGGGCGATATTACCCTGGCAAGCCGCGAAGGGGAGGGGAGCGTCTTCACTGTTTACCTGCCATTGACCCTTTCGCCCGATAACTCTTCAACCAAAGCCGTGCCAGATAACTCTGCTCCGATTCAAGGCGCTTCTGCCGCTGGCCCTGCTCCGGTTCGGCCAATACCGGTGCCGTCTGCTGCATCAACCCTGGCCGATGACCGGGAGAAGCTGCAGAAGGGACAGCGCAGTATTCTCCTCATCGAGGATGATCTCAACTTTGCCCGAATCCTGATGGAGATGGTCCGGGAACGTGGATTTGCAGCCCTGGCGGCTGCCAATGGCGAGGATGGGCTCTACCTTGCCGACCATTGCCTGCCCGATGCCATCATCCTTGATGTCATGCTCCCCCATGTGGACGGTTGGGGGGTAATGCGCCTCCTCAAGGAAAATCCCCGCACCCGCCATATTCCCGTCCACTTCCTTACCTGCCTGGAGGACCGGCAGAAGGCCATGTCCATGGGGGCGATCGGCTTCGTCTCCAAGCCGGTGGACCCGGATCAACTGGCGGAACTGTTCGCCACCATCGAAAATGCCATCTCCCGCTCGGTACGCAAGCTGCTCATCGTCGAGGATGATCCGGCCGAGTCCAGGGGGCTGGTGGCACTTCTGGAAGGGCGGGATGTGGCGATCAGTGTGGCGGGGAGCGGCAAGGAAGCCATCGAGCTGCTCTCGCGGGAAGCCTTCGACTGCATGGTCCTTGACCTGGGCTTGTCGGACATGTCCGGTTTCGATCTGCTGGAGCATATCGAGCATGAGGACGAAAAACGGCGCCTTCCGGTCATCATCCATTCGGGCAGGAGCCTTTCCCATGAAGAAGAGCTGAAACTGCGCCGCTACACGGAAAGCATCATCATCAAAGGGGCGAAAAGCCCCGAGCGGCTGCTTAACGAGGTGACGCTTTTCCTGCATCAGGTGGAGAGTTCCCTGAACCCGGACAAGCAGCGTATGCTGCGCGCCTCCCTTGACAAGGAAACCATGCTGGAGGGGAAAAAGGTCCTGCTGGTGGATGACGACATGCGCAACATCTTTTCCCTGACCAGCATCCTGGCGGAGAAGCACATGGTCGTGGTGGAGGCGGAAAACGGCCGGGAAGCCCTGGCGCGCCTGCAGGAACACCCCGATGTGGACCTGGTGCTGATGGATATCATGATGCCGGAAATGGACGGCTATGAAACCATCAGGACAATCCGCAACGATCCACATTTCAGCAGGCTCAGCATCATCGCCATGACCGCCAAGGCACTAAAGGGAGACCAGGAGAAGTGTCTTGAGGCGGGGGCGAGCGATTACATTTCCAAGCCCATCGAGGTGGAAAAACTGCTTTCCTTGATGCGGGTCTGGCTCTATCAAAAGGGGTAGCCCATGGAAGACGACGAGCGGTTCGCCATAGAGAGCGATCTGCTGCTGGAAGCCCTCTACCGCATGTACGGGTACGACTTCCGCGACTATGCCGAAGCCTCCATCAGGCGCAGATTGAGCGCGTGGCTTGCCGGTTCCGGCTTTTCCAGCCTTTCGGAAGCCCAGGGCAAACTGCTGCGGGACCGCTCCCTCTTCGACCAGTTCGTGCGGGGCATTACCGTAAACGTTTCGGAGATGTTCCGGGATCCCCTGTTCTTCAAGGCGTTGCGGGAGCAGGTCGTTCCCCATCTCAAGACATATTCTTTCGTCAAGATCTGGCATGCGGGGTGCTCCACCGGTGAAGAGGTCTATTCCATGGCTATCTTGCTCCAGGAGGAGGGACTGGCGGGGCGTTACCGGATTTACGCCACCGACATCAACGAGAATGTGCTGGGCAAGGCGCGGGAGGGAATCTATCCTCTGCAGGAGATGCGGCGCTTTACGGAAAACTATCAGAAAAGCGGTGGCCGCCGGGATTTTGCCGACTATTACACGGCGCGGTACGATCACGCCATGCTCATGCCGGCTCTTAAGAAGGACATTGTTTTTGCCGCCCATAATCTGGCGGTGGATGCGGATTTCGGTGAAATGAACATGGTTTTCTGCCGAAACGTGCTTATTTATTTCAAGGCTTCCCTGAAGGAACGGGTGTTGAGCCTTTTCGACCGGGCCCTCCTGCCGGGTGGATTTCTCTGTCTAGGTACCAAGGAAACCCTGGAAAACCGGGATATATTCGCAGACTACCATGAAATCGGGCGGGGTACGCGCATCTATGCCAAGTGCTACAAGTCATGAGAGCCCAAAACGTTTCCGGGTGATTGTCATGGGTGTTTCCACCGGCGGCGTGCAGGCGCTGAAAAGGGTACTGGGAGGTCTGGCGGCAGACTTTCCCCTGCCGATCCTCATCGTCCAGCACATGAGTCCGGCATCGGGAGACGGCCTGGCGAAGCTGCTTGATCAGCTGTGTCTTTTGCGGATCAAGGAAGCTGACGAGGAGGAGGTTATGCAAGGGGGATGCGCCTATCTGGCCCCGCCCAACTACCACCTGCTGGTTGAAAGCAACGGCAGCCTGTCCCTTTCCGCCGAGAAGCCGGTCAATTTTGCGCGGCCTTCGGTAGATGTGCTCTTTGAATCGGCAGCCGCCGCTTTCGGCCCGGCGGTAATCGGCATCGTCCTTACCGGTGCCGGCTATGATGGTGGGCGAGGCTTGCTTCGGATCAAGGAACAGGGGGGGATGGCAATTGTCCAGGACCCGGCAGATGCCGATGCCTCATCCATGCCGAAATATGCCTTGAGCCTTGTGACCGCCGACCATGTGGCAAGGTTGACGGAGCTGCCGGGATTGCTGACGAGACTGGTATCTTAGTGACGGCCGCAACAGGCTGATGGGCAGATAGGAAAGGAGAGCTGCAATGTGGAAACAACCGGTTTCCATTCTACTGGTGGATGACAGGGAGGAGAACCTGACGGCGCTTGAGGCGCTACTCTCCGATATGGGGCTGGATATGGTCAAGGCTCTGTCCGGCAATGATGCCCTGCGGCTGGCCCTGAAGCAGGATTTTGCCTTGGTCCTTATGGATGTGCAGATGCCGGAAATGGATGGATTCGAGACCGCGGAACTGATGCGGAGCAACCCGAAGACCCGGCATCTTCCCATTATCTTCGTTACTGCCGGCATGAAGGATATGAGTTACCAGTTCAAGGGGTATGATGCCGGCGCTGTCGACTATCTGCTGAAGCCGCTGGAGCCGGCCATCCTGAGAAGCAAGGTCAGGGTCTTTCGCGCGCTGTACACGCAACGCTGTGCCCTGGAAGAGCGCGAGTCCACACTGGAGGCCCTGGTGGAGGAACGAACCGCCGAACTGGTACGAACGACGGAGAATCTTCAGGAAAGCGAGGAGCGATACCGGAATGCATTCGAGCTGGCAGCGGTGGGTATTGCCCATGTTGCGCTGAACGGGCTGCTGGTCAGGGTCAATGCCAGCATGTGCCGTGACCTTGGGTATGACCCTGGCGAATTGCAGAAGCTGACCCTGGCGGAGATCACCCATGGGGAGGATCTGGCACTGGACCAGGCCGAGGTGCAGTCACTGCTGTCTGGATGCACCTCCTCCTATGAAATGGAAAAGCGATTTCTCCGCAAGAACGGTTCCATCGTTTGGGGGCACATGGCCGTTGCCCTGGCCCGTGGCGAGAGCGGCGAACCGATCCACTACATAACCGTTTTCGAAAACATCACTGCCCGCAAACAGCTGGAACAACAGCTGCGCCAGGCACAGAAGATGGAGGCCATCGGCCAGTTGGCGGGGGGCATAGCCCACGACTTCAACAATCTGCTCAGCGTCATTATCGGCTATGGAAACTTGGCGCAGATGAAAATGGATGCTGATGATCCGCTGAAATGCAACCTGGACCAGATTATTGCCGCAGCAGAAAAGGCTGCCCAGCTGACCAAGGGGCTTTTGGCCTTCAGCCGCAAACAGGAGATGAAGCAGCAGCCGGTGGAGCTTAACGGCTTGATCGAAAGCGTAACGAAGATCCTCAAGCGGGTGATCGGTGAGGACATTCAGCTTGAGACCTCTTTTCATGAAGGAACTCTTTTCATCAATGGGGACAGCGGCCAGATCGATCAGGTGCTGATGAATCTGGCCACCAATGCCAGGGATGCCATGCCGGATGGCGGGAAATTCACCGTTTCGACGGCTCTGCAGGAAATAGAAGATTCCTTCATCGCCATGCACGGTTTCGGCAAGCCCGGCGCCTACGCCCTGATCAATGTTTCCGACAGCGGCAAGGGAATGGACCAGCATACCCTGCAGAACATCTTCGATCCTTTCTTTACCACCAAGGAAGTGGGCAAAGGGACGGGCCTCGGCATGTCCATAGTTTACGGCATCGTCACCCAGCACAACGGCTATATCAAGGTGTACAGCGAGCCGGACATCGGCACCACCTTCAGGTTGTATCTACCCTTGATCGAGGACAACCAGGTGGAGGAAGCAAAGTTGTCTCCCGCTCTGCCCAGGGGGGGCACCGAGACCATCCTGCTGGCCGAGGATGACCAGGCCATCAGGGATATGGAAGTGAGTATTCTGCAGGATTTCGGCTATCTTGTGATGGTGGCCAGGGACGGGCAGGAAGCGGTGGATATTTTCCAGGAAAACCGCGGCAATATAGATCTGGTGCTCCTGGATATGATCATGCCGAAAAAGAACGGCTCGGAGGCCTGCCGCGAGATCAGGGTGCTGGCCCCACAGGTGAAGGTGCTGTTCATAAGCGGTTATACCGCCGATCTGATCCAGGAAAAGGGGTTGCTGGAGAAAGGAGTTGAACTGGTTATCAAGCCGGTTTCCCCTCCCGAGCTGGCGAGAAAGGTGCGGGAGTTGCTGGATCGCTGACGGCTCTCGGTTTCATGTGCAGGAATCCCTTCAACTCCTGCTCGGCAGCCTGGTAGTCCTCCAGTGACAGGTTGCAGTCCTCCACCCAGTCCCGGTTCTTGTAATAGACCTTGTCATAATAGTTTTTCACCAGCTCGGCCATGAATGGCTGCAGTTCCCAGCGTTCCAGATGGCCCTCGATCTCGGCGTATTTGTCGCCTCCCAGCCTCTTTTTGATGCGCAACAGGGCCACCGCCATTCCCTCTTTGAACTCCGGACGGCCGTATTCCCGGATCAGCCTTTCCACCCTGGTTTCCAGCGATGCATGGCACCAGACCTTGGTGCTCTCCTGCATTACTTCGTACATGTTGCCGGGCAGGGACAGCTTGCCGATCCTTTTGCTCTCACCCTCCACGATGAGCGGCTTGTCCCCGGGCAGTTTGCGCAGGGCGTCCCACAGGAGGCTTTCGAACCATTTCTGGGAAAGATCCTGGGTAAGCCCCAGTTCGCCGAAGGCTGAGCCCCGATGGCAGGCAAGCCCTTCCAGGTCGATGAAGGAAAAGTCATTCCGGTCGAGACCGAGGATGAAGGGGGTCTTGCCGATGCCGGTCATGCCGTGGATGACCACCAGCCGGGCGGGGGGCTGGAAGTTCTCGAAACAGGCCAGGACCTGGTTGCGGTAGGTCTTGTAGCCCCCCTGGAGCTGGACCGCATCGTAACCGGTCAAATCGAGGATGGCGGAAACGGTCTTGCTTCTCAGGCCGCCGCGCCAGCAGTAGACGAGGATGGGTCTTCCTGCCGCAAGCCCGCCTATCTCGGCAACCAGCTCGGGAAAACGGGGGGCGGTGAGCTCCAGACCGCGGATGCGGGCTTCCCTGGGCCCGGTCTGCTTGTAAAGGGTGCCGATCTCCACCCGCTCTTCATTGGACAGGAGCGGCACGTTGACGGCACCGGGGATATGGTCTTCCTCGAACTCCAGCGGGGTGCGCACATCCACTACCAGATGGCTGTCGAGAAGGGATTGGTTGAAAGTTACGGGTTGCGGCACAGTTATCTCCTTAAAAAAGCACCCCATTATAAAGAGCAGGGGACCCTATTGCAAGGAGAAGGAATTTTATGTTGCAGCCATGACTATTGACGATAACGGGATAGAATTGAGCCTGGGTTCTTTTTCTAACAACCTGCTACGAGAGCAGCGTATGCATCAGATCGCCATTGAAGAATTTTGCCGCAGGCTTAGAACCTCTGCAGACAGCGGGCTTGACCCGGCTGAGGCTGCCCGGCGCTTGCTGAAGGAAGGGCCCAACGCCCTGGTTCAGCATAAGCGTGAAAATGAGATCATCAAGTTCCTGCGGCAGATGTTCAATCTCTTTGCCCTGCTCCTCTGGGTCGGGGCAGGGTTGTCCTTTGTGGCGGAGTGGCTGACTCCCGGCGAAGGAAATATCTTTATCGCCATCGCCCTGGTGGGCGTGGTGCTGATTAACGGCAGTTTCAGCTATTTTCAGCAGCACAAGGCCGAACAGATCATGGCCTCTTTCAGGGACATGCTTCCCCACATGGCGAAGGTGATTCGCGGGGGGGAGCTTAAACAGGTCCCGGCGGCGGAGCTGGTCAGGGGGGACCTGATCATGGTGGAGGAGGGGGACCAGGTGCCGGCGGATGCACGCCTGGTGGAGGTATCCGGCCTGAAGGTGAATAACGCCTCCCTGACCGGAGAGTCGGAACCGCAACTGCGCACCACCTATCCGACCGACAAGCATCTTCTCGACAGCCGCAATGCCGTTTTTTCCGGGACCATGGCCCAGGCAGGCCAGGGCAGGGCGCTGGTCTTCGCAACCGGCATGAAAACCCAGATCGGACGTGCTGCCGACTTGACCCAGGCTGTGTCGGTGCGGGAAATACCCATCCGCAGCGAGATTCACCACTTCACCAGGTTAATTTCCACCATTGCTGTCATCATGGGAGTTGGTGTCTTTCTCGTCAGCCTGTTCTTTCTGCAAAATCCGATGCTGAGCAAGCTGATCTTTGCCATCGGTATCATCGTTGCCAACGTCCCGGAGGGGCTTCTTCCCACAGTCACCCTGTCCCTTTCCATTGCTGCCCGACGCATGGCGGAAAACAAGGCACTGGTCAAGAACCTGGAATCGGTGGAGACCCTCGGCTGTACCACGGTTATCTGCACCGACAAGACCGGCACCCTGACCTGCAACCGGATGGAGGTAAAGAGGCTTTTTCTCAACGAGTGCATCCACACGGAGGTAGACACAAACCTGGAGAAGGAGGAACTGGAAAGGTTCCTGCTGGTGGCAAGCCTTTGCAACAACGCCCATTTGCAGCAGGATGATCGGAACCGGTACCTTGGCGATCCCACAGAGGGGGCGTTGCTGGTTTTCTGCAGCAGGTTTCAGGATGTGGCTGCCGTGCAGGCAGCCTCTCCCCGGCTCTATGAAGAGCCGTTTACCGCCGCCACGAAACTGATGATCACCATCAATAATGTTGATGGAAAACAGATTGCCTGCCTTAAAGGTGCTCCCGATGTGGCAATTTCCATGTGCGACAGTATTCTCATCAATGGAATGGCGCAGCCTTTGACGGATAATCATAAAAGGGCTTATCTCGCTGCCTATGAGGAGTTTGCCGGCAAAGGCGAACGGGTGCTGCTTCTGGCCTATTGTGAGGTTGCGCCCCGTGAAGCATGGGAAAACAAGGATCTGCCATCCGGCGGTTTTATCTTCGTCGGCCTGGTGGGAATGTTCGATCCTCCCCGTGCCGGTGTCGCGGAGGCGGTGAAGGCTATCCGCAGCGCAGGGGTGCGGGTTATCATGGTTACCGGCGATTACCAGACGACCGCCATTGCCATCGGCCGCATGATCGGCATCGTCACCACGCAAACCCCCAGGTTGATTCTCGGCAAAGAGCTTCGTGACATGAGCGATGCCATGCTTGACTGGGAACTGGAGGAGAAGGAGGTCCTCTTCGCCCGATTGTCGCCCGAACAAAAGCTGCGTATTGTCCAGGCCCTGCAGCGCCACGGCCACGTGGTGGCTGTAACCGGCGACGGGGTCAATGACGCCCCGGCGCTGAAGCAGGCTGATATCGGCGTGGCCATGGGGCTTTCCGGGACGGATGTGGCACGGGAGGCTGCGGATATGGTGCTTCTGGATGACAACTTCGCCACTCTGCTGCCTGCCATCAAGGAAGGGCGCACCATCTTCGACAACCTGAAGAAGTCCATCGCCTATACGGTCACCCATGCCGTCCCGGAAGTGGTTCCCTATCTGGCTTTTCTTCTCCTGGGCATTCCCTTGCCGCTGACGGTGATGCTGATTCTTGCCATAGATTTGGGTACAGATATGCTGCCGGCCATTGCCCTGGCTTCCGAACGGTCCGAGCGTGACATAATGCAGCTTCCCCCGCGCTCCCGGTCGGAGAGGCTGGTGAACGGCCGGCTTATCTTTGTTGCCTACGGATTTAAAGGGGTGATTGAGGCTGCAGCCGCATTTTTCGCCTACTTCAGTGTTCTCCATGCCGGGGGCTGGCAGTTCGGCATGCCTCTGGCTGCAGGGTCAGGTCTTTACCCAAAAGCAGTATCCGCTTTCTTTGCGGCAATTGTCCTCTGCCAGATGGCCAATGTCCTTGCCAGCAAAGTCCAGCGCCAGTCGCTGCTGCAGCAGGGCATTTTCTCCAATTTTCGGCTTTGGTTCGGAATAGGGGTCGAACTGGTCCTGGCGCTGTCGATCATTGAATGGTCGCCGCTGCATCTTCTTTTCGGCAACGCATCGCTTTCTGCAGGGGAGCTGGTCCTTGCCTGGCCGTTCGCCCTGGCGATTCTTCTTCTGGACGAACTGCGACGTTGGTTGATAAGACGCAATGTGCGCTGGGTGGTCAGGTTGACTGCAGGTTGACAATAGAGATATCGGTTATAAGATATGAGATGTTTAATTAATATAACTGTTTGGGGCACCGTTTCAGATGTGTTTTTTCTGATTAACACCTTGATCTTAAGCTGTTTACGTGCTATAAAAATCTGATTTTTTTTGTATACATAAAAGTATTTTAAATACCACTAAAAGGAGGCGATATGGCAAACGGTTCGGATTTTACAAAAGCACTCGAGATTGGCCGTCCACCCAACGTGGCAAAGCTGTTCCCCAACTCGAAAGCACTGCTGGTGAGCGGCAAGGTTATAGATAGGGCGATGGGTGCGAAGGGGAATGCCATTGCCCTGGCCGCCAACGGCAGGAATCACTTCGTCATCAGAGGCGTACTGCAGGCTGCCCAGCGCGCAAACGCGGCTGTAATTATCGAGATAGCCAAGTCGGAGGGGGGCAGATCCGCCTATTGTCCTGTCAACTACTGGAACATGGCCCGCCAGGTGGATGCTGTCTGCAACGAACTGGGCATCACCGTGCCGGTGGCTATTCATGCGGACCATTACGGCATCAAGAGCGACAAGGACCTGGCCGAAGCAAAGGTAGAGGTTCCCACCATGTTCGAGGCAGGCATTACCTCCATTGCCATCGACGCCTCCCATCTTCCCGACGACAAGAACCTGCTGGCCAATATCGCTATCAACCCGTCGATTCCTTCCTGGGCAGGCCTGGAGACCGAAGTTGGTGAGATCAAGGGGAGTCAGGGCCTTTCCACGGTGCCCGAAGCGCTTTTCCTTATCCAGGGGCTCAATGCCCATGATATTTTTCCCGACTGGATCGCCCTGAACAATGGGACTACACATGGCCTGGAGGCAAGCGATGCCGGCATTCAGGTAGGTCTTACCGCCGAGATTCACCATGCCCTGGAAAAATACAAGGTCTCTGGCGCCCAGCACGGCACTTCGGGCAACAGCTCGGACAGGTTGCGCGAGATTGCCAGGAAGACTGCCACCACCAAGGCCAACGTCGCCACGGCGCTGCAGATGATTTCCTGGGGCCTTGAAGTAAACGATTACGGCAATGCACAGCTGGACGCCAACGGCAACTTCATCAAGGTAAAGGGCGAAGGCGTCACCGAGGAGATGTGGGTGGAAATGGTTGCCTATGCCGAATCCAAGGGCTGGAAAAAGGGAGACTACAAGAGCCTTAACCTGCCATTCGAAAATAAACTTCTGGCTCAGCCGAAAGAAGTCAGGGAGAGAATGGCCAGGCGGGTGGAAGATTTTGCCTACAAGATGATCACCGAAGTTCTGAACTCGCAGGATACGGCGCAGCTGGCAATCCAGGCCATCCTCAAGGCGGGCTCCTACGATGTGGGCGCCAAGATTGGCCGTATCGAAGACCCTGCCCAATGGACCGAGGGCAAGATCGTTGAAAGGGCGGCTACAATCGGCGGGGACAAGGGACCGTCCGGAAATTTCGACGACTGATCTTTGTCGGCCGAAGTTAAGTCGATAAAAGCCCCCATCTGCAGTACAAGCCCTAATCGTGAGACATGAGGTGTGTATACCCACATGTGGCAGGAGACAAGATAAGGGCAGTGCTGCAATTTGGGGGCTTTTCATGTCTTTTGCTTATGGAACTTTCATCACTGTTATGCTAACTTGCCCCTATGACTGATTTTAAGGAGGTAGACGTTGGTAAACAATCGCAATTTTTCCCGTGTGAGCTTTGCCATCGATGCTTTGGTAACCCAGGCGGAAATCACCATCAAAGGCGAAGTGAGGAATATCAGCTTGCAGGGGCTGTATATTGAAACCGATGGGAAGCTTGATGCCGGTCTCCCGGTGGATGTCTCCATTCAACTCAGTGGTACGACGCCGGAAGTGGCGATCAAGGCGACCGGCAGTGTTGTCAGGATCGATGAAAACGGCGTCGGCATAAAATTCAGCAAAATAGATGTGGATTCTTTTGCTCACCTGCGCAACGTCGTCTCTTATCAGTGTGGGGATGGAGACAAGGTTATCGGTGAATTTTTCAAGTACCTTGATGGTCAGAGCAAATGATCGGATGCCATGGGCTTGGCCCGAGCAGGGAAAGCCTAAGGATGCTGAAATGACAATGCTGGAAATTCCCTTACTAAAGGCCTGGTTTGCCGAGTATTGCCGTTCTTTCGCTTCTTCGGATCAAGAGAAACAACGGAACTTTTCTCTCAAGGAATACCACACCCACAAGGTCTGCGAAAACATTCGGTCTATTACGCTGGGTGAATCGCTTAGCCCGGAAAAGCAGGACATTGCCGAGATCATTGCTCTCTTTCATGATCTGGGGCGTTTTGAACAGTACCGCCGCTACAAGACGTTCAAGGATAGCGACTCCATAAATCATGCTGCCCTAAGTGCCGATATTCTTCAGGAAAAAAATGTGCTTGCCGCCCTCGCCAACGCTGAACGGGAGCTCATCCTGAAGTCCGTTCGGCTGCACAATGTCTTTAGCATCCCGCAGAACCTGACTCAGGAAGAAATCCTGTTTTTGAAGCTGATCCGTGATGCCGACAAACTTGATATCTGGCGTGTTTTCATAGACTTTTATGCTTTGCCGGAGACTGAGCGTGCCTCGGCGGCTGGACTCGGCTTTCCCGACCTTCCCGAATACTCTCCTGAAGTGCTGGCAACTCTGAACAGCAGGCGCATGGTGAGCCTGTCCATGCTGAAGACTTTGAATGACTTCAAGCTACTGCAGCTTTCCTGGGTCTTCGACCTGAACTTCACTACCTCGTTCAGAATATTGCAGGAGCGGGCTTATATAGACCATCTCTCGGCAACATTGCCGAAAGACGAGAGAATCCTGGATGCCGTGGTCACCCTCAAGACATTTGTTCATGAAAGATTGACATAGTCTGTACTTTTGGAGAAGTAATATGAAATTTTTCAATCTGCTTATTCTGCTGCTTTTGTTTTCCTCGGTGGGGACTAGCTTTGCCGACTGCATATGTAAACAGCCGCCAAAACCGGAGCTGCCATCGGATCGAGCCGACGCCAGGGAGATGGAAAAAGCCGGCAAGGACGTGGACCAGTACAACAAGGAGATGAAAGGCTACCGGGGCTGTATTTTAGCCTGTCTGAACAAGGCGGACAATGATCTGGCCGGAGTGATCTCTGGATGGAACTATGCCGTTGAAAGATTCAATGCAGAAAAAAAGCAATAGAAACAGGTTGGTCCGCAAGCAATACAGCTGATAACACAAGGAGTAAAAAAATGAAAAAAACAGCGAGAATAATGGCAGTCTTTGCAGTTCTTTCGCTTCTGACAGTGACCTTCATGGAATCCGCAGCCGATGCCCGGATTGGGGGAGGTCGTTCCAGTGGAAGTCGTGGCTCGCGCAGCTATTCCGCGCCTGCCAGCCCATCCACCAGGACCAGTCCTTATCAGACCAGTCCATCGAATCCAGGGGCCGGAACATATTCCCGTTCCCCATACCAGCAGCAACCGGGAGGCGGCTTCTTACGCAGCATGGCGGGCGGGATCATGGGGGGAATGCTCGGCGGCATGCTCTTCAGGAGTCTGGGGTTCGGCGGAGGTGGAGCTATGGGGGGCGGCGGTATCGGACTTTTCGAGATCCTGCTTCTGGCCGGTATCGGCTATCTCATCTATCGCTTTGTAAAAAAAAATCGTGAAACTGCCCCAGCCACCTATGGACAGACAGGATATCAAGGGGGGACGGTGACTCCCATTTCCAGCGGCAGTGGCTATGAGGCAGTTCAGCCTGCGTCCGATGACTTGACTACAGGGCTTTCCCATATCCGGCAGATGGACCCCTCCTTTGACGAGCAGCGTTTCAACGATGGGGTCATGGACATGTTCTTCAAGGTTCAAGGGGCCTGGATGAATCGGGATCTGTCACCGGTGAACGGAATTTTCACCGATGAGATGAGGCGTATCCTGCAGGAGGATGTGGAACGGCTCCTGCGCGACAGGCAGGTGAACCGGCTGGAAAATATCGCCGTGCGCAATGTGGAGATTGCCGAGGTCTGGCAGGAATCGGGGCAGGATTTCATAACAGCCCAAATTTACGCAAACCTGCTGGATTATACCACCGACGATACAACGGGAGCGGTTGTCTCCGGCAGCAAGACCGATCCGGTAAAATTCGAGGAATACTGGACTTTCACCAGGCCGGTGGGGAACAACCAATGGCGGCTTTCGGCGATTAACCAGAAGTAACCGCCGGTAAAGGTATGAAAAAAGGGAGAACGGCTGAATGCCGTCCTCCCTTTTTCTTTTTTTGCAGAGCTTGCTTTAGAGGCCGAATTGGGTGCAGACACCGCTCAATTCAGAGAATGAGGAATAAGTTTTCGTTGGCTGACCTGTGACGGCAACGGTAACGCCGGTCGAGCTGAAGGTGATGGTCGTGTTGTCATTGACGGTCATTACGCCTGCCGTGCGGTCATCCTTGATTGGAGTAATGGTTTTTATGGCGAACGTACCATCGATGCAGGTTGAAGGGGTGCTCTGGATGGCGAAGGTGCCGTTTACGCTGTAGGTACCTGTTGAGAAATATCTGTCGACACCGAAGTTCTGGAAGGTGACTCCCACCGAACGCTCCTGGTTGTAAACACCGTTGACGAGGGTGTATTCCTTGTCGACAAAAGATCCACCGGTGATGTCTACTGAGTAAATGCCATTAATGAATTCATAGCTTGTTTTGAAATTGGAGATAATGGTCTCGTACTTTGTTTTTAATACATAATCTTCTTCAGTGTATGTGCCGTTCAGGGTGGCAGAAATTGCACCGGTCGTCGTATTAGCTGTGAAACCGGTCATGGTAAGGATACTTCTGTCTTCGGACTCTTTTACGCTAGATGTGGTGTCGGCATAGAAGGTGGTAGTGAAGGGACTTGAAGCTGAACCGATGCTGTAGTTGGCACTGACGGTGTTGCTGGTGTTGGAAGTACCGCTGACAGAGATGGTGCCGTTTAACTGAATGGAACCAAAACGGCAGTTACTATAGTCGATACTTGCGCCTGATTCACTGCTTGTTATGGTGGCGGTGCCGGTGGTGCAGAGTGAAGCACTCATATCCGTAGTTGCTGCAACAGTTTTGGCGGTGCCATTGCGCCAGTTGATGACGGCATTGAGCGGCGCGGCATCATTTGCCAATCGCTGCATCCACAGGTTGATGGTGGTGCCTTTAACCGCGCTGGTTTCCTTGCTAAGGCCGCTAGTGGTGCCGAAAGCCAGTCCCTGGAAGCTACTTGAGCTGCTGCCCATGTCGTAACCACCCTCTGTGACAGCCACTCCGGACAATGCTGCTTTGGCGCCACTGTCAGCACTGACTATGGCAGTGGGTTGCGAAGAAATGGCCGGGGCTGTAGTGGCGCCGGTGGTGGTGCCGCTGCTACTGCTCCCTCCACCGCCACAACCTGCAACCAGTAGTGCCAGAGCAATTGATGCAAAAATCCGCTGTTTCATACATTCTCCTTTATTCATTAAATTGAATGTACGCAAATTAACACATCAGATTGAAAAGTAAAATTAAAATATTAAATACCTGCAACAGTATTGTTAATACAAGATGGTTATTTTTTTACCATAACCCGCGTCATGCCTGAAAGGGCGCCACTGGCGAAGGCGATAAGCCAGAGGCTGTAAATGGTGAGGCTTACGCGGTGAAAGGTGCGGTTGATGACCTCGGCGCGGTTGAGGCAGGAGGCGATCAGCGCCAGAAGGAAATGGAAAGCCATGCCGGCCAGTGAAGAGATGCCTGAGATGTTGTGCCATTCGGGCGCTTTTCCGTAAGCCATGGCAAAGAAATTCATTTGCCGGGTGCCCAGGTAGTCGAAAAAGAGGCCGATGCCGAAAACCAGCAGGTGTTTGCGGTGCAGACCTTCCCGGCGGCCGCTGAAGACCGCATAGGTGTAAAAGATCAGCGCCAGATTCATGAATATTACTGCTTTGGCAAGCATACACTGCCCCCTGTTTTTATTTGCCTTCCAGGCTGCCGGTCTGACGCAATGCTTCGTAAAGTACGATGCCCGCAGAAGTTGACAGATTGAGACTGCGCACCTTGCCGAAAATGGGGATACGTACGGACGTTGCCGGGTTTGCCTCGATAAGGTCTTCGGGCAGGCCCTTGGTTTCCTTGCCGAAGACGATGAAATCCCCGCACCTGAATTCCAGTTCCACGTATGTCTTTGCCACCTTTTTACTGGTGTAGATGAACCGTCCATTGGGGTAAGCAGCTTTCAGTGTATCCAGGTCCGGCCAATAGTGTATTTCCACCTCGCTCCAGTAATCCAGACCTGCCCTTTTCAAGGTCTTATCATCGGTGGAAAAACCGAGTTTGCCCACCAGGTGCAGTATGGTTCCTGTCGCTCCACAGAGGCGGGCGATGTTGCCGGTATTGGGGGGAATTTCCGGTTCCACCAGCACGATATTGAAAGATTCATTTTTAACCATTTCCATACTCCCGTTGCCGGTCTTGCAAATTTTCATTTCTGGGGATATGATGCAGCCTCATTTTCAGTATCTGGAGGTCCGTGTGAGAGTCCCTGACAACAAAGGACATTTTGGTCAGTTCGGTGGCAGATATGTTTCTGAAACACTGATGCCGGCCCTGCTCGAGTTGGAGCAGGCATATAAATATTATAAAAAGGACCGAAAGTTCAAGGAGGAATTCGCCTATTACCTGCACCAGTATGTGGGGCGACCTAATCCACTCTACTATGCAGAAAAATTGAGCAAGAAACTGGGTGGCGCTAAAATCTACCTGAAGCGCGAAGATCTTAACCATACCGGAGCCCATAAGGTCAACAATACAATTGGCCAAGGGCTTCTGGCACGACGCATGGGGAAAAAAAGAGTTATTGCTGAAACCGGTGCGGGGCAGCATGGTGTTGCCACGGCAACCATTGCTGCTCTTTTTGATATGGAATGTGAAGTATTCATGGGAGAAGAGGATATTCAGCGGCAATCTCTGAATGTTTTCCGCATGAAGCTCCTCGGCGCCAAGGTTACGCCGGTCACTGCAGGCACTGCCACCCTGAAGGATGCCATGAACGAGGCTATGCGGAACTGGGTTACCCATATCCAGACCACCTTTTACGTGATCGGCACCGTTGCCGGCCCCCATCCTTATCCGCTGATGGTCCGTGACTTCCAGTCCGTCATCGGCCGTGAGGCGAAAAAACAGCATCTGAAGGTTGAAGGAAAGCTGCCCGACTACCTTGTGGCTGCCGTTGGCGGGGGAAGCAACGCCCTCGGCCTGTTTTATCCATTTATGGACGACATGGATGTAAAAATGGTGGGCGTTGAGGCTGCCGGCTATGGAATAGCCTCTGGCAAGCACGCGGCACCGTTGTGTGCCGGGACCGTCGGGGTTCTACATGGTAACAAAACCTACCTGCTCCAGGATGAATTCGGCCAGATAGCCCATGCCCATTCCATTTCCGCAGGCCTTGATTATCCCGGAGTCGGTCCTGAGCATGCCTGGCTGAAGGATTCCGGGCGTGCGGAATACGTGTCGGTAACCGATGATGAGGCACTGGAAGGATTCAAGCTCCTGACCAGGGAAGAGGGGATCTTGCCTGCACTGGAGTCATCCCACGCCATTGCCCATGTCATTAGACTGGCACCGACCCTTCCCAGGGAAAAGACTATAGTGGTCTGTCTCTCCGGCAGGGGGGATAAGGACATCCATACCGTTGCCGATGTGATGGGTGTTGAGTTGTAAAATATTGTTTTGTTGTTGTAACTAGCTGAAACTACAACTAAAGTCCAATTTTTGCTTTGACATACGGAAATTTTTATTATATAAGGTGACACCCTGCCATAATGACAGGTGAGAGAAAAAGGACCCGGTGAGTGGGTCCTTTTGGCGTTTAAATGGGGGGAGGAAAAATTGCGGCTTGCAAATAAACGTGAATCTATTATAATGCACTAATAATGAGGATGGATTAATTCTCAAATCCAAAGAAAGGAGATTTTGGCCGGAAACGATACTGGAAATTCTGAGGGTCGCATGGACCAGCCGGCAAAGCCTGATAAAACCGACACTCTTTATTATGAAAAAAACTATCTTGATTTTGGCAGCAATGCTTCTCATGGGGGTATCGTGCGACAAGTCTCATGTAAACCAGGCTCAAGCGCCTGTTGTTGGCGGAGACACGGAGCTCGATCGCGAGATTCGCAAGGTGATGGAAAAAGGGATAAATCTGGAGGAAAGAAGGCGCCAGGTCCCCGCCATAGCCGCGGCCTTTGCCCGCCGGACCAATCCGGAGCGGGCACGCTGGCTGGCCGCGCTTTGCTACTTGAAAACGCTTGGGACTTCATTCATGCCGATGGATTTGGCAGAAATTGCCTTGGCAGAGACAGGCAACCATAGACTTTCGGCAAGGGCCGTGTCCCATAAAGGCGCCCTTGGCGTATGGCAGCTGATGCCATACAGGGCAAGGAGCCATGGCTATGAGCCTGAAGACATGGCTGACGATGAAAAATGTGCCGCTGCTGCAGTTCGAGAACTGCTGAGCAAGATGGATATGGCCAAGGGAGACCTGGTCAGGGCAAAAAAACTATACTGCGGGGTGGGGCCGGCTGCCAATGCTTATGAGGCCAAGCGCCGCCAGTTCCGCAGGGAAATTCTCGATGAGCTGGGTAAATTAGGGCTCAAAGAGGCAGTGGTAAAGCAATATAAGGCAGAACAGCCTTCATAACCGGAATACGAATCCGGTGTTGCTGACAATCTGAATGTGCTATGCTGGGCGGGTCCGAAAGGATCCGCCCAGTCTTTTTGAAAGAGAAAATTAAATGAATGTTATAGATGTCGTTGGTCTGGAAAAGAGTTTCGGTGCCAGGAAGGTCATTGACCATATCACTTTTGCCATTGGGGAAGATGAAAAGATCGGTCTCATCGGCAGAAACGGTGCCGGTAAATCAACCCTGCTCATGATCCTCGGGGGGCTGGAGGATAGTGAAGGCGGAGTTATAGCCACTAAACGTGGCGCAACAACCGGTTATTTGTCCCAAGAACCGGCACTGGACCTGGATTTGACCGTGGCCGAGGAGATCGAGCGTGGACTGAAAGAAATACGTCAGGCCATGGCAGAGTTCAATGAGCTGTCTGCTCGAATGGCGAGCGGCTCCCCGGATATTGACCGCCTTTTGAACAGACAGGGGGAGCTTTCCGGCTGGATAGAGCATCACGGGGGGTGGAACACCGACTACCGGGTTGCGGAAATAATGACCCATCTGCAGCTTCCCGAACCGGACCAGCGGATCGCTGAACTTTCCGGCGGCACCAAGCGACGGGTGGCTTTGGCCAAGTTGCTTCTCGAGGCGCCCGACCTGCTCATGCTGGACGAACCCACCAACCATTTGGATGCGGATACCACCCAATGGCTGCAGGAATATCTCAAGAGTTATCCGGGGGCGGTACTGCTCATTACCCACGACAGGTATTTTCTCGATCAGGTGGCAACCCGGATGCTGGAGCTGGATGAAGGGGTGATTTCCTCATTCAGCGGCGGCTATACCAGCTATTTGGAACAGAAGGAGCAGCAGCTTCTTCAGGAAGAACATTCACGTTCGCGTCTTTTGAACCTGCTGCGTGTGGAAACCGCCTGGATCAGGCGCGGGGCCAAGGCAAGATCCACCAAACAGAAGGCCCGCATCGACCGCTATCAAGCCCTGCAGGAAAAGAACGTCGTCCCGCAGGCAAAGGACAGCAGGATCGCCTTCACCACCGAGGAAACCCTTGGCGGAACAGTCCTGGAATTTCACGCTCTCACCAAATCATTCGGTCCGCGGATACTGCTTTCAGACCTGACATTCCTGATGAAGCGGGGGGATCGCATCGGCATCATCGGTCCTAATGGTTGTGGCAAGAGCACCCTGTTGAAGATGATCATGGGGGAGGAGTGTCCCGATAAGGGCTCCGTCATCATCGGCAAAAAGACGCGCATAGCTTATTTCGATCAGGCCCGTGACATACTCGACCCTGAGCAGGCGATTTATGATTTTCTCGGCGAAGGGGATTACGTGCAGGTCGGTCCGGACAAACGCCATAAAATCGGCTACCTGGAGGACTTTCTCTTTTCTGCCTCCGATCGAAGACGTAAAATCGGCACCCTTTCCGGGGGAGAGAAAAGCCGCCTCATAATGGCAAGGCTGATGCTTCAGGATGCCAACCTGCTTATTCTCGATGAGCCGACCAATGATCTGGACATTCCCACCTTGCAGCTGCTTGACGAGTCGCTGTCCAGTTTCCCTGGCTGTGTCCTGATGGTTACCCACGATCGTTTCTTTTTGGACAAGGTAGCCACCGGCATCCTTGCTTTTGAAGGAAACGGCAGGGCCGTCTTTTACGAGGGAAACTACACCCAGTATCGTGAGCGCAGGGAGCAGGCACGGCTGGAAGAGAAGGTCGAAAGCAGGAAAGAGGAGCGGAAGCCAGGTAAACCCGTTTATGCTGAACCTAAGGCAAAAAAGGGACTCACCTATGGCGAGCGGATCGAGCTGGAAAAGCTGGAACTGGTGATTGAGGATCTGGAGCAGCAAAAGTCGGCCCTGGAGGCAATGCTTGCCGATCCACTGCATTATGAGCAGGCCGAAGGGGGTATTGCCGGAATTTCAGCCCGCTATACCGGGGTGGAGCGTGAACTGGCCGACAAATATGGACGCTGGGAAGAGCTTGAACTGAAGAAAGAAGGTAACAGCTGAACTGCATAAGTTAAGATGGCTGAAAAAACCCGCCCCTTGAAAAGGGCGGGTTTTTTGTTGGGCCTATGGCACCGGTCGTCCTCCACCGGATTCAGCCAACAGGTAGTTATATGCTCGTTGCCATGTGGTGGCGCCGAGCTTGGTGCTGAGCGTAAGATCGTCGTTCAAGCCGTGAAGAGTTCCATTGAACGTGGTGCTGACGCTGCTATTCAACAAACCATCATCGAGCCAGTCTATGGAATCATACATGAGCCTTTTGGCGTAGGCGGGATTATGGGCAAAAGCACCGGGGTCGTAATAAAACATGAACCAGTTGTAGGTTGCTCCCATGTTATAGGCGGCTTTACGTATTAACTTCGGACTTCCGCCGTCAACCGGATCGATGAAGCCGGAGCCGGGGACGGTCTCGTTGGTACTGGCAGAACGCAGCCAGGGCTGAATGATCTGGCCTGTAGTGTTGGTCCCGTACCAGTTGCTGGAGGTGGGAACCCGTCCCTGGGTATCGAAATCCACTCTTGTCAGGCGGACGTCGAGAGCAAAGGCTAGTACCTGTCTGAAGGCTTCAACTGCGGCGCGGAAATCATCCTTTTCCGCTTGCAGTTTTGCCGGTGTCCAGGCATTGGAACCGGTATGGCAGGTGGCGCAGGCTCTGCTGGTTATCGCTGTGATCGGCAGGGCCGGATTCCTGACATCATGCAGATAGGTGTTGCTTGCTTCGCGATTGACGGGCAGGAATGTATGGGACGTGGCGCCGTCGGAGCCATTGCTGTTCAGGTGACAGCCAATGCAGGGACCATGGCCGCGGCTGTCGCCGGCGAAAGGCCCTTTGCCGTTCGGTGCTGTCTGATTCATGCCGATGTAGCGATGGGAAAACTTGTCGCTTGAGTACATGGCGGCGCTGGTATAGAACTCGAAGCCACCTTTTTGATAGAGCATCTGGGCTGCGCCACGGAAATGGTTGACGATCCTTCCGGTACTCGCCCAATCGATACCCCTTAAGTCGGCCATCTTGATGGTATTACCCACAAGCCGCCCTGAGTGGCAGGCGACGCACAGGTTGGAATCTCCCGCATCATCGAATGTCACTACAGACCGAACGGCACGAGTTATTTTACTTGCCGGCCTTCCGGAGTAGTTGGCATAGATGAGGGTTTGGGGCACTTTGCGCAATTTGAAATTGTAGGTGTTCCCCTTGCCGTCGTCATGACAGACGTCGCAGTTGGTCAACTCCCTCGTCTTGTCTGATGAAAGCCTGCTTCTAAGGGCGGAAAAGGTGGCGCTTGGCAGGTTCATATAATCGTCAAGCCGATATGGCTTTCCGGTTTTAGGATCGGCGGGTCCAAAGGGACTGAGATTGGTAAATCCCGATTTGACATAATTGATGAAACCGGTCGAGGTGTGGCAGCGGAGACAGCCGGAGTTGTAAGTGGCGCTGGCTGTGCCTGTAGAATTATCGCTCCACTGCTGCGATGCCGGACCGAACGAACCTGCGGTCTTGAAATCGACTTCCTCCCGGGAAATGTTACGGAAATCGTATTGGATGGGGGCACTCGTTTCATTTGGATTTTCCAGGCCAAGAGTAGTGCCATGCCCGCTGCGCGACCAGTCCTTGTTGTACGTGATCAAGGTACTGGTGTCGTGAGGATTATGGCACTTGCGGCAGTTGTTTACATAATTATAAGAAACAAAGGATGCCGGGTACTCATAGCCGGTCATGTTGTTGAAATGGGCGCTCTGTGTGTTAAGCGGCAGACCGGCGTAACTCTTGCGAGCATCGTAGCCGGTTGTTGCATTATGGCATTTGCCACACATGCCGGCTTTTTCAGGGTTGTAGAATTCAAGCCCGGCCGTTGTCGAGCCGCCGTGGCAGCTGCCGCAGGTGTTTGGATGGCCGTTGCCGCTGCCGTGGCAGTCGATGCAGCTGGCTCCATGAAGTGTCCCGTGTGCCGACCGTGCCCACTCATCATTGATTTTTGCACCGGTAACGGATGAAATAGCCTGTGATGTATTGTGGCAGTCAATGCATTTTTCCGAGGCAGCAAAGGTTGACCCATTCTGACTGGTTTTATCACTTCCGCAGCCACCCAATAACAGTGTGAATAACAGGAACATTAATCGGCAATATTTCATGCTGGTGCTGCCTCCTTTACTATAAAAGCATTGTTTATTATGGTTCTTCAGACATTTCCCGGGAAGACAGTCGTGGCATCGGGAGAGAGTGACGAGCTACAGCGGCGAGCGGACACCCGCCCCATGTGGAACGGAGGCAACCCACCAATTAAAGCATCGTGGCCACGCCGGATGGAAATGCATGCATGGTGGGAAATACTGGAAGGGAGAAGGCATTCTTTTGTGACCCGTTAATAGTTGGGAATGGAAAAGAGCCCCTGAATTTCGGGGGCTCTCTTTTCAGGTTAGTACGGTCTGGCGGTGGAGTAGAAAGTTCCATCCTGTCTTTGAAAGAACCCTGACGGGAACGCGGTACTCACATATGATTCATTCAACAACCCATCATCGAGAAAATCGAGAGAGTCATAGATAAGTCGCGCTGTGTAGCGGTGATTGTGAGCATAGCCGCCGGGGTCACGGAAGCAGAGATTCAGGTTGAAGGCGGCACCGAGTGTCCCCTCGTTAGGCCATGGAGCCTGAGCCGGGACCGGTGGCGTCACGGTAGTGTTACCTGCGTAGCCGTAGGCTTTCGTCCGGTCATTGTGGTTCACTCCCCCGGGCCAGAAATAGGGGACGCGGTCCGGGTCATAGTATATCCCCTTCGCAGCCAGGGCGTCCTCCAGTTCCTTGAGCCTTTCGGCATATTCGGCCTTCAGGGTGCGTATGTCGGCTGGGTCTCCGAATGCCAGAGAGACGCTCCCCACGTGGCACTTGACACAGACACGGTCGTTTGCCGGGAAGGAAGAGATCGTTGCGTTGATAACCTCCCTGGGACTTTTGGGTCCAGTACCATCCAGTTCCACCACCTTCATTGTGTGGTTGTCGTCGTACATATGGCAGGCAACGCAGGGACCACGGGTGGTGCCCAGATTTACCGTGTAGGTTTTGATCACATTTTTGATGCCCAGTTCACCGTGCATGAAATAGACACCGCCGTTGTAGATAAGCTGGTAATCGCTATGGGGGCGGTATTCATAGCCCAGGGTACCGTAGAGGGTGCCTGCGGCTGCGAAATAATGGGAATTTTTTGCCGTTGTCTGGGCAGTACCGGGGTAGGTACCGAAGAAGTTCCTGCCTGAGGTCAGGCCCGAATGACAGTTGATACAGAGATTGGAATCTCCTGCGCTCTGATAGGTGGTGCTGGTGGCACTTTCATTTGCTTTTCCGTAGGTAAGGATGGCGCTGCTGAAACTGCCGTAGGGAACGGTCACGCCATTGACGCCGCTTGTCCTGCCGTCGACCCTCTTGTAGGAGTAATCCGTATGGCAACCGTTGCAGCGGAGCATTTCCCTGCTCTTGTCAGCTGAAACCGTTGCCCAAGGCGATGTATCTCCGGTCTTTATGTATTTCAAGAATCCGGTGGTGGTGTGGCACCTGTTGCATGGGTTCATGGTCTTGAAGTCGTAGTGGATCCAGGGATCGGCATTGACTTCCCCGTGGCCCGATTCGGCCCATTCCCGGTGCTGCGGCAGGAGGGTGCTTTGGTGGGGAGCATGACAGCCGGTGCACTTGTTGACGTTTTGCGTTCCAACGTAGCTGGAGGTCGGGACTTTGTCTCCATAGGTGTTGAGAGTGGTGTAGACATCGAAGTGTTTTTCCCCTACGCCGAGTGGGAAACGTGTTGCATTGACACCATGGCATTTATAGCACTGACCGGCAGAGTCGGGGTTGTGGAATCCCGTGCCGGCAACAGTGGAGCCGCCGTGGCAACTGCCGCAGTTGCTGGGGTGGCCGTTACCGCTGCCATGGCAGTCGATGCAGCTTGCTCCTCTCATGAGGTTGTGGCTGGACGCGGCCCATTCGTCGTTAATCTTGGCTCCGGTTACCTTTGACACAGGGCTGGAGATGTTGTGGCAGGTGATGCATTTATCGGAGGCAGCGAAGGTGGATTGGGTCAGGCTGTCACTGCTATCGCTGCCGCACGCTGTCAACAAAAGCAGCAGTGAGAATAAAATCAGCGTTAGAGGATAAGACAATCTCATTCATTTGCCTCCTTTAATCAAAATGACGGTATTGTGACTGTCATTTTTCAAAGCATGGGAAATATAAGTTAGGTTACTGTTTTAGTAAATATTTTTCTTTGCCTGGACGCACGGCAGTTGACTTACCTGATTCAATATTGTAATAGTGGTTGGGCTCATTTTTGTTTAAATGGTGGATGTTTAAAAGCTTTCTGCCTTTAATTTAGTATTTTTAATTCTGTGGGGAGGGTGTTTTTCATGCAAAATCGTGCCGCGATTACCCTGCTTTTGCTGGCAGCAATAGCGCTTCCGCTGGTGGCCGTCGACTGTGCCCATGCGATTCCAGCTTTCAGCCGTCAACACAAAACCGAATGTTCCACCTGTCATACGATATATCCGGAATTGAACGAGTACGGAGAAGCATTCCAGAAAAACAGCTATGTGCCCTTGGTGAAGAAATCGGAGGTTAGTGCGCCCGCGCCTGCCGCCGGTCCGGTAGTTTCCGGTGAAGGCGATCCCGAACTGCTGGCGCAGCTGAAGTCACAGGCGGCTGCCGGCCAAGGGCAGGAAAAAAGAGCCCCGGAACAAAGGGTGCAGGGAAACGAAGGACTGTGGCTCTCCGGCATTCCGGAACTCCTCCCCGTTTCGTTCAGGGCAACCCAGAACGTGGTCTACAACAATGATGCTGCCGATAATCACAAATTCGATTTCGCCACCCGCACCTTTGTCCTCAACGGCGGCGGTGCGTTCAGGGACAAGGCCGGCTTTTATGCATCCTACATCCTCAGCAGTCATGCCCAGGACAGCACCAGCCGGAGCAGGGATCTCCACGAGTTGTTTCTCCAGTGGCGCAACCTTCTCGACACCCCGTTCAATATCAAGTTCGGCCGATTCGAGCCGAAGCTCAACCTGTGGAAATCCAACAACAAGATCACGACTGCGTCCACATTGGCACCACTGTCCTACAGCGTTGCCGGAGTATTCCCCAGCCGCTTTACCCAGACCTCAAGCCAGGACGCACTTGAGGCCAACGCCATCCTCTGGAAACGGATCTTCGTTGCCGGCGGCATAGTGGATCGGGACGGACAGGACCGCAAGGAAGGTTACGGCCATATCTCCTTGAAGCTGGGAGGGGCGGATTTCCATGGTGAAGAGCCCGAGATGGACCTGGAAAGCGAGAGCATCTTCGATTATCTGACGGTGACCTTCGGCGGCTTCGGTTATGTGGGACGCAACACCTTCGACGATACGGGTATCGGCGCCCAGAACCGTTTCTACCGCGCTGGTGGCGACATGGACCTTCAGTACAAACGGCTGAGGATCAAGGTGAGCGGTGTCCACGGCTGGGATGAAAACCCTGATTACAGCAGCGCCCCTGTGGAGAGGGATTCCGTTGTCGTCGGCTCTGAGGCCGAATACTACCTGGGATCACCGATCGACGCCGCGGTGCTTTTCCGTTATGAATACCAGGATGACGGGCTGGAGATTACCCGTCGCTATGTGCCCGCTGTAGTTTACACACCACTGCAGAACGTCAAGCTGTCCCTTGAGTACCGATATGAAGACATGCGGGAGAAAATTTCCCGAATTGCCCTTCTTGGTGTAACGTACGCTTTTTGATAACAGAGTCAAAGTATTGCGGAGGAATATCAAATGAATAAAGTGTTTTCTTTTCTGATTTTATTCTGCCTTTCTACGACCGCTGCCCACGCCGGGTTGAAAGTCATCGGCAGGGGGGACAGCATGCGGCTTGATCCTGCAAAATTCCCATCGGCAATGAAGGCTAATTATGAGATCATGAAAACCAAGTGTGTGAAATGCCATACTCTGGAAAGGACAATCGTGGCCATTCAGACAGGTGTTGCACCTATTTCCGGACAGATCTTCGACCGGAACGCGACCAAGGCATATGGCGTGAAAATGCTGCGCAAGCCCGATTCCAATATGAGCAAGCCGGAGGTCAAAGCTACAGTTGAGTTGATGAACTACCTGCTTAATGAAGCTGAACACTAAACTTTCAGCCCGATACTTATACGAAACCATAAATATTCAGCAAGTCCGTACCTTGTAATAGTTTGGAAATCACGAGGGTTCGCACGTGAAAAATATGAAACTCAGTTATCGCCTGGTTGGCTCCTTTCTGATCATGGCCCTGATTGTCGCCTTGACCGGCGCCTTTGGCTCATGGAGTATGAAAAGGGTGGGGGATCAGATCCAGAACATCATGCAGAACCTGGCAAGCCAGCAGAAACTTGTCCTGCTCATGGGAGTGACCCAGAAATACTGCCATGTGAGCCTGATGCAGGCCGCCATGGTTCGCGCCGAAAAGGACAAATTCGAGGAATATGCCGAAGACTATCGCATGAAGCGGGATTTGTTTCGCAGCCAGTGCGAAATCATGCTGAAAGGAAATGCCAAACTCGGCATCAAGCCTGCCAAGGCAGGAAGTGTTATTGAGCAACGAACCAACGCCGCCCTTGCCAGCTGGGAAGAGTTCGAGAAAATAGCTGACGAACTTCTGGCTCACAAGGAGGGCCTGCTGAAAGGCGTGAAGCCTGGTGTCGTAGATCAGGCAGCAATGGCTGCCCTGGCTGACAACAGGCTCAACAAGCTTGCCCAGGAAGATATTGCCGATGCGATTGAAAAGGCAAAGGCCGACACTGATGATCTGCTCCTTGAGGTCGGAACGCAGATGACCAAGGCGGACAAGCAGGTTCATGAGATTCAGAGCACTTCGGTGATCGCCTTTGTCGTTGTGATTATCGCAGCGGTCATTCTCGGTATACTCCTGGGTATCAAAACCACAAGGAATATCGTTACGCGCATCCATTCAATGGCAAAAGCACTTGATGAAGGTGCAGATGGAAATCTTACCACAAGGGTAGCTGTTGATTCCGGCGACGAGTTGGGAAAACTTGGTGCGGATTTCAACGTCATGGCTGCAAAACTCTCCGTGGTGGTCGGTAAAGTCAATCGATCTGCTGCCGAGCTCACCTCTATCTCCGGTACCATAAATGAGTCATCCCAGAAGGTTGTCGATACTGCCAGAATACAGGCTGACAGTGTCAACAACACTTCTGCGGCTATTTCCCAGATAAATACCTCGGTCAAAGGGGTTGCCAGGGGGGTGGACAGCCTGTCCCTTTCCGCCTCCGAAAGCTCTTCCTCTATTCTCGAAATGGCCGCCAGTGTCGAAGAGGTTGCCCAGAATGTTGAAACACTTTCCCATTCCGTTGAGGATGTGAGTTCTTCCATCACCCAGATGGCCGCATCCATCAAGCAGATCGGCAACGGGGTGGTGAGCCTTCTCGATGTGGCCACGTCAACTGCTTCGTCGGTTATGGAAATGGACAGCACCATCAAGCAGGTGGAAAGAAATGCCATGGAGACAGCTGCCATCTCCGATGAAGTCCGCAAGGATGCTGAAACCGGCAAGGAAGCCGTTGAGGCTACCATCGAAGGTATTGATGAGATCAAGCGTTCTTCCCGCATTACCTACGAAGTTATTGATACTCTCTCCGGACGGACCACCGATATTGGCGCCATTCTTTCAGTTATCGACGAGGTGGCGGAGCAGACAAATCTTTTGGCCCTGAATGCAGCCATTATTGCTGCGCAGGCTGGGGAGCACGGCAAGGGGTTTGCCGTGGTGGCCGACGAGATAAAAGAACTTGCCGAACGTACCAGCAGTTCCACCAGGGAAATTGCCATGGTCATCAAAGCCGTGCAGGATGAGACTCACCGGGCGGTAAAGGCAATGGAGCAGGCTGAAAAGAGCATTGCCGACGGCGAGCTCCTGTCACGGAAATCCGGTGAAGCGTTGAACAAGATCGTAACCGGGGTGCAGAAAGCAACCGAACAGGTGGATGAGATAGCCCGCGCCACTGTCGAGCAGGCAAAGGGCAGCCAGATGATCCGCGAAGCAATGGAGCAGGTGTCCGAGATGGTGGAGCAGATTGCCAAGGCCACTCGCGAGCAGGGGCAGGGAAGCGAATTGATTATGACCGCCGTGGAAAAAATGAAGGCACTCACCGGACAGGTCAGGTCTTCTACCCGGGAGCAGAGCAAAGTCGGCAGCTTCATTGCCAAATCAACGGAAAACATAACCGACATGATTCAGCAGATAAAACGCGCCTGTGATGAACAGAACCGGGGCAGCGAGCAGATCGTTGTCGCCGTCGAGGACATTCAGCAGTCGACCCATATCAACCTGGAGGCCACCGGTGCCATGAACGAAGCGGTTTCGGGCCTTTTCCGCCAGATCGAAGTCCTGCGCAAGGAGATGGACATGTTCAAGGTGGACGAGGAAGAAGTTACTGAACTTGAGGAAACGGCATAATTCGGAGAACTCGTGATGGGCAGAATTGACAATACTTTTGCCAAGCTGGCAAAAAACAAAAAAAAGGCGCTGGTAACTTTTATTACCGCCGGTGATCCGGACCTTGAAACAACCGAATCACTGATCATCGATCTGGAGAAAGCAGGTGCCGACCTGATAGAACTGGGGGTTCCATTTTCGGATCCCATGGCTGACGGTCCCACCATACAACTGTCTTCGGAGCGTGCTTTGGCAGCCGGTACCACTTTGCCAAAAATTTTAGCCACAGTAAAATCGGTACGCAGAAAGACCCAGATACCTATCATTCTGATGGGCTATTACAATCCGATTTTTCTTCACGGCGTAGAGCGATTTGTTTCTGATGCCGTTGCTGCCGGTGTGGACGGGGTTCTGCTGGTAGACCTGCCGCCGGAGGAAGCCGGGGAATTCAAGGCCATTGCCGACAGGAGCGGATTGGCGGTTATCTTTCTCCTGACTCCAACTTCCGATGAGGAACGAATCAGGAAAGTGGCGCACCTGGGAAGTGGTTTCATCTACTACGTCTCGGTTACGGGTGTTACCGGCGCCAGGTCAAGCGTAGCCGAAAATGTGTTTTCCGACGTGCAAAAGATCAGGAAACGGGTGACTCTGCCTGTGGTTGTCGGATTCGGCATTTCCGACCCGGCTCAGGCCGGCAGCATAGCCTCGGTCGCCGACGGAGTCGTTGTCGGCAGTGCCCTTGTCAGGCAGTTCGAACAGTTCAGCGGCAAAGAGCTCCACACGAAGTTATCAACCATGGTTTCAGCCCTCAAGGCAGGCATTGCAGCGTGAAACTTACCATTATAACCTCTGAAGTCCTTAGGAAATCCATCGTCGCTTCCATAAAAATTGACTTGGCACATCCTTTCTGCTAATAGAACATTTCATTTTCAATAAAACCAACCCGGCAAATGATGCCATGAAGAGGGCAAATATGGGCTTGTTCAGTAAACGTAACGGCGTTCAGGCGACTACCGAAAAAAAGAGGGTTCGCGTTCCGGAAGGGCTCTGGACGAAATGCCAGAGTTGCGGCGAAGTCATCATATCCAAGGATATCGAGAGCAATCTCAATGTCTGCCCAAAATGCAATTTTCATTTCCGCATTTCGGCACGGAAAAGACTTGCCATTCTTCTCGATGAAGGGAGTTTCGTCGAGCATGATGCAAATATTGTGTCGGTGGACTGCCTCAACTTCAAGGATTCGAAAAGCTACCAGGAACGTATCAATGCAGCCGTTGCCAAAGGGGGCTCCAAGGACGCCATCATCTGCGGCGAAGGAAAGATTGAAGGAACGCCGCTGCAGGTTGCCGTCTTCGATTTCTCCTTCATGGGGGGCAGCATGGGGAGCGTGGTCGGCGAAAAGATAACCCGAGCCATCGAACGGGGTATCGAAAAACATACCCCGGTGATAATCATCTCTGCATCGGGAGGGGCGAGGATGCAGGAGAGTATCCTGTCGCTGATGCAGATGGCCAAAACCTCTGCGGCACTGGCCAAACTGAAGGAGAAGGGACTCCCTTTTATTTCCATCCTCACCGATCCCACCACCGGCGGTGTAACTGCAAGCTTCGCCATGCTCGGAGACATCAACATGTCCGAGCCCAAGGCACTCATCGGTTTTGCCGGTCCTCGAGTCATCGAACAGACCATCCGTCAGAAACTGCCAGCCGGTTTCCAGCGGGCTGAGTACCTCCTTGACCACGGCATGGTCGATATCATTGTCGAGCGCAGGGAGATGCGCCAGAAACTCTCCCAGATGCTGAAGATGTTGTACCGGCAATAATTCAACGGTTTTGTCGGTGCCGGGACCAAGGCCCCTGCTTTTCGGATGGTGAATGGCAGGGGTTTTCCATATTCTTCACTACCGCAAATCTGTAGACTTTTCCACGTGCTTTCCCTATAATTCCGGCCTGCCATGACCTATCAGGAGATTCTCAACCACATATACAGCCTTGGCCGTTTCGGTATCAGGCCGGGTTTAGACCGAATAACCGCCCTGCTGCAAGCCCTGGATAATCCCCAGTCGACCTTCAAATCCGTTCACGTGGCCGGTACCAACGGCAAAGGCTCCACCTCGTGTTTTATGGCATCCATGCTTGCTGAGGGAGGCTATCGCGTCGGGCTTTTTACCTCACCGCATCTGATCAGCTTCACCGAGAGAATCCGCATCAACGGCATGGAAATTTTCGAAGAGGACGTGGTCAGGCTGGGGCAGAGGGTGCTGTCGGCAGCACCGGCGGAAACGACGTTTTTTGAAATGGTCACTGCCATGGCCTGTCTCCATTTTGCCGAACAGAAGGTGGATTTGGCTGTCATGGAAGCAGGCATGGGGGGAAGCTTTGATGCCACCAACGCCCTTGACGGCATTCTCTCGGTCATTACTCCTATCTCTATTGACCACAGCGAATATCTGGGGTCATCCATTGCTGCCATTGCCAGAGAGAAAGCGGGCATCATCAAGGCGGGGCGACCGGTGGTCATTTCCTCCCAAGAGCCTGACGCAAGGGGGGAACTGGAAATGCGTTGCCGTGAACTGGACAGCCCCCTCTATTGCTGTGGCAGAGACTTTGACGCGGAGTGGCTGGAAAACGGCCTTTCCTACAAAGGGGGGGCCATTTCACTGGCAGGCCTCAGGCCGGGACTTTGCGGCAGCTATCAGAAATTCAATGCTGCTGTAGCTCTGGCCGCAGTGGAGGCCCTTGGCCAGGCGGGATTTTCCATGGCAATGACTGCCATGTCTGCCGGGATCGAAGTGGCAAAGTGGCCGGGCCGGATGGAGATGCTAAACACTTCACCTCGCATACTCCTTGACGGAGCCCACAACCCGGCCGGAAGCGCGGCACTGGCTGGTGCCCTGTCTGAAATCCCACGCAGGCGGCTGCTGCTGATCGTTGGCGTTATGGGGGACAAGGATCTGGGGGGCATTCTCGGACCTATCCTGCCTTTCGCCGATGAGGTCTTTGCCGTAGCACCTTTGTTGCCGCGGGCTCTCCCAGCGGCGGAACTTGCAGAATTCTGCCGTCGACAAGGGCTGATGGCCCATGATGCGGGGAGCGTGACGGCTGGATTGGCTGCTGCCCGGAGTCGGGCCGGGGCCGATGACCTGATCCTTGTCTGCGGGTCCCTCTTCACGGTGGGGGAGGCAAGAGCCACCCTTTTTTCCCGGCAATACGAGCCGTTCCGCGGTTGAAAGCAGTATTAATATCGGTCCAGCTTTTCAAATTTTAGCCTGTCAGAGTCCTAAATGAAGCTTTCAAGAGCCCTTGGGCCGTTTTGCAAAATTCTCTTTTTCCTTGCCTGCGCCAGTTCTGCCATGGCCACCGATGTTTCTCCATCGGGACCGGTGCGTATTTCTGCCGACAGCCTTTCCTATGCTGAAAGGAGTTCGTCTTTTCAGGCCGAAGGCAATGTGCGTATCAGGTATGACGGCGTCACACTTCTGTCGGACAGCGCCGTTTTCAGTGAAGAAGAGGGCGAAGCCATTGCCGAAGGCAACGTTGTCCTGGAAAAAGGGGAAGATACACTCCATGGTGACCGGGTCAGGCTGAATACGGTGACGGAGCAGGGAGAGGTGGCAAATGGCTATCTTTTTCTGAAGAAGCCTAATTTCCATATTCGTAGCGGCCTGATGAGCAAGGTGGGCACCGATGACTACCACATGGAGCGGGGTGCCTTCACCACCTGTGACGGCGATTCTCCCAGTTGGCATTTTACCGCCAGGAATCTGGATCTTACTCTGGAAGAATATGCGACCGGCAGCGATGTGCTTTTTTACGTGAAGGATGTTCCCCTCTTCTATCTTCCCTATTTTATTTTCCCCGTTAAAACCGAACGGCAGTCAGGATTTCTCTTTCCGCGCCTCGGCAATTCTACGAAAAAAGGATTTTATCTGGACATTCCCTTTTACTGGGCCATCACCCCGAGCCAGGATGCCACCCTCAATCTGGACATCCAAACCAAACGCGGGGTGGGTACCGGTATCGATTACCGCTACATGGCCAAGGGGGGAAGCGAAGGGTCAATTGCCGGCTACGGCATTTACGATACCTCCCAGTCAAGATTCCGCGGCGATATCCTTCAGCGGCATGTGGATGCCACTGCCGGTAGCCTCACCTTCAGGTCTGACATCAATCTGGTGAGTGACCGGGACTTTTACCGGGACTTTACCAACGATGCCGGGGAATATAACCGCCAGTACCTGGATTCAAGGGCGGCCTTGACAAAGCATTGGCAGGACCAGGTACTGAACGCGGAATTGGGCTATGTGCAAAACGTCGACATCGGCAGCAGCGACAAAACGACCCTGCAGAGGCTTCCCTCTGTTTCCTTTACGGCTGTCCGGCGCAAGATCGGCGACAGCCCCTTTTTCTTTTCACTGGATTCAAGCGCCGTAAATTTTTACCGCCCACAGGGAATTGAAGGGCAGCGCTTTACCGTGCACCCCACGGTTACCTCGTATTTTCAAGCGGGTTTCCTCGATCTATCGGCTTCTGCAGGCTACAGCCAGCGTCTTTACAATGCCTACGGCGGCGATTCGGGTAATGGTACCCATGGCGAAGGCGTTGCCGATGCCGGGCTGACCGTATCGAGCCGCTTCGCCAGGATATTCGATACCCGGATGCTGTCGATGCCCAAGGTGCGCCATCTGCTGATACCGGAGGTTGCCTATTCTTTCGTTCAGGAACGCAATCAGGATGAACTTCCCTTTTTCGACTATGACGACCGGATGCTGGGGCAGAATCTGGTCACCCTTTCATTGGCCAACTATGTCACCGGAAAATTCACCCAGGCCGACGGGTCTTCCCTTTATCGGGAAATCATGTTTTTGCGGCTGAGCCAAGGATACCAGGCTACCGGTTCCCGCCGCGACCTGCTGACCTTGGTGGACGAAGGGAGGTCGCTGACCGATCTCAGGATCCAGTCACGGCTGTCGCCCATGAACGGGCTGTCATTGGACCTTGACAGCCGTTTCAACACCTACCGGGGAAGCTTTTCCTCGACCATCCTTGCTGCCGGATACGATGGGGAAAACGGCAACAGGTTCGGGGTCGGCTATCGCTTTACCAGGGACTCGCTGGAGTACCTGGAAGGTACACTCGGCGTTGGTCTTGTAAAACCCTTTGTTTTCAATTACACTGGCCGCTATTCTTTCGACAAGGGTGATTTTCTTGAGTCTATCTACGCACTTGAATACAAGCATCAGTGCTGGGGAGTGACCTTGTCCTATCGTGACCGGCCGGATAATCGGGAATTCATGCTGACCTTCACCCTGGCCGGGGTGGGTGCCGTCGGTCCCCTGAAGACTTTCTAAAGCTTCGCACAATTTATAAATACTCAGCAGGGTGAGACAGGAGGAATGATGTCGGAAAACTTTAAACCGCGTGCCGTTCTCGTCACCGGTGGCGCCGGGTTCATCGGCTCGAACTTCATCAACAGCTTTATGCCGGCCAATCCCGGTTGTCGGATCATCAATCTGGATCTTCTCACCTATGCGGGAAACCTGGAAAACCTGAAAGAGGTGGAAAATAACCACTGCTACCGCTTTGTCAAGGGCGATATCTGCGATGCTTCTCTGGTGGCAAGGTTGCTTGTAGAGGAAAAAATAGATGCGGTGGTGCACTTTGCCGCCGAATCCCATGTGGATCGTTCCATCACCGGTCCGGAAGTCTTCGTCCGCACCAACGTCCTGGGCACACAGGTGCTCCTGGAAGAGAGCCGCAAGCACTGGCAGGCCAAGGTCGTGCCGCAGTTTCGCTATCTTCAGGTCTCCACCGACGAGGTCTACGGTTCACTGGGAGATACCGGTTTTTTTACCGAGGAAACTCCCCTTGCCCCCAACTCTCCCTATTCGGCCAGCAAGACCGGTGCAGACCTCCTGGTCCGCGCTTACCACGAGACCTACGGTTTTCCTACCCTCAATACCCGCTGTTCAAATAATTACGGACCATGTCATTTCCCCGAGAAGCTGATACCCCTCATGATCCACAACATCATGAACAGAAAGCCGCTCCCCGTCTACGGCGATGGCCTCAATGTGCGGGATTGGCTCCATGTGAAGGACCACTCCATCGCCATCGAGACAGTACTGAAAACCGGCCGGCTCGGCCAGGTCTACAATATTGGCGGCAACAACGAATGGAAGAACATCGACATCGTCAACCTGGTCTGCGACCTGCTTGATGGCAGGCTCGGGCGTGCAGAAGGGGAAAACCGGCAGCTCATTACCTTCGTCAAGGACCGCCCCGGCCATGACCGCCGTTATGCCATCGACGCATCGAAAATGCGTCGGGAACTGGGGTGGGAACCATCCTATACCTTCGAGCGCGGCATTGCCGAGACCATCGACTGGTATCTGGCTAATCAGGACTGGGTCGAAGAGGTGACCTCCGGCGCTTATCGCGACTACTATGAAAAGATGTACGGGGGACGCGGATGATACTCATTGTCGGTGCAAAAGGGATGCTGGGCCAGGATCTGATGGCGCTATTCGGTCCTGGGGCCCGTGGCGTGGACCTGGAAGATATCGATATCACGTCACTGGAATCGGTGCAGAAGGTTCTTTTTACCATCAGGCCACGGGTTGTGATAAATGCCGCAGCCTACACGGATGTGGACGGCTGTGAAACGAACCAGGAACCGGCCATGCAGGTAAATGGCGAAGGGGTCGCCCATTTAGCCCTGGCCACCAGCGAGATCGGCGCCAAACTGGTGCAGGTGAGTACCGACTATGTTTTTGACGGCGGTAAGGGGAGTCCTTATCTGGAGGATGAACCGACTGCGCCCCTGAGCGTCTATGGCGAATCAAAGCTGGCAGGGGAAATGAATGCCCGCTTCAACCCCGACCACGTTATCGTCAGGACCCAGTGGCTGTATGGCATAAACGGCAAGAACTTTGTCGAAACCATGTTGCGCCTGGCTACGGAGAAAAGGGAACTGGCGGTGGTCGATGACCAGATCGGTTCTCCAACCTGGACTGTCGATCTGGCCTTGGCCATCAAGGCGCTCGTCGAAAAAGATTGTCGTGGCATCTACCATGCGGCCAACGCCGGTTTCTGTTCCTGGAATGAATTTGCCCGCGCCATTTTTGCTGAGTCGGGCCTGGATGTCACTGTCAATCCCATGTCGACCAAGGATCTCGGACGACCGGCGCCGCGGCCGCTTTATTCCACCCTGGACTGCGGCAAGCTGACCCGTGACACCGGATTTCAGCCACAGCCGTGGCGAGAGGCGCTGAAGCATTATCTGAAACTGAGGAGGCTGTGATGGAGCATGGCGAAAGACCTTGGGGAACCTACACCGTCCTTGAGGAAAACAAAAGCTACAAAATCAAGAGGATCGAGGTCAAGCCCGGCCAGCGCCTTTCCCTGCAGATGCACCATCACCGTAGCGAACACTGGATTGTCGTTTCGGGAACGGCAAAAATAACCTGCAACGACCGGGAACAGATCGTCAATATCAACGAATCCACCTTCATCCCCATGGGGGCAACCCATCGCCTGGAAAATCCCGGTTTGATACCATTGACCATTATTGAGGTCCAAAGTGGTGAATACCTTGGGGAGGATGATATCGTCCGCTTTCAAGATGATTATCACCGGGTGGATAATGGGGAAGAAACACTCCCCTGATCTTCTGCTGCGTCCTACCAACCAAAGGAATCCCTGGTGAAGAAACGTCTAAACATGCTGCGCGAATTTTCGGTACCGCTTCTGGCCGGGGTCGTCACAGCCCTTTTCTGGATCAACCTCGACCCGCATGGCTATCACTCTTTTGTTCACTCCCCGTCCATTGCTGGGCTCAGTTTCCATTTCATCACCAATGATCTGTTCATGGTGCTGTTCTTTGCCATTGCAGCAGTGGAAATAACCCAGAGTTTTCATCCCGGGGGAGATCTCAACCCGCTGAAGAAGGCATTGAATCCGCTGTTTGCCACCGTTGGCGGTGTTACAGGTCCGATCATCGCTTACTTCTGCATCAATTTTCTGATTGGCACTCCCGCGCTACGCCATGGATGGGGAATTCCCACGGCGACCGATATTGCCTTCGCCTGGCTTGCCGCCCGCCTCGTTTTCGGCAAAAACCATCCGGTTGTTTCCTTTCTGCTGCTCTTAGCCGTTGCCGACGATGCCATCGGCTTGGCCATCATCGCTATATTTTATCCAGATCCACACCTGCCTGCCGCACCCCACTGGCTGCTGCTGACTGCAGGTGGGGTGTTGGCGTCGCTTGCCTTGCGCTGGGCCAAAATCAGGAATTACTGGCCCTATATCATTATCGGCGGCGGACTGAGCTGGGCCGGGCTGTTCAATGCCCATCTGCATCCTGCTCTGGCACTGGTCTTCATCATTCCGCTGTTACCCCACGCGGCACGGGAAAGAAAGCATATTTTCGAAGAGGATCCGGATGATCTGTCCACCCTCGCCAGGTTTGAACATGATTGGAAAGTGTTCGTCGATCTGGGGCTGTTCATGTTCGGCCTGGCCAATGCCGGAGTGGAATTTACCGCCGTTGGACCAGCCACCTGGATTGTCCTGTTTTCCCTCATTGTCGGTAAAACCCTGGGAATTTTCGCTTTCGGAACGATCGCGGAGCTATTCGGCTACCAGCTCCCCAAGGGGATGGGGCGGCGGGAGTTGTTTCTGGCCGGGGTCATTGCCGGGATCGGCTTTACCGTTGCGCTTTTCGTCGCCGGGGAGGCTTTCGTCGAGCCTGGTGCACAGGGTGCTGCAAAAATGGGTGCCATGTTAAGCATTCTTGCCGCGCCTTTGGCCCTGTTACTGTCAAAGCTTTCAAAGCCCTCCAGATAGCCCACTGGGCTTGACATATCCTGGACAACAACCTAGACTTTGCAGCGTCATCAGCGATAAGAATTTCCCTTTCAGGAGATGCCAAATGTACATAGTGATCCTCGCCGGCGGATCCGGCACCCGCTTCTGGCCCCTTTCTCGCAAAAAAACTCCGAAACAGCTCATGTCGGTCTTCGGTGGCAAATCAATGCTGCAACGGACCTTGGAACGTGTCCTGCCGTTGAAGCCGAAAAGAGTATTGATTGTGACCAACGCCATGCAGGCTGAGGAGACCACCCGGCAGTTGGAATATGTAAAAGGGGTTCCTGTGGATATCATTGCCGAACCGGTTGCACGCAATACTGCCCCCGCCATCGGCCTGGCTGCATCCATCATCGCCTATCACGATCCTGACGGGGTGATGGCGGTCCTACCGGCAGACCATTACATCTCCGAGGAGGACGGATTCTGCCGGGTTATCACCCAGGGCAGAAATGCGGCCATCAATGGCTATCTGGTAACCCTTGGTATCACCCCCACCAGGCCTGAGACCGGCTATGGTTATATCGAAGCAGACAATGCATTTCGGCAGCACGGTCCGTTTCCGGTCAAACGATTCGTTGAGAAGCCGAACCGGGAGAAGGCGCTGGAATTTCTCACCGCAGGAAATTTCTTCTGGAACAGCGGCATGTTCATCTGGAAGGCCTGCACCATACTCGATGGCATCAGTCGCTACATGCCTCCGCTGGCCGTTTCATTGTCAAAACTGGTTTTTTCGGAGAGCGTCTGGGAGCTCAGAGACCTTAAGCCGCAGATCGAAGCAATCTACGGGGAGATCGGGGGAGAATCCATTGACTTCGGCGTTATGGAAAAGGCGGACAATGTCCAGGTAATTCCGGCTGACTTCGGCTGGAGCGATGTGGGAAGCTGGAGCGCCATTCCGGAAGTTGCCGATGCCGATGATCTCGGCCACGTGGCCATCAACGCCAAAGAGGTGATCTCCGTCGATGCCGGCGATTGTCTCGTCTATGGCGACAACCGATTGGTGGCCCTGGTCGGAGTCAAGGACCTGATCGTCGTCAATACCCCTGATGCCCTGCTTGTCTGCCCCAAAGAACGCGCCCAGGATGTGAAAAAGGTGGTGGAGGAGCTGGAGCGGCGGGGACTTACGGAATATTTATAGTTCGACGTTCGAAGTTCGGGGTTCGACGTTGCCTATTGTTACCTCGAACTTCGAACTGCGAACTTCGAACGGGTTATGTATATGTTTGGTTGGACCGGAAAAATTTTAAAAGTAGACTTGACCAGTGGCCGTTGCTGGCGTGAAGATATCTCTCTGGAACTGCTCCATTCCTATCTGGGTGGGCGGGGGCTGGGGGTGCGGTTGATGCGGGATCACTTTCACCTGGATCCGTTTGACCCGCAGATGCCGTTGATCTTTGCCGTTGGGCCACTGTGCGGCACCTCTGCCCCCACGGCGGCAAGACTGGCTGTCGTCTCCCGGTCGCCTCTTACCGGCACCATTTATGATTGTTCGGCTGGAGGACGCTTTGCCTGGCGCTTCAAGGCCGCAGGGATCGATGCCTTGTTCATAACGGGCCAGAGCAGCCAGCCGGTAGTGCTTTCCATTGCTGACGAGAAGGTTGAGCTTCGGGCTGCTGACCACCTTTGGGGGCAGACGGTTCATCAAGCCATGTCTGCGCTGGGGGCAGGAGGCAGCACTGCCTGTATCGGCCCGGCCGGAGAGAATGGCGTCCTTTATGCCAACATCATGATGGGGGAAGGGAATTCAGTCGGCCGAGGCGGCCTCGGGGCAGTGATGGGCAAAAAGCGGCTGAAGGGTATTGTCGTAGAGGGCAGTAAATCTACTGCGGTCTTTGATCAGGCCCGTTTCGACCACGCCCGCCAGGATGTGATGCGCCTTTTTCGAGCTTCTCCGGTCATCTTCGGCGAACTGGGCATTGGTGAATACGGCACTCCGGCCCTCGTGGACCTGATGCGCCAGCGGCGCATGGCTCCAACCGAAAACTTCAGCAAGACCTTTTTTGCCGAATCGGGGAACTATTCAGGACCTGCCATCCGCAAAGCTTGTGCCGCAAAAAAGGACGGCTGCTATGGCTGCCCTATCCAGTGCAAGAAGAGCACTCCGAACGGGGAGCATCTTCCCGAGTACGAAACGGTTTCCCATTTTGGCGGTCTAAATGGCATTGCCGATCTCCACGCCATCGTCAAGGCAAATACCCTCTGCAACGAGCTGGGTCTGGATACCATAACCGCTGCTGCCACCCTGTCTGCATGGGGAGAGATTCGTGGCAGGTTCCCCATAGCAGAGGAAATTCCCCAGCTTCTCCAAGACATTGCCTGCCGATGCCATGACGGGGAACTCCTTTCCTTAGGCTCGCGCCGGGTGGCAGAAGCACTGGGCCGGCCGGAGTTGTCCATGTCGGTCAAGTCCCTGGAACTGCCGGCCTATGACCCCCGCGGTGCCTACGGCATGGCGCTTGCCTACTGCACCAGCAATCGCGGGGGCTGCCATCTGCGCGCCTATCCCATCTCCCACGAAATTCTGAGGAAGCCGGTCCCCACCGACCGCTTCTCCTTCTCGGGCAAGGCACGGATCATCAAGATCGCCGAAGATACCAATGCTGCTGTCGATTCCCTGGTTGCCTGCAAGTTCTCCTTTTTCGGCGCCACCCTGGAAGAATACGCAGAGTTTGTGACCGCCACAACCGGCGTTGAATATACGCCCCAGTCACTGAAGGAAACAGGGGAGCGCATCTATTTGACCGAACGATTCTATAACTGCGCCAACGGCTTTACCGCAGTGGATGATTTCCTTCCGGACCGGTTCTACAGTGAGCCCGGCTCCAGTGGTGATGGAATCGACATTCATCCGATCGACCGGGACCGTTTCCATGGGGAGATGCAGAAATACTACCGGATTCGTGGCCTGACAGAAGACGGGACCTTTGCTGATTCGAATTTTCTGGAGCGTCTGCCTTGAAAGATCAGGTCGCAAAATACCTTGGCAAGCTCCTTTCGGATCGTTCGGCATCTGCCGGGGAGATTGCTTTTGCCGCCCAGGACGATGTTCTGATCACCGAAGGTAATCCCCATCTGGCAAGACTTGCAGGAGATTCTCTCTCCCGCCTCAATTGTCTTGGCCTCGTTGCCGCCCGTCCTTCGCTCCCCTTTTCCGACTTTCTGGTGAGGCGCGCTCCCATGTCCGAGAGCCGCATCGTCCCCAATGACACTGAGACCCGCACCTTTCTCCATGATATCCCCTTCTTGCGCCGGTCCGAGTTGAGCGCTGAACCCAGCAGGCAGGTTACCCAACTTCTCGGCAATCGCAAGGGGATCATCATCGAGGGAATCGGCATAGTTGCCAGCGGTGCCGTTACCATCGAACAGGCCTATATCAACTATTCCTCGGTTTTTCATTCGACTTTTGTCAAATATCTGCAAGATGTGCTGGATCGGGGTTTTATCTTTTCCGACGAAGAAGCGGCATTCACGGAGTTCCGGCGCAGCTGGCTGCATACCCTGACTGCAGAAGGACTGAGTTTTGCGGAAGCGCCACTCATCGGCGGCGAGGCGATTCTAGCGGAAGTGGAGCGGGTGGGGCGCTACACGGTGGAGCGGGGGCTGGTGGATTCCTTCTTTGGCAACATCTCGGTCCGGGATGGTGATGTCATCTATATCTCCCAGACCGCCGCCAGCCTGGATGAACTGGCCGGATGCATCGATCCGGTCCCCATGGACAATTCCTCTACCACCGGCATCACCGCCTCCAGCGAGCTTCTGGCCCACCGGCGCATTTACGATGAGACCGGCACGGCGGTCATCCTCCACGGTCATCCCAAGTTCGCCGTGGTCATGAGCATGCGCTGCGCAGAAAAAGGCTGCAGGATCAAGGACTGCTGGAAAGACTGTCCCAAGGTCCGCTTTCTCGGCGACACCCCGGTGGTGGCCGGCGAAATCGGCGCAGGCGGCCTGGCCAAAAGGGTGCCGCCGGTGATCGGCACACCTGGCAAGGCCATTGTATACGGCCATGGGGTCTTTACCACCGGCCGCGATTTCGGCGAAGCCTTCCGCGCCATGGTGCAGGTGGAGAACTGGTGCCGGGAAGAGTATTTCCGGTTGCTGGGGGAGTAGTAGGAGCGATGTCCGAGAAAAAAAACATCGTCAGGGCCGCCGGGGTGCTCGGTTTCGCCACCATCCTCTCGCGCATCATGGGCATGGTGCGAGACATGGTGCAGTCGCGGCTGTTCGGTGCCGGTTTTGCCACCGATGCTTTTATTGCCGCCTACCAGATCCCCAACATGCTGCGGCGCTTTTTTGCCGAGGGTGCTCTTACCTCTGCCTTTGTGCCGACTTTTTCCGAATGGTACACCCAGAAGGGGGAGGAAGAGGCCCGGGCGCTGGCCAATGTCTGCTTTACTCTGCTGATTGTTGTCATGGCCGTCGTCACCCTGCTTGGGGTCGTCTTTTCCCCGCTGATCGTCAATCTCATGTTTCCCGGCTTCAAGGCCGAGCCCTCCAAGCTGGAGCTGACCATCCTTCTCAACCGGCTGATGTTTCCCTATATATTCCTGGTCAGCCTGGTTGCCCTGTGCATGGGGATATTGAACACCGTACGCCATTTTTTCACCCCCGCCATCTCCACGGTTTTCCTCAATATTTCCGTCATTCTCTGCGCTGTTTTTCTGCACAGCCGCTTCCAGGTGCCCATCGTATCTCTTGCCGTCGGTGTTTTGCTCGGCGGATTGCTGCAACTGCTCCTGCAATTGCCGGTTCTCTACCGCAAAGGGTTTCCCATCCGCCTCCGCTTCGACTTCCGCCATCCGGCAGTGCGCCGGATCGCCCTTCTCATGGGGCCGTCCATATTCGGCGTCGGTGTCTATTACCTGAACATTACCGTGGGGGCGATCCTGGCCTCCTACCTTCCCCAGGGGAGCGTTTCCTACCTCTACTATGCCCAGCGGCTTTTTGAATTTCCCCAGGGGATTTTCACGGTTTCGGTGGCCCAGGCGGTGCTTCCCTCCATGAGCAGGCAGGCTGCTGCCGGCGATATGGAGGCGTTGAAGGAATCCCTGGCCTTTGGCCTGAAACTGACCCTCTTTATCACCATTCCTGCCATGGCAGGCTTGATGCTTTGTTCCACCCCAATTTTTTCCCTACTTTTCATGGGGGGCGCCTTCGATTACGCAAAGGCAGAGCAGTGCGGCGTGGCCCTTCTTTACTATTCCCTGGGGCTTTCCTTTGTGGCCATGGTCAGGGTGCTGGTGCCCGCCTTTTATGCCTTGAAAGACACCAGAACTCCTGTGGTGACTGCTTTTATCGCCTTTATTCTAAATCTCTGCTTCAGTCTGCTGCTAATGGGGCCGCTCAGACACGGCGGGTTGGCGCTGGCTTCCAGCCTCTCCGCCCTTGGTAACATGGTGCTGCTTATCTGGTTTCTGCGGAAAAAGATTGGTTCCTTCGGCGGGAAAAGCATCCTGGTCGCGGCGGGGAAGGCCGCTGTGGCATCTGTTCCCATGGCCTTTGCCGTTTACTGGTTCATGACCCTTGCGGACTGGTCCAGGCATGGGAACAAAATATCCAAGGGCCTTGTCCTGGGCGGTGCGGTTGCTGCGGGAATTATTCTATACTATGCCTTTGCCCATCTGCTGCGGTGCGAAGAGGCCCGCGAGGCAACACGGCTCGTGCGCCGGAAGGTTTTGAAACGATGAGAAAACCAGCCAGGCCATCGGCGCAATATTTCTCCCTGTACAGCTCCCCCATGGGTTCGGGGGGCGTCGTGGCCGGTGCTGCCGGCCTCATTGAGGTTTTTCTTCCTTTTGCCGGGGGAAATAGGGCTGAAATGCATGCCCATATCGGGAAGCTTCATCCCGGAACACGCTGCAGCAATGAATTGACGGAAAGATGTGCCGCCCTTCTGCAGCGATACTTTGCCGGAGAGCGGGTGGAGTTCCCCCTGGAACTGGACAAGACCGGATTCACTCCCTTCCAGACCCGCGTCTACGAATTGGTTGCTGCCATTCCCTATGGATGCGTCAAAACCTACGCGCAGGTCGCTGCCGAAATGGGATGCAAGGGGGCCGCAAGGGGCGTTGGTACTGCCATGGCCCGCAATCCTTTGCCCATCATCATACCCTGTCATCGCATCGTGGGAGCTTCAGGCACAATGACAGGGTATTCTGCTGCCGGAGGCATCTCCTCGAAAAGGATCCTCTTGATGATGGAAGGAATTTCGCTGGATGCGAAGGGGCGGGTGGTGTCGTAAAAATGGGTTTTGCTTAATTATTGTTATAAACATGCAGATAAATAGATTCTGGAAAATTTTCCATCAGCATCAGAATGATGTTTACATTGTAAAAAAAAGCATGATGAAGTGGTAAATAATTGTTTTTATGGTGGAAAAAACACTGCGTAAAAAATATGCAGATTGCAGAAAGGCTTTGAAAAGTATCAATTTATGGTTTTGTCCACAAGTTTATTCACAGATTATCCACAGAATTTGTGGAAAATCTGTTACAACGTTGAAAAATCGTAACAATTATTGTTTCCCCTCCCCCCGTTCTTTTCTTTTTGCCTCCTCCCAGAGCTTGTCCATTTCTTCCAGGCTTGCTTCCTGCATGGTCACTCCCGATGCATGGAGGGTGTCTTCGATGTGGTTGAAGCGGCAAATAAAACGATTAATGGTTTTTCGCAGTGCTTCCTCCGTATCAAGGGATAGGAACCGACCAAGATTGACAATGGCGAACAGCAGATCCCCCAGTTCCGCCTCCATTCGCTCCTGATTCCCATCGGCCAGGGTCTCCTGAAATTCATGGAGCTCTTCAAGCACCTTGGCAAAGACCTGATCCGTATATTCCCAGTCAAATCCCACCCGGGCAGCTTTTTCGGTGACCTTGTGGGCCTTCATCAGCGCCGGCAGGTGAGGGGGGATGCCCGACAGTGCTGATTTCCGCTCTTCGCCTTTCTCCGCTTTCTTGATTCGCTCCCAGTTCGCCACCTGTTCGTCGGCGCTTTTTACGATCTGATCGCCAAACACATGGGGGTGGCGGCGGATCAGTTTTTCGTTGACGGTATCCAGCACGTCGTCAATGGTGAATTCGCCGCATTCCTCGGCAATGGCCGCATGGAAAACCGGCTGCAGCATGAGATCGCCCAATTCTTCTTTCAGGTTGACGGGATCCTTTGCGTCAATCGCCTCTAATACCTCATAACATTCCTCCACCAGGTAGCGCTTGAGGGACTCGTGGGTCTGTTCCGCATCCCAGGGACACCCACCGGGAGCCCGCAGTCTCCGCATTATCTCGATCAGTCGGTCAAAGCCTTTTTTTCCTTCGTTCATGGAGTCTCTCCGTTTCACTTTATTCCAGCCCACCTTATCATGGCGGTGATTGCAGCTGCAAGTGCGTCATTTTCGGGCGAATTCCCAGTGGAGTTTCAAGTGACTGATTTTAGAGGATTTAAGGGATTGCGGAAGGGGACCGGCCGGGCCGGTATGGACCCGACATCGGGTCGAATTGCTATAGATGTCCGTAGAAAACGGACTTTAACAGGGATAACCTCGACTCATCGGTAACGAATACCGCTCAAGGAGAGAGACATGAAAAAATTGATGGCAAGTCAGTTATTGGCGGTGGTGGTTATTTTCGGCGGCGCGACAGCCCACGCGGGAAATGTGGGGGTGGGTCTGAACATCCACCTGGGGGACCGGTACCGGACAGCGAGCGTCAGGGAATATGCCTATGGGGAGCCGGTGCCTACCCCGGTGGTGATCGAGTATCCGGCGGTAGAGCGGATCAGATTCGTCTACCCTGAGCGGTTGGGATTCCAGGTGGCTGTTGGCGTTCCTTACGACCTGTGCCGCGTAGGGAACAGCTATTACCTGTTCCGTGACGGTTACTGGCTGAAGGCGCGCAGCGGTCGTGGACCATGGGTTGCCCAAAGCTTCCGGGATCTCCCATGGGAACTGCGCAGGCAGAGGATTGAGCGCATTCGCTCCTACGGGCAGTGGCGGCAAGGGGACATGGTGGCCTATGGAGAGCGCTCCAGCGACCGGGATGGCGATTGTGACCACCGGGGTCGCCATGACCGTGAAATGGAACAGCGGGAGGAAGGACGGCCGGGGATGGCGCGATGGAGATGAGGTGTCTGCATTGGTGACTCAGGCAGCAATCGGAGCCCGTGAAAACGGGCTCTTTTGTACCTTACTTTCCTTTCAGGTAGCTTGCAAGGAACTCCTGCTTGAACTGGGGGAAACGATCCTCTTCAATGGCTTTGCGAATACCTGCCATCATTTCCAGGTAGAAATGAACATTGTGGATGCTGGCAAGTATTGCCGAGAGCACCTCATTGGCGTTAAACAGGTGGTGGATATAGGCACGGGTGAAGTTACGGCATGCATAGCAGCTGCAGTTGGGATCTATGGGGTAGAAATCCCGTCGGTAGTTCTTGTTGGTGAGGCGGATCTTGCCCCTGTTGGTGAAGAGGGTGGCGCTCCTTGCATAGCGGGTGGGTATGACGCAGTCGAACATGTCCATTCCTCGCTCCACGCTCTCCAGGATGTCTTCGGGGAGACCGACTCCCATCAGGTAGCGAGGTTTGTCCTCCGGCAGAAATGGTGCGGTCATGGCGACCACTTTCTTCAGCAGCTCCAGTCCTTCACCTACTGAGACGCCGCCGATAGCGTAGCCCGGGAAATCCATTCCAACAAGTTCTTTCGCGCACATCTCCCGCAGGTCTTCAAAGACACTCCCCTGCACTATGCCGAACAGCGCCTGGTCCTTTCTCGTCTGGGCTTTTTTACATGCCTCCGCCCATCTAATGGTTTTTTGGGTCGATTGATCAGCATACCGCTTGTCGCACGGGTAGGGAATGCATTCGTCAAAGGCCATGATGATGTCGCTTCCCAGTGCCTCCTGGATGGCAATGGCCTTGGCCGGATCGAGAAAGACTTCTTCTCCTGTTATTTCATGCTTGAAATAGGCCCCATCATCAGTTATACGCTTGTTGGGCAGAGAGAAAACCTGGAAACCGCCGGAATCCGTGAGGATCGGTCCTTCCCAGGCCATGAACCTGTGCAGGCCCCCCGCTTTTTCCACCAGGCTTTCGCCAGGTCTAAGATGAAGATGGTAGGTATTCGACAAAATGATCTGGGCACCGGTTTCCTTGACCTGCTGAGGAGTCATTGCCTTCATTGCGGCATGGGTGCCGACAGGCATGAAGATAGGGGTCTCTATCGTGCCATGGGGGGTTGTCAGTTGACCGCGTCTGGCAGCGGTTTTTGAGTCTTTTTTTATAAGCGTGAACATTGTCATTTATCACTTCCGGGTAACTAATTTAAATACCTAATTGAATTAACAGAATGGCTGCTAAAATGCAACCAGACAACGGGTCGCAGAGAAAAAATAGCTGTTAAAAAGGGATAATTTTGGTTGCTTTTTTATAAAACGACGTTTAGTATACAGTATACATTTCCTAAGTATTATAAATTTTTAATATTTTGTCCGATTAAGTACATTGTCCATTGTTTTTTAATTTATTTAGAAGGAGGTAGGTTATGCTCACCGGCACAGAATGGCGCGCACCCCCTTCGTAGTTCACGTTTCCATTTCTTCCGGCTGCGATTTAAAAACGGATAGAAAGGGATGCCCGGCAATTTAGCAAAAGGGTTCCTCATACCCCTCAGTAACTCTTTTCCAATTCATTCAAAGGGACTAAATTATGGAATTTTTTAAAAACTCTGTGGGAAGAAAGATTTTGATGTCGATTACTGGTCAGTTGCTGATCATTTTTGTAATCGTCCATATGATCGGCAACTCCTCAATTTTTCTGGGTGCCGACGGAATCAACGCATATGCGAAGCATCTTCATGACCTGCCACCCCTGGTCTGGATTTTCAGGCTGGTGATGCTGACCGCTGTGGCTATCCACATCATCTATGGCATTCAGGTTACCCTCGAGAACAACAAGGCCAATGCAAAGGGGTATGCAGTACAGAATCATCTGAAAGCAACTTTCGCTTCAAAGAACATGATCTGGACAGGCATCTTGATTGGCGCATTCGTCATCTATCACTTGCTTCATTTCACTCTTCATATTACCAATCCTGAAATCTCTGCTGGAGTTGCCGCCAACTTTGATGCACTGCAGAGACCTGACGTGTTCAAGATGGTCGTACTCAGCTTCCAGAAGGGCCTTATTGCTCTCATCTATGCTGCTGCAATGGTTATTCTTTTCCTTCATCTCAGCCATGGCATCCAGAGCTTCTTGCAGACAATGGGCTGGAACAATGACAAGACTCGTCCTGTCTTCTCTACTGTCGGCAAGGTTATATCCGGCATTCTGCTGGTAGGATACGTCTCCATTCCATTGGTCATCTTAACCGGATTATTGAAACTTTAGGGGGTTCATAGTGATACTCGACGGAAAATGTCCGCAAGGACCGATTGAAAAAACATGGGACAAGCACCGCTTTGATCTGAAGCTGGTCAATCCCGCCAATAAGAGAAAGTATACGGTTATCATGGTGGGTACCGGTCTGGCCGGTGGCGCTGCTGCTGCATCTTTGGGCGAACTTGGTTACAACGTTATGGCTTTCTGCTACCAGGATAGCCCGCGCCGCGCCCACTCCATCGCGGCTCAAGGCGGAATCAATGCTGCAAAGGCATATCCCAATGACGGCGACTCTATCTACAGACTCTTTTACGACACCATCAAAGGTGGCGACTTCCGTGCCCGTGAGGCTGACGTTTGGCGTCTTGCCCAGGTATCCAATAATATCATCGACCAGTGCGTTGCCCAAGGCGTGCCCTTTGCACGTGATTACGCCGGTTACCTTGACAACCGCTCCTTCGGTGGTGCCCAGGTTTCGCGTACCTTTTACGCCCGAGGCCAGACAGGTCAGCAGCTCCTTCTTGGCGCGTACTCTGCACTTTCCCGCCAGATCAAGGCTGGCACGGTGAAGATGTACAACCGTCGCGAAATGCTTGATCTGGTTGTTGTGGACGGTGTTGCAAAAGGCATTACCTGCCGTAACCTGATTACCGGTGAGTTGGAGTCCTATGCGGCTGATGCCGTATGTCTTGCAACCGGAGGTTACGTCAACGTTTTCTATCTTTCCACCAATGCCATGGGCTGCTCTGTCACGGCAAACTGGAAAGCTTACAAAAAAGGCGCATTCTTCGCCAACCCCTGCTATACCCAGATTCACCCCACCTGCATCCCACAGGCCGGCGATTACCAGTCAAAACTGACCCTCATGTCCGAATCCCTTCGTAACGACGGTCGCTGCTGGGTACCGAAGAAGAAGGAAGACCTGGGCAAGCATCCCAACGAGATAGCAGAAGAGGATCGCGACTACTATCTGGAGCGTAAATACCCGAGCTTCGGTAACCTGGCTCCCCGTGACATCGCTTCCCGTGCTGCAAAAGAGCAATGCGACGACGGCCGCGGCGTCGGCCCCGGTGGCCGCGGTGTGTACCTGGATTTCTCCTCCTCCATCAAACGGGTTGGAGAGAATACCATCAAGGAGCGTTATGGCAACCTCTTTGAAATGTATGAGAAGATCACCGATGAGAATGCCTACAAACGGCCGATGCGTATGTATCCGGCACCCCACTACTCCATGGGCGGTCTCTGGGTAGATTACAACCTGCAGAGCAACATTCCTGGCCTCTTTGTCCTAGGCGAGGCAAACTTCTCCGTCCACGGTGCAAACCGCCTTGGCGCTTCCGCGCTCATGCAGGGTCTGGCTGACGGCTACTTCGTCATCCCTTACACCATCGGTGGCTACCTTGCTACTGTTAAGCCCGGCACGGTCGGCACCGACAACGCCGAGTTCAAAAAATCCATTGAAGACGTGCAGCATAACACCAAAAAGCTTCTTTCAGTCAATGGCAAGAAGACCGTTTCCGAATTCATGCGTGAACTTGGTTCCCTCATGTGGGAAAACTGTGGTATGGCCCGCAGCAAAGAAAGCCTCGAAACAAACCTGAAGAAAATCCCTGCCCTCCGCGAGGAGTTCTGGAAGAATGTCAAGGTTACCGGCTCCGGTGCAGATTTCAATCAGGATCTTGAGAATGCCGGCCGTACCGCCGATTTCCTTGAGTTTGGCGAACTTCTTTGCCGTGACGCCCACCATCGCAACGAGTCCTGCGGTGGCCACTTCCGGACTGAGTTTCAGACTGAGGACGGCGAGGCCCAGCGTGATGACGAGAACTACTGCTATGTCGGGGCCTGGGAATACAAAGGGGACGGCGCGGTTCCGGAACTCCACAAGGAGCCACTCAAGTTCGAGAACGTACATCTTGCGGTAAGGAGTTATAAATAATGAGCGATCACAAAACCATGACTCTGACTCTTAATGTCTGGCGGCAGAAGGGACCTAATGATCCCGGCAAGTTCGAAACCTACACCGCCAAGGGAATAACCGAGCACCACTCCTTTCTGGAAATGATCGATGTGGTCAACGAAGACCTCATCAAATCAGGAAAAGAGCCGATCGTTTTCGATCACGACTGCCGTGAGGGAATCTGTGGTATGTGTTCTCAGGTGGTCAACGGTGTTCCCCATGGCGGCCAGGAAAGAACCACTGTCTGCCAGCTTCATATGCGGAAGTTCAAGGACGGGGATACGATTTTTATCGAGCCGTGGCGTGCCACTGCGTTCCCCATCATCAAAGACCTGGTCGTCGACCGTAGCGCTTATGACACAATCATCCAGGCCGGCGGTTACACCTCCTGCCACACCGGTGGTGTGCCTGACGGTAATGCTGTGCTGGTGCCCAAGCCTGATGCGGATTATGCCATGGACGCAGCCGAATGTATTGGTTGTGGTGCCTGTGCCGCCGCCTGCCCCAACGGTTCGGCAATGCTCTTTACATCAGCCAAGGTGGCCCAGTTGGCTGCTCTTCCTCAAGGAAAAGTTGAGGCCGCTGCCCGTGTCAAGGCAATGGTTGAGACAATGCAGGAATGTGGATTCGGCAACTGCTCCAACCACTATGAGTGTCAGGCAGCCTGCCCCAAAGGGATCGATGTCAAATTCATTGCCAGGCTGAACAGGGAGTACCTGAAGGCTCAGTTTAAGTAAGAACATAATGACAGCTTCACCAATAAAAAAGGGCGGATCTTTTGGATCCGCCCTTTTTGCGTCCGCTGTAATGGGTATCAGGACTTCTGAGGCAGTGTGCTGTGGCAGCGCTGACAGTCCTGTAATGGAAAAGCCACGGTTGTATGGCAGAGGCCGCAGTACTTCCCTTCGTTTATTTCTGCCATGGAATATTTGGTCATTCCTTTTTTGATCCCGGCAAACACCTCTGGATGGCAGACTTCGCAGCCGTTCCAGAAGGTATGTTTTTTGTGGGAAAAGATGATGTCAGGCAGTTCGTTTACCTTTGCTTCCAGGGCAAAATCTTTCTGCACGGCCAGAGGCGCACGTTTTATGGACACTTTGTCCAGAAAATCAATGGGAGTGATATAACCGTCGCTTTCAGCTTTTTCCCAGTTTATGCCATTGCCGAGACGCTCTTTGGGCAGGTTGTCACTGAAGCGAAAGAATCCATCCGCCTTGGCCTCATTTTTTTCCTTCTCATGGCATTTATCGCAATATTGATCATGGACACCAGTTTTTTCCAGCGAGCAGGACCTGAAAATCTTCCGCCCTTCATACTCTCTTTTTCCGTCATGGCATGTGCCGCACATGTAGCCGCGCATATTATCGGCGGCCCTGATATCAGTTGCCCCGCGTTTCATGGAAAAGCCGATATCGGCGTGACAAAGCCTGCAGGTATACTTAGCCCTGTGGACCCAGTGATCGAAAACAGCCGGAGGCATTGCCGGTTTAACGCCGGACAGTGGTAAAACAAGAAGGCTGCCATATTCATATACCTTTGGTCTTTTCTGCTTTACGCCGGTCTGGGCAATGGCAATTCCTCCCAACAGGACTGTGCAGAGTATGGCGGTGAGGAGTTTTTTCATGTGTCCTCCATAATATAAATTGTTGCTAATCATAGTGGAAAGTTCATTATTGTCAAGAAGCATAAGTACTGACGAAAAAAAAGTTGCAAATTTTAGTTTATTTTTGACAATTCTTTTACCACATGGTTGTTATAGAGAGTAAATTTAACCCTCATCGAGACAGGAATGGCTCTGACCTTTACCAAAATTGTTATTACACTTCGGCTGCAAAGAGACATTCGCGGACGATATGCCTTCTTTAATTTGAAGAATGTATTTGAGAGCGTCTTTCGTCAAAATATAAACTGCTGCCAAACAAGTTGCTACGGCTGCCGGAGCGGAGAAGAATGTTGTTATCCTGGTATTTTCTCACAGTCTCTGTCCGCAGACCCATTGGCCTTGAAAAGGTACCAGAAACCTTCTTTGCCCTTTGTCTTCCATATCCCACTCGTGCCTGATCTGCCCAACAAAGGTATGACCGTCGAGATGGCGGTCGTATTGATTGGATCCGCAGCTGAATACTACCAGCACTTCATTCATTGTGTGTCCTCTGTCTACTCGGGTTTTGCTGCTCTGGTAAAAGCGGAATCCGAAGACTACATGGGGAACCGCTATCTGATAATGGGGGAGCTGGGAGAAATGCATCATGACCGCTTATTTCTTTTTTCCGCAGAAGAGTTGCAGAATAACTGCCAACATATTTCAGGTATGATCGAAGTCACCTTCGTTACTCCAGTTATTTTGTTCCGGCAGGGCCATGCCATGCGGGAAATGTCCTTTTCCACTTTCATCCGCGCATTGTTCAGGCGAGTTTCTTCTCTTGCCTATTATTATGGCGGAGTTGAAATGAATTATGATTTCAAATGGCTGGCAGAACAAAGCTACCATGTTGAAACGATAGAATCGGAGTTGGCCTGGACTGAGTGGAAAGTGGCCACGCCGGGGGCGAGGCTGAGCGGCATTATGGGTAGAACTGCTTTTTCCGGAGATATGGATATCTTTTACCCGTTTTTACTGCTTGGCCAGTATTTCAATATTGGGAAAGGGGCATCCTTTGGCCGTGGCAGGTATCTGATGCATGGGATTTGCCGATAAGCCAGCTGGGGGCTTGTTTTGCTTGTAAAACCGCCGGTACTGGGTAAGCTGTTATCTAGTGGTCCGGAACTCCAAATGTAAACAATTTTTACATCAGAATAAAATGCAAGGAGCCGTTCATGGGGTCTTCTGTGTGGAAACCGGTTGTGTTAATGCTGGTATTGGTTGTTTTTTTCAATTTTTTCTACAACCTTGCCAATCAGGGGGCAGAACAGGAATTAAGCGTCTCTTACAGTCGCTTCCGAAACGAGCTGGCTGCGGATAATGTCAATAAGGTAACCATAAAAGGGGTTAACTTGCGGGGCACATTTCGCAACAAGATCAATCTGGTGGAGAATCTTCAGGGGAAAGAGGTGACGCGCCAGGTGTCGGCCTTTAAGACGGTGTTGCCCGCTATGGCCGATCCGACACTGATGCCGGAACTTGCAGAAAAAAAGGTCGATGTAACGGCAGTTTCCACAGAGACTTCTTCATTTGCCAGCGTGTTGATCTATATACTGCCGTGGCTTCTGATCATAGGAATCTGGTGGCTGATGATGAGAGGGGTCAAAGGACAGGGGCCGGGAGCCATGATGGGGGGCTTTGCCAAATCCGGAGCAAGGATGTATGTGAGTGGTGAAAGGATCAATGTCACCTTTGAAGATGTGGCCGGCATGGAAAACAGCAAGCAGGAGCTGAAGGAGATGGTGGACTATCTGAAGAATCCGAAACGTTTCCAGGATATTGGTGGAAAGGTTCCCAAAGGTATACTCCTGGTCGGGCCGCCAGGTACCGGCAAAACGTTGTTGGCACGGGCCGTCGCCGGAGAGGCCGGTGTGGCATTTTTCAGCATTTCTGCTTCTCAGTTCATAGAGATGTTTGTCGGTGTTGGTGCCAGCAGGGTGCGTGACCTCTTCAGCAATGCCAAAAAGGCCGCGCCGAGCATTGTTTTTATCGATGAGCTGGATGCTGTCGGTAGAAGCCGTGGCGCCGGCTTTGGTGGTGGCCATGACGAGAGAGAACAGACCCTCAATCAGCTTCTTTCCGAAATGGACGGTTTTGATCCACATGAGGAAGTTATCGTCATTGCTGCAACCAACCGTCCAGATGTACTTGATCCTGCCCTGCTCAGGCCTGGGCGGTTTGATCGTCACGTGGTGATTGATCGTCCCGATCTGCGTGACCGCGAGCAGATCTTGAAGGTCCATGCAAGAAAGATTCGGCTGGACCCACAGGTGGATCTTTCCATAATTGCCAGAGGAACTCCGGGCATGACTGGGGCCGACTTGGAAAACCTGATTAATGAGGCGGCAATCCAGGCGGCTCGTCAAAATTCCAAGACTGTTTCCATGGATGATCTGGAGAGGGCCTTGGACAAGATATTGATGGGGGGAGAGCGGAAGATCGTAATTTCGGACCACGAAAAGAATATTACCGCCTACCATGAGGCAGGCCATACCCTGGTGGCAAAGCTTCTACCTGGCACGGACCCTGTGCACAAAGTGACGATAATTCCCCATGGCATGGCTCTCGGGCTTACCCAGCAACTGCCGGAGGATGACCGCTATCATTATCCCAAGGCCTATCTCACCAACAGGCTATGCGTGGCTTTGGGGGGGAGGGTGGCCGAGCGGCTGGTTTTCAATGATATTTCAACCGGCGCCCAAAGTGACCTGAAGACGGTGACCCAGCTTGCGGAAAAGATGGTCTGTCAGTGGGGCATGAGCGAAAAGATCGGAGCTGTTATCTATAGCCGGGGAGAGGAACATCCCTTTTTAGGCCGCAAGCTAGCAGAGGAAAAATCTTTTTCCGAACAGATGGCCTGGCTTATTGACCAGGAGATAGCTGCCATAATAAAGGAAGCAGAGTTAAAAGCCGAAGAGTTGGTAACTTCCAACAGAAAAAAACTGGATGCTTTGGCGAGTGCTCTGCTTGAGGCTGAATCACTTGACGGACGTAAGGTGGACGAGATCCTGAATTCTGTTCAATAGATAATTATGTAGCCATGATTCTGGGCTATCCTGGATATTTCCAGCGTGTCCTTGATCTGGTAAATTTCCCCTTCCAGGGTGAAGGTGAACCCGCCTGATTCATTGGGAACTGCGCTTTCCAAAAGAGTTTCAAACAATGCTGTCTTGATGGTTTCCATAACAGATATTCCTTCCTTCCCTGTTTCCCCGCCACAAGTTATATCTCCTGAAACGGAATTGCATTATAGCAGCTTTATGGCATAGTTGACACCAGTCAATTTTGTAGCGGGGTCAGATTATGCAACGAAGAAGAAAAAGCGGCATCCTCCTTCATCCGTCTTCTTTGCCGGGACCAGGCGGTATCGGTTCTCTGGGTGCGGATGCGTACAGATTTGTAGATTTTTTGCAGCAGGCTGGCCAGACAATGTGGCAGATATTGCCCTTGGGACCGACAGCCTATGGGAACTCTCCCTATTCCTGCTATTCTGCATTTGCCGGCAATCCATTGCTCATTTCACTGGAATCAATTATTGATGACGGCGATGTGGATTCCAAGGACCTGAAGCCAAACCTGCCAAGCGGGCGTGTAGATTATAGTCTGGTTCAGCCGTATAAACTTGGTGTCCTGCGTAAAGCTGCGTCTCGCTTTTTTGAAACAGCTGACCAGCGGCGTAAAGATGATTTCTGGTATTTCTGCGACAATACCTTCTGGCTGCATGACCATGCGCTGTTTATGGCGCTCAAGGAGCACTACTCCGGCAAAAGCTGGTGCGACTGGCCGGAAGATATTGCCCTGCGCAAGCCTGAAGCCGTGGCAGAACACTCAGAAAAGCTCGGAACGGCCATCGGTGAACATAAATACATGCAATGGCAGTTTTTCCGGCAATGGCAGCGCCTCAAATCCTATACCAACGACAGGCATATCGAGATCATCGGCGATATGCCCATTTTTGTTGCCTTTGACTCAACCGATGTATGGGCCAATCCTCACCTGTTTCACCTGGACAAAAAGGGAAGACCAACGCTGGTTGCCGGCGTCCCCCCCGATTATTTCAGCAAGACCGGTCAGCTGTGGGGCAATCCCCTTTACAACTGGGAAAGGGTTGCCGAAGAAGGTTTTAGCTGGTGGGTGGCACGGGTGCGAAATGATTTGTCTCTTTACGACCGGGTCAGGATAGATCACTTCCGTGGATTTGAAGCTTACTGGGAGGTGCCGGCGGGAGAAAAAACGGCAAAAAACGGACGTTGGATCAAGGGGCCGGGCGATGCACTCTTTTATGCCCTGGCCAGCCAGTTGGGTCCAGTTCCGCTTATTGCCGAAGACCTGGGGGTCATAACGCCCGAGGTGGAGGCACTCAGGGACAAGTTCGGATTTCCCGGAATGAAAATCCTTCAGTTTGCATTCGGCTCCGGACCATCGAATCCGTATCTGCCCCACAATCACGTGCAGAACTGCGCCGTCTATACCGGAACCCATGACAATGACACGACATCCGGCTGGTTTGCTTTACTTAAGGAAAAAGAAAAACAGGATATACTTTGCTATCTCAATATCGGGGCCGAGAACATCAGCTGGGATTTTGTCAGATCTACCCTGGCATCGGTAGCTGATATGGCCATCTTCCCGCTACAGGACATATTAGGTCTGGACAGCGAAGCGCGCATGAATATTCCCGGTGTAGCGGGAGGCAATTGGTCATGGCGATTTTCTGCGGAGATGCTGGACAATGGCGTGGCCAAACGGCTCAAGGCTTTGACGGAAATGTATGGAAGAGGCAGAAGCAATCTGTAGTATCTCGATAGATGAAAAGGAACGCAAAAAAGAATCTATTCTATAGATTTTTATGGTAAAACTTTTTGATACTATTTCACAAGGGGGAATGAAAATGCCTGAAACAAAATTTAACTTTGATACCCTCACTCTGCATGCCGGGCAGTCGCCTGATTCAGCGACGTTATCCAGGGCGGTTCCCATCTATCAAACGTCCTCATA